>JASJDY010000211.1 GCA_030065025.1 Planctomycetota bacterium
GTCGTCGTCGGCGCGCACCGCGCCGATGCGCACGCGGCCGCCGCCTTCCATGGCCTCGAAGGCGTTCCGCGAGAGGTTGTCGACCAGGCGTCGGAGGGCCATGGCGTCCGCGCGAACGATGCCGACGCGCTCGCCGGCGCGCTCGATCTCGACGTCGGCACGGCCGCAGGCCGCGCGCAGGTCCTCGACGATCTCGTCGAGGAGCTCGTCCATGTCGATCTTGCTCAGCAGCAGCTGCGCGTCGCCGCGGACGTACTCGAGGATGGACGAGACCATGTGGTTCATGCGCGTCGTCTGGCGCCGGATACCGTCCACGCAGCGCGAGAGGAGCTCCGGTGGGGGACCTTGGAGGATCAGGTCCGTGTAGCCGTGGATGCCGCTCAGCGGGTTCTTGAGATCGTGCACGAGATTGGCGGCGACTGCGCCGACAGCCTCCATGCGCGCGCCGCGGATGCGCTCCTCGGTCAGGCGCGCGGTCTCGAGGGCCACCGCCGCCTGCGCGCCGAAGGCCTCGAGGAAGTCCTCGTCGTCGTCGTCGAAGGTGCCGCCCTCCGCCTTGTTGAGCAGCTCGATGGCGCCCACGACCTCCCGGTTCCTGAGGCGCATCGGCACCACGAGCAGGGAGCGCGTGCGGTAGCCGGTGCGCTCGTCGATGGAGCGGTCGAAACGCTCGTCCTCGTAGGCGTCGTCGATGCGCACCGAGCGGCCCGACTCCACCACGCTGCCGGCGATGCCGCGGCCCGTGGGTAGGTGGATCTGCTCCAGCTCGTCCCCGTGGAAGATGGTGGAGACGAGATCGCCCGTGGCCGGCTGCGCGATGAACAGCGCGCCGCGGTCGGCGCCGACGTGCCGCGTCGCGAGATCGAGGATGCGCCGCAGCAGGGTGGTCAGATCGCTGGACTCGCCGAGGGCGAGGCTCGCCTCGATGAGGGCGTGGAGCCGCTCCACCGGGCCGTCGTAGCGCTGGGAGACGCGAGGATCCATGGGGCGCAGCGTACCAACCCCTCGCGCGCGGTCCGCTGCGTCTCGCGTCAGTCCTTCAGGGCGAAGTCGCGGCTCCGGACGTGCGTGACGCCGATGATCAGGATCGCCAGCGCGATGCCCAGCAGCATCATGACCGCCGTCTGCGGAGGATCGAAGGGCACCGCCTCCACCAGCGGATTGCTGGCGCTCTGCATCGTGCCGTCGATGCGTGAGCGGACGCCCTCGGAGCGCTCGGCGAACGCCGGGTCCACGAGGCCGTGGTAGAGGCTGCGCAGGTGGAAGCGGACCGAGAGCGTCTGGATGTTGCCCGGCAGGCCCGCGACGATCACCTCCATCATGAAGGTGTAGAGCAGGCCGGCGATCAGGCCGCGCTTGAAGATCGCGCCGAGCGTGCAGTAGATCGCACCCAGCACGAGCGCGGCGAAGAACGCGAGCAGCGGCAGGGCCGTCCAGACCTCGGGCGGAGCGCCGGCGTCCGCGAACGCGATGATCGAGAGGCACAGCAGGGTGCCGAAGACGGCGGCCGGCAGCACGCCGGACACGAAGCGGGCCAGGAAGACCGTCGTCCGTGAGACCGGTCGCACCAGGTGGTAGACCATCGTGCGCTGGCGCAGCTCGCGCGAGTAGACGGGCCCGACGAGGATCAGTGCGACGAGGGGCAGCAGGATCTGCAACACCCAGAGGTCGATCCCCTCCCAGATCTGGAAGAGCAGGTCGCGCCGGAAGGGCCGGTCGGCCTCCGCGCGTGCGCCGAACGCGATCGCCGCGCCAAGGCCGACCATGATTGCGATCGACACGATGAGTCGCTTCGGCTGGAGCGCCTCGCGCAGGCCCTGCCCCATGACGATCAGGAAGCCGGCGAGCGGAGCCCGCATGCCGCGACGCGGAGCGTGCGAGGCCACGTCGATGGGCCGGTCGGCTTCGACCGGCTGCTTGGCATCGGCGGGGGGGATGACGTCGTGGCTCATTGCGTCAGGTAGCGGAACACCGCCTCCAGGTCCTCGTCCATGGGCGTGACGGCTTCGATCGGCACCGTGCCGCTCGTCGCCAGCTCGCTGACCGCGTCGAAGAACTCGGCCGGGTGGTGCGTCAGCACCTCGAGGCCGCCGTCCACGTGCTCGACGCGGCGCGCACCGTCGATCGCCACGATGTGGCGGGCCAGCTCGGCGGGCTCCGACGTCGTGAGACGCACGGTGAGCGGGAACTCCGGCAGCTCGCGGCGCAGCTCGCGCGACGTGCCGTCGGCAAGCACGCGACCGAAGTTCAGCACGACGATGCGGCGGGCGACGCTTTCGACCTCGTGCAGGATGTGGCTCGAGACAAGCAGGCACTTGCCTTCCGCACCCAGCGCGCGGATCAGCTCGCTGAACGTGCGCCGGCCGGGCGGATCCAGACCGTTGAGCGGCTCGTCGAGGATGATTACGTCCGGATCGTGCGCCAAGGCCTGAGCCAGCTTGAAGCGCTGGCGCATGCCCTTGCTGTAGCCGGCCACGCTGCGGCCCAGGTCGTTCTCGAGGCCGACACGCTCGAGCGCGCGCCGCGCGCCCATGCGGGCGTCCCGTGCGCTGAAGCCCTGCAGCCTCGTGAGGTAGGTCAGCGCGTTCCACGCCGAGGTCTGCGGGTAGAGCGCGTCCTGCTCGGGGCAGAGGCCGACGCGGGTCATGACGCTCGGCCGGTTGAACGGTGTCTTGCCGTTGACGAGCACCTGGCCGAGGTTCGGCTGGAGCATGCCGCAGATGAGCTTGATGAGCGTGCTCTTGCCTGCGCCGTTCGGACCGAGCAGACCGGTGACGCCGGGACCGAACTCTGCGCTCACCTCGTTGAGCGCCATGACCTCCCCGTACCACTTGGAGATGCGGTCGAGCACGATGCCGGCTTGTGCAGCGCTCATGCGTCCACCTCCACGGAGCGCGCGCGGCGCCAGGTGAAGTACAGGCCCGCCGCGAGCAGGACGAAGCACACGATGTAGATGACCGTGGGATCGGGCTGCCACTGCAGCCAGCGCTCCTCACCGGTCGTTCCGCCCCAGCGGCCACCGCCGCCCTGGCCCTCGAACTGCCACTCGCGGCGGTCGCGGGTGAAGGACCAGAGCATGTTGTTGGGGAGGTCGAGGGACTTGAGCAGCGTGCCGATCGGACCGAGCACGAGACGGCCGATCGCGCGCAGGACCGGGCCGCCGAACAGGATGGCGGCCGAAAGGCCGATCACGAGGCCCCGGCGCGGCGTACGCGAGGAGAGCAGCAGGAGGAGTCCCGTCAGTTGCGCCGCGCCCACGAGGTAGAAGCGTGTGACGTTCCACGCGATGTCGCTGTGCTCCTGGAGGAAGGTCCAGGTCTCGCCCGGCGGCTGCCACAGCCCGACGAGCAGCCAGAGCACGAGGCCCGGGAGCAGCGCCAGGGGGATGAGCAGCGCGGGCAACACAAGGGCCTTGCCGAGCATGTAGTCGACGGGCCGGATGGGGCGTACGAGGAACAGCGAGAGCGCGCGCGTGCGCAGGTCGTCCGCCACGAGGCCTGAGCCGACGAGCACGGCGCCGAGCGACACGAGGAACATCGTGGTGGCGTGGAACCCGTGGATGATCTGGTCCAGCTCCATGAGCTGGGCGCGGACCATGCCGCCCGTCAGGCGCTGGGCCTGCTTCTCGACGATGACCTGGATGTAGATCATGCCCGCCGTCGCCAGCAGGATGAACGCCGTGATGTTGAGGATCCAGCGGAAGCCCTTGCGGCGCAGCGCCTGGGCGACGCCCTCGCGGAAGATGGTCCACGCGACGGGGGGACCGCGGAAGTCGCCGTCGTAGGTCCGGTAGCCGCGCGCGTAGACCGCCATCAGTCGGACTCCGGATCGCGCAGGATGCGCAGGAAGATGTCTTCGAGGTCCTCGGCCACCTGGCCGAGGCTGCGTACGCGGACGCCGCTCTCGCGCGCGATCGCGAACAGCTTGCGGGCGGCGTCATCACCGGCGACGTCGACCGTCCAGCCCCGGCGCGCTTCGACGAGCGTGCCGCCGCCGGTCTCCGGCCCCTCGCCCTCGTCCGCGCCGATGACCGTCACGCCGCCGGCTTCCAGGGCCGACTCGAAGTGCTCCAGGTCGCCCTCCGCCTCGATGTGGAAGCGGCCGACACGCGGCGCGAGATCCTCGAGGTGGAACCGGCCTCGGAAGCGGCCGTGGTGCAGCACGACGACGCTGTCGGCGACCTTCTGCACGTCGGGCAGGATGTGCGACGACCAGATCACGTGCTTGCCGTGCTCCACGGCGAGGTCCTTGATCAGCTTCAGGAGCTCGTCGCGCGCCTTGGGGTCGAGTCCGGCGAGCGGCTCGTCGAGGAAGACGAGCTCCGGGTCGTGCACCATCGCCTGCGCGAGCTTGAAGCGCTGGCGCATGCCCGTGGAGTACTCCTTCACGTCGCGGTACACGGCCTCGCCGAGTCCGACGTGGTGCAGGAGCTCGTGCGCGCGGCGGAGCGCCTCGTTGCGCGGCATGCCCGTGAGCTGGCCGAGGAGGCGCACCGCACGGATGCCTGTCATCTCGTACAGGTAGGTGTCGGTCTCGGGCATGAAGCCGACGCGGCGCCGTACCTCGCGCCGCTGGCGGCGTGCATCCAGGCCGAGCACGCGGACCTCACCGTCGAAGTCCGGCAGCAGGCCGAGCACGCACTGGAGGAGCGTCGACTTGCCAGCGCCGTTTGGACCCAGCAGGCCCGTGACGCCCGGTTCGATCTCGAGGCTGACGTCGCGCAGCGCCGGCGGGCGGCTGCCGTACGCCTTCGTCAGGTTCTGGATCGAGACGATGGACATGCTCAGGACCTCGCGCGACCCTTCTTCGCCGGCTGCTTGCGCGCCTTCTTCTTCGCCGCCTTCTTGCGGGCGACCTTCTTCTTCGCTGCCTTCTTCGCTGCCTTCTTCGCCGACTTCTTCTTGGACGCCTTCTTGCGGGCGGCCTTCTTGTTCTTCTTCTTGCCGGCCCGCTTGGCCGGACGCGGCGACCTACGGCGCTCGGCGCCGTTCGAACCAAAGCGCCAGCGGTACGTCTCGATGATGCTGCTGGCAGCTTCCTCGACCGCCTTGCGCGACATGTCGACGACCTGCCAGTCGGGGTGATCGCGGAAGACGCGCTTGGCGTTGTTGACCTCGCGGCGGATCTGGCGCAGGTCCCCGTAGTCGCTGTCCATGCCCATGCCCAGCACCTCCATGCGGGCCTGGCGGATCTTCATGAGCACGATCGGGTCGATGGTGAGGGCGAAGACGCGGCGGGGATCCACGTCGTCCAGTTCCGGCGGCAGGGGCAGCCCCATCACGATCGGCACGTTCGCGACACGGAAGCCGCGGTGGGCGATGTAGTTGCTGAGGGGGGTCTTCGAGGCCCGGCTGATGCCCACGACCACGATGTCCGCCCGGGTGAGGTTCTGCGGGTTCTTGCCGTCGTCGTGGTTGACCGTGAACTCGACCGCGGCCACGCGGCGGAAGTACTCGTCGTCGAGCTCGTGCATGAGCCCCGGCACGGAGAACGGCGTGCGGTCGAGGTGGCGCGCGAGGCCGCGGATGATGCCACCGATGAGGTCGAGCGCGTGGACCTCATGCTGCGGCGCGAGCCGCTGCATCGTGCTGCGCAGCTCCTCTTCCACGAGCGTGTAGATGATCATCGCGCCCATGTCCCGGGCGCGTCGGAGCACCTTGACGATCCCGTCTTCGTTGCGGACGTTGGGCGCCGTGCGCACGGCGGCGTCTTCGTAGTTGCCGAACTGCGCGAGCGCGGCCCGACCGGCGGCCGTGGCCGTCTCGCCCGTCGAGTCGCTGACGGCGATGATGATCGGATCGACGGGGCTCATCATCGGACGTCTCCCGTCGGGGCGGTGTGCCGCCCTTGGGGATCTTCCGGCGATCCCACCCAGACTGCTCCGCCCACGAAGTGCTCCTTCTTCCAGATCGGCACGTCCTGCTTGAGACGCGCGATGAAGTCGGCCGTCGCGGCCAGTGCCGCGGCCCGGTGGGGGGAGGCGACAGCCACGACCATCGCGTCGTCCCCGATGTCGAGCCGGCCGATGCGGTGCGTGCAGGCGATCGCTGCCACGCCGTG
>JASJDY010000212.1 GCA_030065025.1 Planctomycetota bacterium
GAGCGCGGTCAGCACGTACAGCCCGCCGACGCGACGGACGGCCTCGGCGGGCGGCGCCTCCAGTCCCTCACGCGCGTCGCTGTGGCCGCGTACCAGGAGTAGACCGCCGATGGAAAGCGCGGCGGCCAGGGACGCTCCGAACAATACGGTCGTCTTGGTGCCCCAGACCTGCAACAGCACCAGCGGTGTCAGGTAGCAGGCGGTCAGGCTGCCCACGGTGCCGATGGCGTACAGCCCGCCCGTCGTGCGTCCCTCGCGTCCTCGTCTCGCTTCGAGGCGGATGAGGAACGGGCTCGTCATCCCGAGCAGGAAGACGGGCGGTGCGAACAGCACCAGGGCGGCCAGCAGGCTTCCCGTGAACGCGAGAGGCAGCAGGCGATCCCCGGGTAGCCCCTCCGGTACGAGCGCGGCGCACACGTCGGGCCCCACGAACGCGGCGGCAGCGCTGTACAGCGCGGCGATCCCGTGGGCGACGTACAGCGGGCGTCCGCTGCGACTCCGCTCACCCAGGCGTCCGCCGGCGAAGTAGCCGAGAGCCAGCCCGAGCAGCATCACGCCGATCACGTTCGCCCAGACGTAGTTGGACGACCCGAACGCCGGCGCGAGCTGGCGCACCGCTGCGAACTCGAGCAGCAGGATCGTGAAGCCGGAGACACCGGCAACCAGCAGGTGGCCCAGGCGTGCACGCATTGTCGTCGGCGGCTACTTGGGAGCCTTCGCCTCGAGGTCCTTCTTGAGCTTCCGGGCCTCGGCGTGGTGCTCGGTCTCGGGCAGCTCCAGGACCTTCTCGATCTGCTCGAGAGCGCGCTTGTCGTTGCCCTTCTCGTGGAAGATCTTCGCACGCTGCAGGAAGCGGCCGGCCCGCCGGATGTCATCGGGCGAGGCCTTCGGGCCCTCGTCCTTCTTCTCGTCCTTCTTCGGCTCCTCCTTGCGAGGCGGCCGGACGCTGATGCTCACGATGCGGGTGGGCAGGAGCCAGCCGAAGTACATCGACTCGCGGATCTTGATCGGATCGCGGTTGAAGAGGAAGTCGAAGTCGCGGCCCACGGTGCTCATGCGCTCGTCCACGAGCGGCACGACCTGGTCGTACTCGACGTGTCCGTTGAGCTCGACGCGCAGCTTGCGGTCCAGGTCCACGAGGTCGTCGTTGAGGAAGAGGGACAGCGTGGTGATGCCCTCCGCCTCCATGCGGATCGTGTTCTCCTTCTCGAGGATCTCGACCTTGAGCTGGCGCTTCGGAGCCGCCATGTTCGGGCTGTCGATGTTGATCCAGTAGGGCAGCGCCTGGTCGTAGCGCATCTTCTGGACGATCCAGGAGAACTTCTTCGGCGCCTCGCGGCGCCGCTCGTTCATCCACTTCATGAGCGTCGGGCCACCGATGCCCGCCGTCACCTGCGTGTGGCCGGCTTCCTCGAGCTGCTTGGCCAGCTTCGGGTTCTGCACCACGTACACCGGCACGGGGCCGAAGTTCTGGACGAGCTCCTTCTGGGCGTCGTCCTCGAGCGTCCACTTGCCCCGCAGGACGATGCCGGCAAAGAAGATCGGCATCGAAGAGGCCACCGTGAACGCCTGCTCGTTGCCGTCGAGGATGACCCGGTCGTAGTCGACGTGGTAGTGGCGCCAGAACTCGGTGAACTGGTTCGTGAACACGCCCCCGCGAACCGTCCCGGCCTTGGTCAGGTAGTTCCCGGCCGCCGCGGTGGGCGACAGGATCAGCCAGTTGTCGTAGAGGTCCTTCCACTCCTTGCGAGGCCAGAGGCGCTTGAGCAGCTCCGCGCCGGGGTACTTCTTGCCCCGCGAGTCACGCTTCTCGTGCATCGTGATCAGCAGCGGCAAGGGCGCCGGACGCGGCGACTTCGAGCGGAAGTCCTTGAGCTTCCAGTAGCTCCTCGGCACCGAGTAGGTGGCCGTGATGAGGTCGTCCGCCTTGATGTAGGCGAGCGTGCCGCCGAGCTTCTTGTGCTCTTCCGCCCCCACGGCCTTCTGCCACTTGCGGTTGTTCAGCTGCGGGTCGAACGAGCGGCCCTCGTAGACGAGCCAGCGCAGGGCGTCCATGTCCTTGAGGAAGTAGAGCCCCTCCTTCGCGAACTTCGTCAGCTCGGCCATCAGGGCCGTGCGTCCCTTCCACTGCTCCTCGTCGAGGTCGAAGTACTGCCGGGCGGCCTCCACGAGGTCCTTGAAGCGCTTCGGGTTCTCTTGGATCACGGGCAGGATCGGCTTCCGCGCGGCGCGGGCCGGCTTCTTCTCGTCGCCGTCCTTCTCGGCCTCGGCCTTCTTGGCGTCGTCCTTGCCGTCCTCGGCGTAGGCCGAGCCGCCCAGGGGGCCCCACCCGGCGGCGGGGACGAGCAGCGCGGCGGCCAGCAGCAGCACGCCCAGGAGACGGCCGCTGCCCAGGACAGCGGTGGTCGAGGAAACGCAGGGCCTCGCGGTCGATCGCATGGAAGTCTCCGGGTCGCGGGGTCGGCATTCTACGCACGCCACGAACCCGCAGGCGACCGCAGAGCGTGGTGTCGGTCGAAGGGGCGCGGCGCGCGCCGGGCAGATGGGGATATCAGGCCCGGGGCCGGCTCTCATCGTAGTCGGGGATCCTGCCGCGTGCGCCAGATCCGGTCCATCAGGAAGCGGTAGGTCCCCGTGCTCCGGCCGATCGCCCGGGAGGTGCGAATCGCAGCGCCCAGATGCTTGGCGGCCTCGTCGTCTCGCCCCTTGAGCCACAGCACGCGCGCGGCGTTCTGCCGGCCCGAGACATGGCTGCTGTCGAGCTCCAGGCTCTTCTCGTACGCCTGCAGCGCGGCGTCCACCTGCCCGGTCGAGCCGAGCGCGAGGCCGAGGTCGCTACGAATGGCCGGATCGTACGGATTCGCCTCGATGGCTCGCGCGTAGGCCTCCAGGGCCTGCTCGTGGCGCCCCAGAACCCGCAGCGTGTTGCCGAGGTTCATCCAGGCCAGCGCGTCGTCGGGCATCGCCTCGACGAGGGCCTTCTGCACGCGTACGCAGCGGTCCGTGACGCGCTCATCGCGCCAGGCGGTCCACAGGCGGCTGTACTCACGGCGGGCGATCCACGAGAGCCCCTCGGCGGCAGCGGTGCTGCCGGGATCCCTCTCGATGGCCGCGACGTAGGCGTCGGCAGCCCGGTCCCAGACGGCCTCGTCCTCGACCTTCCCCGCGAGGACGACCAGGCGTGCGAGGCGCAGCTTCGGCCGCGGGTCCAGCTCGTTGCGCTTGGCGGCGTCCTCGAGCAGGGGCAGCGCGTCGGCGGCGCGTCCGCCGGCCTCCATCAGGTCGGCGCGTAGCAGCAGGAGCTCGACGCCGGCATCGCCCTCGGGCGTCTCGACCCCCTCGAGCGCCTCGAGCAGTGCCCCGTGGGCGCCGGTGTAGCGCACGCCCCGCAGCGCCTGTGCGAGCAGCGCCGCGTTCGACGGGTCTGCCGCGATCCGGCGGGCGTAGAGCGGCACGCTGCGCTCGGGCTTGCGCGCCGCGTCCCACGCGGCCGCCGCACCCAGGTCGTTGCCGGCTCGCTCGAACGCCTGCGCCGCCTCGGTCCAGCGCCGCTGTGCATAGCGCACGCGCGCGAGAAGATCGTGCAGCTCCACCGAGACCTTCGACAGGTCCTGGCGCGCCGCCTCCCAAGCCGCCGAGGCCGTCTCCAGCTCGCCGAGCAGGTAGTGGGCCTCGATGCGCACGCGGTGCCTGCGCGCCCGGAGGGTCTCCTCAGCGGACTTGCCGGCGACGACGAGCTCCTTGGCGGAGGCCGCCACGGCGTCCCGCAGGAAGGGGTTCACGCTCCGGCCGATGCCCTGACTCCGGATGTTCTGGCGCGCGGTGGCGAGGAGGGCCTCCGCGTAGTGGAGCCGGTCGACGTCCTGACGGTCGTCGAGCGCAGCCTCCGCAGCCGCCTCGAGGTGCACGAGCGCCGCGTACGGCTGACCGTCGGCGACGTACAGGCGTCCGAGGTGGCGACGGATGCGGAGAACGTCCTTCGCGCGCTTCTCTTCGAGCGCCTTCTCCAGCAGCGCCTCGAGCTTCGGGAGGGCTTCCGCCGCAGGAAGGCCCGCGGCCTCGTCGACCGCATCACCGGCGATGGCGACCGGACACCACAGCAGGGCCCCCAGCAGCACGAGCACGATGGATCTCATCTGCGTTCCTCCCCTCCCGCCGGCGCAGGCGGCACGGACGAGCGCTCGGCGGCGATCGCCAGCTGCTCCTCGTACCAGGCCTCGAGCACGGCGGCATCCCGGGCGATCTCTTCGCGCGATCCGGATGCGCGCGGTCGTCGTTCGGCCCCGGCCAGGAGGCCGAGCGCCTCGGCAGCGGCAGCGCGCTCGCGCTGCGACGCCGGGAACCGATACCGTTCGAGCAAGGCGGGCAGCGCCCGCGTCGTCTTGGAGACCGCGAGCACCACGCCCAGCACCTCGGCGGACGGGCCGCCTCGGCCCAGCCGCGCGATCAGGGCGTCGGGGTCCTTCTTCGCGAGGTCGATGAGCCGGCTCTGCGCCTTCATCACGTAGAAGCGCTCCGGTCGCGCGGACTTCCAGAGCAGGAAGTCGAGCTGTTCGTCGACGCTCATCGCCGGCAGCGCATGGTGCTCGTCCAGGACGTTCAAGAGCCGCAGGTCACGCTCGCCTTGCAGCGTCTCGACGTAGTCGAGGAACGCCTGGCGATCGTCGCCGTCCAGCGAGATGAGGCGCCGCTCGGCGGCCTTCGAAACGGCGGGGTCGGGAGCCAGCAGGCGACCGACCTCCTCGGCGACCTGCATGCGAGCCGGCACGCGCGGCACCGGCGGTGCGTCGACCCGCACGTCGGCGGCAGTCGATCCACAGCCGCCGACGAGCAGCGCCAGGACGACGGAGAGCGGACGCAGCGTGCTCATTTGCCGTACGTGAACTCCTTGCGGATCACGACGCGCGCGCGATAGAGGCGATCGATGTCGTGGGGATCGCCTTCATCGAGACTGCGCTTGTTGAGCACGTCGCGGGGCGTGAGGCGATAGACGAGCCAGGCTTCCCCGGTCCCCGAGGACGCTTCCGGCAGGTCGACGTAGCCCGGGCCCTCCCCCAGCGTGTCGACGCGCGCAAGCGGCGGGATCTGCGTGTCCTTCTTGCCGGAGCCTCGATAGAACTTCCGGAACTTCGCCAGGTGGGCGCGCGACTGCTGCTGGGGATCCGTGGGATCCAGCAGGATCTTCCCCGCCGCGTCGCGCACGAGCACGTAGGTGTCGAACGAGCGGTGGCGTGCATCCGTCGGCATCATGTGGCCCGCCCCGACGTTCGTGACGAACACGCGGAACCGATGGCCACCGTCCGGCAGCGCCTCCGAGACGACGTCGATCTCCGCGGCCTTGCGGAGCATCGTGATGCTGTGGCCGCCGTACCACGTGTGCCGGCGCACCTTGCGAACCGGGCCGCCGGGCACGATCGAGCGCTCGACCTCCGGCATGTGACAGTCGAGACACGTCTTCACGTCGCGCACGCGCGGCTCCGGTGCCTCGGGCGAGTACGGCCCGCGCAACCACTCGTTGCCCGTGTCGTGCTGGTTGTGGCAGACGAAGCACATCTTGACGACGTCGCTCTGCTGCGGGTCGTACACCGGCCGGCAGGCGCCCGTGAGTCCCTGCGACGGTCCCGCCATGCCGTCCCCCGTGTCGTGGCAGGTCAGGCACGAGATGGCGTCCTCGCGCAGATCGGACCGTGCGATGGGCGTCTCGAAGCCCGCCTCGCGGAGGGTGACGGGTGCATGGCAGCGGATGCACTCTTCCTTGTTGACCTCGGCCGACAGCTCGCGGAACAGCGGATCCGACATCGCGCGCCCGTGATAGGAGGCCTTCCACTCCTCGTAGATCTCGCGGTGGCACTGGCCGCACTGCTTGGCCGTCGTGAACACGGTCCCCGGTCCGACGTCCGTCGAGTCCGCGTCGGCAACCGTCTCCGTCGTCTCCGCCTTCTTCGCGTCGGGCTCCGCGGGGGGGCCACCGTCGCCGCACGCGGCGACCAGACCCGCGAGCAGGGCGAACAGGCACGTGGCCAGGGGCAAGGAGGCTCTCATGCCGGGATCTCCACTC
>JASJDY010000048.1 GCA_030065025.1 Planctomycetota bacterium
CAGCGCGCGGGCCGGTCTCGTGCGCGAGGCCCGCAAGGCGTTCGGTCTGTCGGGGCGCACGCTGTGGCGCAACATACCCGCCGACGTGCGCCGCAAGCTGATCCATGGGGGCAACGGCAAGCACGGCTGGTTCGTCGGCGCGGCCGAGCGCCTGCAGGAGAAGCTGCGCGACGCGCCCGACGTCGCCATCGACTGGTTCGGCCCGTACGTCACGCGACGCGACTGCCAGGACTGCGACGGCGAGCGGCTACGGCCCGAGGCGCGCGCCGTCCGCGTGGGCGGGATGCGGCTGCCCGAGCTGCTGGGGTTGCCGGTCGAGTCGTTCCTGCCCACGCTCGAGTCGCTGCCGCTGACGAAGCGCGCTGACCGCATCGCCCAGCCGATCCTGCGCGAGATCCGTGAGCGCGTCGGCTTCCTCGAGCGCATGGGCCTCGGCTACCTCACGCAGGACCGCACCGCGGTCACGCTCTCCGGCGGCGAGTCGCAGCGCATCCGGCTGGCCGCGCAGCTGGGCAGCAACCTGCGCGGCGTGTGCTACGTGCTCGACGAGCCGACGATCGGCCTGCACCCGCGCGACAACGAGCGCCTGCTCGACGCGCTCGACGACCTCCGTGGCCGCGGGAACAGCCTCGTCGTCGTCGAGCACGACGCCGAGACGATCCGGCGCGCCGACCGCGTCGTGGACCTCGGGCCCGGCGGCGGCAAGCGCGGCGGGCGCGTCGTGGCGGAGGGCACGCCGGCGAAGCTCGCCCGCGATCCGCGCTCGCCGACCGGACGTGTCCTCGCGCGCACGGCGCCGGAACTGCGCCGCAAGGCGCGTGAGCCTGCAGGCGTGCTCCAGGTGCAGGGCGCGCGCCTACACAACCTCCGCAGCGTCGACGTCGAGGTGCCGCTCGGCTCGCTCGTGTGCGTGACGGGCGTGTCGGGCGCGGGCAAGACGACGCTCGTGGACGGCGTCATCCAGCACGCCGTGCGCGCACAGCTGGCCGGCGAGGAGCCGCGCGCGGGCGAGCGTCCGTACAAGCGGGTGCGGGGCGTCGAGCACGTCGAGCGCATCCGTGCGGTGGACAGCACGCCGGTCGGCAAGACGCCCCGCTCCGTGCCGGCTACGTACCTCGGCATCTGGGACGTGCTGCGCAAGGCGCTGGCGCTCACGCCGGAGGCGCGCGCACGCGGCTATGGACCGGGGCGCTTCTCCTTCAACGTGCAGGGGGGGCGCTGCGACGCCTGCAACGGCATGGGGGAGATCACGGTCGAGATGTCGTTCCTCCCGAACGTGCGCGTGCCGTGCGATCGCTGCGGGGGCGCGCGCTTCTCGGAAGAGACGCTCGAGATCGCCTGGCGGGGACGCAACGCGGCCCAGCTCCTCGATCTCACGTTCGAGGAAGCCGCGACGGTCTTCGCCGACTTCCCGAAGGTGGCGCCGCAGGCGCGGCTGATGAACGAGGTCGGGCTCGAGTACCTGACGCTCGGTCAGCCTTCCCCGACGCTCTCGGGCGGCGAGGCGCAGCGACTCAAGCTCGTCACGGAGCTGGGCCGCGGAGGCCGGGACGGGCACACGCTCTACGTGCTCGACGAGCCGACGATCGGACTGCACGGCGAGGACGTGGACAAGCTGCTCGACGTGTTCCACCGTCTGGTGGAGCGCGGCGACACGGTGCTGCTCATCGAGCACCACCTCGAGCTGATCGCGCAGGCGGACCACGTGATCGACCTCGGGCCCGAGGGCGGCGTGCACGGCGGCCGCGTCGTCGCCGCGGGGCCGCCGGCCGCGGTCGCGCGACGCCGCGCGCGCAGCCTCACGGGACGCGCGCTGCACGAGCTGTGTAACAATCCTCCCCGCTCCGCCGCGAGCGCCCCGGCCTGAACGTGCCGCGCCCCGGCGCGCACGGTTCCATGGAGTCCGGACCCACCGTGATGCGCACCTTCTCCATCGCCCTGCTGCTCCTGGCCGGCCTCGCGCTGGTCGCCTGCGGAGACGACGAGATCGCCGGGGCGCGCGTGCGCCTGATCACCAGTGCCGCGGACGGCGCCGTGCAGGGCGAGGTGCAGCTCCAGGCCGTGGACGACGGCGTGGGCCGCGTCTATCCGGCCAAGCCTCTCGGCGACGACGTGTACGTCGCCCCCGGCGCGCCACCGGGCAAGTACCGCATCCTCTCCACCGGCGGCTGGGGCATGCTCTGGAGCGGTCGCACGGGCAGCTCGGCGCCCCTCCTCCGCGGCGCCGGCCACACGCCTGCGCTCGTGCGCATGGGCAAGCCGCGCTCGCTGTACGTCGCCTCCGGCCTGCCGGGGCAGTGGACGCTCGGCGCCACCTGGGCAGCGGAGTGGAAGGTCGCGGCCGAAGGAGACCGCGCGACCTGGGAGCCGGTCGATCTGCGCATCGAGCCGCTGGACGAGGGCGTGTTCGCCCTGCGCTTCCCTGCGGAGGTGTGGAGCTTCGGGAGGCTGATCCGCGTCCTCGGCACCATGTCGGACGGCACCGTCACGGCGATGCAGACGTACCAGGTCCGCGACGAGAAGCGCGCGGAGCTACCGCGCATGGCGCTCGTGCTGGCCGCGGTGCAAGCGCCGCTCACCGTCCACCTCGTGCCGCCCCCCGGCGTGAAGCAGGTGCCGGACGGTACGCCGGTGCGGGTACGCCTGCTCGGCGTGCCGCTGGATCACGTGTACGAGGGGCAGAGCTACGAGGGGCGCGCCCAGTTCGACGAGCTGGCCGCACTGGGGCACGCGCTGCGCGTCGAGCTGCCGCAGAGCGGGCCGGATGCCATGTTCACGCTCGACCCGGAGACGTGGCGGCTGCGTCAGTCACTGCACGTGGTTGCCGTCGATCCGGAGAAGCTCGCGGACGTACAGCTGGTGGAGCTCGGCGGGGGCTTCACCGAGGCGCGCGTCTGCTACCGCGGCGCGAGCACGTTCGGCCGCGTGAGCTTCGAGCGTGTCGACGCGCCGCCGGATGCCGTGGAGCACAGCGTGCGTGTGCGCACGCATCCGGGCTGGCAGGAGTGGTGGCTCCGCACGGTCGACGGCGAGTGGCTGTACATGGCCGACGACATCGAGGGGCCGCCCCACGAGCTGCTGATCGACACGGATCGCACCGACGGCGCAGGCGTGCGCGTCAGCGGACGGGTGCCCGGCGCCCCGCCCGGCACCCGGGTGCTCGCGCGACAGGTGCACGAGGCGTACGGCATCGAGGGCGAGGAGGTCCTGCCCGAGCGCAGGCTCGGCGGCGAGGGCTTCGAAGCCGCCGTCTCGCCGCAGGGCGGCTACGACCTGCAGCTTCCCCCGGGACGCTACGAGATCCGGGTCCTCGGCCCCACGGGCGCCAGCAGCCGACCGAAGGTCATGCCCTTCGCGCCCGGCGCCCAGGTGCGCCTCGACCTGTCCATGCGCTAGCCCGCCGCACCGGCGTCGTTGACCGCGCCCTCCGCGGCGCGTACGGTCGCGCCCTCGAGCCTTCCTGCCGGCTCCCGGAGGCCCCCCCATGTCCGACGATGCCCCCCGCGAGGAGGGCGCGCGCCGCGGTCTCACGCGTCGCTCGCTCTTCAAGGGAGCCGGCGCAGCCGCTGCGGCCGGCGCCGTCTTCCGCTCCCTCGACGCGTCCGCCAAGGACGACGTCCCCGCCGGCCCCCGTACGCAGGGCCCGGGCAAGGCCAAGCTCACCCTCCAGGTGAACGGCCAGTCCCGTGAGGTGCAGGCCGAGCCGCGCGAGACGCTGCTCGAGGTGCTGCGCCTGCCGCTGGACCTGACGGGTGCCAAGCCGGTCTGCAACCGCGGCCAGTGCGGTGCGTGCACGGTGTGGCTCGACGGGACGCCGGTGTACGCCTGCAGCGTGCTGGCCGTCGAGGCCGAGGGCCGCAAGGTCACGACCGTCGAGGGTCTCGGGAATCCGGACGACATGCACGCGGTGCAGTCGGCGTTCGTCGAGAAGGACGCGCTGCAGTGCGGCTTCTGCACGTCGGGCCTCGTGATGTCGGCGGCCTGGGCCGTCGGCAAGCACGGCCCCGACCTCTCCGAGGAGCAGGCACGTGCGGCGTGCTCCGGCAACCTGTGCCGCTGCGGCACCTACCCCCACGTCGTCGAGGCGGCGATCGCCGCGGCGAAGACCGCGAAGAAGGGGGGCTGATATGCCGAGGACCGTCACTTACAAGGTCGGCCTCGTCGGCCACGACAAGTACAAGCAGGGCGTCGAGGGCATCGAGCAGGACCTCACGGTCGAGATCCACGAGCTCGACGCGCAGCCCTGGGGACGCGACGACGTCTTCCGCCACGTGGGGCACGACGTGCCGCGCGTCGACGGTCCCGTCAAGGCCACAGGCGCCGCGAAGTACACCTACGACATCAATCGGCCCGACCTCTGCGTCGCCGGCCTCGTGGTGTCGCCGCACGCGCACGCGAACATCGTCTCGGTCGACGCGTCCGCGGCGAAGGCGATGCCCGGCGTCCTCGCCGTGAAGACGTACGAGGGCCGCCGCGTCACGTACGCCGGCGGGATCGCCGCTGCCGTGTGCGCCGAGAGCGAGAGCGTGCTCGGCGACGCGCTGAACGCGATCCAGGTCGTGTACGACGTGAAGCCGGGGCCGGCCGTCACGGACGACGCGATGAAGGACGGCGCGCCCGTCGTGGATCCCCGCCGTAAGACGAACGTGGCCGGGCCCCGCCGCGGCCCGCTCGTGCGCGGCAAGCCCGACGAGGCCATCGCCGGCGCCGACGTCGTGGTCGAGGCGACGTACCGCACGCCCGTGCAGACGCACTCGTGCCTCGAGCCGCACGGCTGCATGTGCGAGATCCACGACGACGGCACGGCCACCGTCTGGGCCAGCACCCAGGCGACGGCCTTCTTCGCCAACCGACGGCTGACGCAGGCCCTGGGCCTCCCGCGTAACAAGGTCCGCGTCCTCACGCACCACATGGGCGGCGGCTTCGGCAGCAAGTTCAGTGCGCTCGAGTGGGACGTCATCTGCGCGGAGTTCGCCCGCGAGACGAAGCGCCCCGTGCGCCTCATGCTCTCGCGTCGCGTCGAGCACCTCGTCGGCGGCAACCGTCCCGACTCGATCCAGCGCATGCGCCTGGCCGGCAGCAAGGACGGCACGTTCGCCGCACTCGACGGCGAGACGTGGGGTACGTCCGGCAACGGCACCGGTGGCGCGGGCTCGGCCAACTTCATGGTGTACGAGCTGCCCAATCTCTCGATGGTGCAGAACGGCGTGGCGACCTTCTCGGGCATCGGACGCGCGTTCCGTGCGCCGCGCCATCCGCAGGGCTTCTACGCGCTCGAGAGCGTCATCGATCGCTACGCCTACGCGGCGGGCGTCGACGCGCTGGCCGTGCGCATGAAGAACGACCGGCATCCCGTGCGCCAGGTCCAGTGGCGCATCGGCGCCGAGCGCATCGGCTGGCGCAAGAACCGCCGTCAGGTCCCCGGCTCGGACAAGGGGCCGGTCAAGCGCGGCGTCGGCTGCGCCTCCGGTCGCTGGGGCCAGGGCGGACGCCACATGGTCGGCCGCAGCCAGCTGGTCTTCGACGTGGTCGTCGACAAGGACGGCGGCATCGCGTTCCAGAACGCAGTGCAGGACATCGGCACGGGCACGCGCACCCTGATCGCGGTCATCGCGGCTGAGGAGCTCGGCCTCGCGCCGGGCGACATCGACGTGCGCATCGGCGACACGAACTTCCCGCCCGGGCCGGGCAGCGGCGGTAGCACGACGGCACCGTCGATCGGCGCCGCCGTCCGCAACGGCGCGCTACGCGTCAAGGAGTCGCTTGCCGGCCTCCTCGCCCTCGAGTGGGGCGTCGACGAAGGCGCGCTCCGCTGGAAGGACGGGGTCTGCCGCGGACCCGACGGCAAGCAGGCCACGGTACGCGAGGCGTGCGCGCTCCTCGGTGAGGACGGCCTGCGCGTGCGAGGCCGGCGCGAGCGCAACTGGCGTTCGCCCTATCGCGAGACGGCCGGTTGCCAGTTCGCGCAGGTCGCGGTGGACACGGAGACCGGCTTCATCACCGTGGAGAAGGTCGTCGCCGTGCACGATTGCGGCCGCGTGATCGACTCGCTCACGGCGCGCAGCCAGGTGAACGGTGGCGTCATCCAGGGCATCTCGTACGCGCTGTACGAGGAGAAGCACACGGACCGCAACCTCGGCGACATGGTCAACCCGACGTTCGACACGTACCGCATCCTCGGCATGGAGGACTGCCCGCCGATCGACGTCGTGCTGACGTCGGTGGTGGCCGGCTACAGCAACACGGGCATGGCGGGACTCGGCGAGCCGGCGACGGTGCCGACGCCCGGTGCCATCGCCAATGCCGTCTACAACGCGATCGGCGTGCAGGTCACCGACCTGCCGATGACACCTGCGCGCGTCCTCGAGGCGCTCGAGAGGAGGCAGGGATGAAGGCCTTCCAGTTCGTCAGGCCGCGCTCGAGCACCGAGGCGGCCCAGGGGCTCGCAGACTCGGCCGATGCGCGCGTGCACAGCGGTGGGTGCGATCTGCTCGACCGTATGAAAGAGCGCATCGAGGAGCCGGCCGTGCTCGTGTCGCTGTGCGACGCCGAGGGGCTCGGGGACGTGCGCATCGAGGAGGACGGCTCGATCTGGATCGGCGCGCGCGTCACGCTGGCGCAGCTCGCCGAGAGCGACGTCGTTCGCCGCTTCCTGCCCACGCTCGGCGAAGCGGCGGGGCTGGCCGCCAGCCCGCAGCTGCGCCACCGGGCCACGATCGCCGGCAACCTCGCGCAGCACACGCGCTGCGGCTACTACCGCGTCAAGTCCTTCCCGTGTCTGAAACGCGGCGGGGACAGCTGCCCGGTGCGCGCCGACGGCGGCGTGCAGGACACGGCAGGCATCTTCGGCAACGCCGCTTGCGCGTCGGCACATCCCTCGAGCCTTGCGCCCGTACTGGGTTCGCTGGATGCCGAGATCGCGATCCGCGATGCGAAGACGCTGCGCTTCGTCGCGTTCGCCGACTTCTGGGCCGCTCCCGCCAAGGGGCGTGCGAGCGACACGATCCTGAAGTCCGGCGAGGTGATCGAGGCCGTGCGGCTGCCCGCGCGTGATGCCAAGCAGCACGTGGGCTTCGCCGAGATCCGGCAGAAGAAGGCCTTCGACTGGGCACTCGTCTCGTGCGCGGTGCGCTACGAGACCGACGCCGAGGGACGCGTCACGCAGGCGCGTGCGTGGCTCGGCTCCGTGGCGCCGGCGCCGTACCGGGCCACGAAGGCCGAGGCAGCGCTGGTAGGCAAGGCGGTCACCGACGAGGTGGCCGTGAAGGTCGGCGACGCGGCGCTCGCGGACGCGACGCCGCTCGCGGGAACGACGTACAAGGTGCAGCTGGCCAAGGTGGCGCTCAAGCGCGCGCTCGCCGCGGCGAGGGAGAAGGCGTGATGGACGCACCCCAGGGCGAGTACAGGCGCAAGGTGCTCGACGAGCTTCGTGTGCGCTGCATCCACCTCACGACCAAGGAGCAGTTCGTGGGCCTCCCGGAGGACCACGAGCAGGAGTTCCCGGCAGACGAGCCGATCTGGTGGTGTGCCCAGACGAGCGAGCCTCTCGGTCCCGACGGATCCGAGGCCTGCCGCGAGAACTGCCAGAAGCCGGGCCGCACCTGCTACGAGGGCCCGGTCCGGCTGTAGGGCCCGAAGCCGTAGGGGCGGCCGGAGGGCCGGAGCGTGGCTCCGGCCCGAACGCCCGCCCGCGGAATCAGGGCGGGCGTTCGCCGCCGCCTTGCGGCGCCGTCTCCGGCCGCCCCTACCCGATCACCGGTTGTCGGCCGGGGCCTCCTCGGAGCCGCCCGTGACCGAGCCGAATGGGATCGAGCCCTTGGTGGCGCGCTTGAGGAAGAGCAGCGCGAAGCACGTGTCGCACGTGTCCGTCGGCGTCAGCGTCGTCTTCGTGTCCCAGTGGCCGTCGCTGGCCTGACGGTTCAGGAGCTCCTGACCCATCTCGTTGTACCAGAAGTGCGAACCGACCCGGCGGAGGTCCAGCAGGTCCATGGCACGCTCGAGCGCGTAGAGCCAGTAGACGTGGTAGATGTTCATCTGCCGCTTGCCGGGGTTCTCGAACGGGCTCCAGTTCTTCTCGAGCCACGCGATGCCGTCGAAGATCGCGGTCTGCACCTTCGCGGCGTCCGGACGCTTGTTCCACTCGTCGCGCTTCTTGCCGCCCTCGCTGATGATGAACCGGGCCATCTCGACGTTGGCGAGGCCGCACGCCGTCATGCCGCCCGTCGCCTGACCCTCGTCCGGATGCTCCTGGCCCTTGATGTAGGCGAAGCCGCGGGAGCGGGCCGTGCGCTTGTTCTTGGGGTCGACCGGATCGATGTACGTGACCTCGGGCCCGTCGTCCTCCTGCTGGTCGAGCGAGAAGCTGAGGATGTCCTCCCAGACCTTCTTCTTCACCTTGATGCCCATGCGGTGGGCGGCGAAGAGGGCCAGGGCGGCGAGCTGCGTGCTGGAGAGATCCTCCGGGCCGCCGGGAGCGGCCTGCTGGCCGGCGTAGTTGTAGCGCCAGCCGCGCGCCGTGCGCATGTCGACGAGCTGGTCGACGAGCTTGCCCGCCCACTGGCGATAGCGACCCGTCAGCTTCGGCTTGGCCTTCTTCTTCTTCAGCGTCCTCGACATCTTCGAGGCGTCCGCCGTCGCGGTGCACGCCAGGAGGAGCATGCTCACCTCGTAGGCCGAGGCGGGCTTCTTGTGGTGCTTCCACAGGTAGTCGAAGCCCTTCTTCACGACCGGGTCCTTGAGCGGCTGCTTGCACTTGAGGAGCGTGAAGACCGCCAGCGCGGTGGGGCCGGCCTGATACTGCTCGTTGCCGCCTTGGCCGCCGCCGTACGTGGCGTTGCCCTTCATGCCGCCCCAGCTGCCGTTGCGGCCCTGCTTCTTGCGCAGCCAGGCCACGCCCTTGTCGATGGCCTTCGTGACCTGCTTGCCGCTGAAGGTGGTCTCTTCCTCGTAGAACTCGCCGGCGTCGTCGTCATCGGCATCGTCGCCTTCGCCTTCCTCGGCATGGACCGGTGCCGGTGTCGGCATCACGGCCCCCGAGGCGATGAGGCCCAGCAGGGCGACCACGAAGAGGAGGGGGAGGAATCGGAGCTTGATCATGGGTCCAGCTTAGCAGCCCGAACCCCGTTCGGACCGCTCCCGGACCCTTGGGACGGGAGCCCCGGAGGCGGCGAAGCCCCAGGGAGCCGCCGTCTCGGGCTGTCCGCCCCTCGGGCGAAGGTGCCGCCCATGGCCGACGAACGACGCACGGGACTGGTGGAGCTGTTCGGGATGGAGGAGGACGTCCTCGGTCCGGGGCGCATCCGCTGCCGCCTCCAGACGGACGAACGCCATCAGAACATCCAGGGCGTGATCCACGGGGTCGTGCCCGTGGCCCTCATGGACACCGCCATGGGGCACGCGCTGGACAGCCTCCTGGCCGAGGGTGAGTTCTGCAGCACGACCCAGATCTCGGTGCAGTTCCTGCGCGCCGTGCGTCCCGGTCAGCGCATCGAGGCGGTCGGCCAGGTCACCCGCAAGGGCCGCCGCATCGCCTACCTGGAGGGCGAGTGCCGGGACGCCGAGGGCGAGCTCGTCTCGCGGGCGCAGGGCACGTGGTACGTCGGCAAGGTGCGGACGTAGGGCTAGGCGCTCTTCTTGTTCTTCAGGCGCCGGTAGAGCGTCGCGCGCGCTACGCCGAGCGTCTTGGCGGCACGCGTCGTGTTGCCGCCGCTCTCCTCGAGTGCCATGGCGAAGGCCAGCTCCTCGATCTGCCTTAGCGGCAGCAGCTGACCCGTCGTCGGGTCGTGCAGGATCGAGAGCTTGCGGCCGCCCGACGAGGTCGGCTGACTCGCCTCGGCCTGGCGCTGCATGCCCGCCGCGCCGCGCTCCGGATGGCGCACGGCCTCGGGCAGGTCGGCGCACGCGATGCGCGTGCCCGGTCGGGCGGTGAGGAGCGCGTGGTAGATCGCGTTTTCGAGCTGGCGCACGTTGCCGGGCCACGGGTGGTGCTGCAGCAGTTCCAGCGCGTCCTCGGCGATGCGTGCGATCTCGCTGCGCCCCGCCTCGCCGCGGTGCTTGTGCAGGAAGTGGTACGCGAGCTCCGGCACGTCCCCCGGCCGCTCGCGTAGTGCGGGCACGGCGATGGGGAACGCTACGAGGCGATAGAAGAGGTCCTGCCGGAAGCGGCCGTCGGCGAGCTGCTGCTCGATGTCGCGGTTCGTCGCGGCGACGATCCGGACGTCGACGGGGATCTCCTCCTCGGCGCCCATGGGCAGGATCGTGCGGTCCTGGAGCGTCCGCAGGAGCTTGGCCTGCAGCTCGGGCGGCATCTCCCCGATCTCGTCGAGGAACAGCGTGCCGGCGTCGGCCATCAGCACACGCCCGCGCTGGTTCTCGACCGCGCCGGGGAACGCGCCCTGGCGGTGGCCGAACAGCAGCGGCTCGAGCAGGTCGGTGGGGGCCGCGGCGCAGTTGAGCGTCACGAACGGTCCGTCGCGGCGCGGACTCTCGTGGTGGAGCGCGCGCGCGAGCATCTCCTTGCCGGTGCCGCTCTCGCCGAGCAGCACGACGTTGATCGTCGAGCGTGAGGCCTGGCGAATCTGCTCGAAGACCTTGCGCATGGGCGGCGAGCTGCCCACGACGGCCTTCAGGCCGTGGCGGCGGTCGCGCTCCTCGCGGAGCACCTTGACCTCGCGGCGCCGCTCCCACTCGTTGTGGGCGCGGTGCACGACGGCCTCGAGCTGCATGTCGGTGACGGGCTTCGCGAGGTAGTCGAAGGCGCCGCGGCGCATGAGCTCGACCGCCCGCTCGAGGCGGTCGTCGGCCGTCACGATCACGACCGGGATCTCGGGCTGGTGGCGGGCGAGATGGCTGACGAAGCGGTCGCCGGACATGCCGGGCAGGCCCAGGTCGAGGAAGAGCATCGCCATGCCTTCCTCGAGGAGCGGCCGGCCTTCCTCGACGGAGCCGGCCTGGTAGACGGACAGGCCGAGGCGCTCGAGCGCCGCAACGAGGCCGCGGCGGCAGACAGCGTCGTCCTCGATGACCAGGGCGCGTACGGTCATGTCGTCCCTTCCAGCTGCGGCTGCCGCGCCTCCGGCACGCCGGTCCGACGTCCTTGTCGAACCGAAGGGCCTCCCGGGTGTAGTCCAAACTGAGACACTTCACCCCGAGAGCCCCGTTCGTCGGGATCGGAGGGCGCGGGCCGCGCGCGTGGACGGTTAGGGCGACGGAAGGGTTGAGGCTTCCACATCCCGCATCAAGTCGCGGGCTCCACGGCGCGATAGGGAGATTAGCCCCGGACTTCGATCACGGAGGCATCCATGGTCCGCCCGCATCTGATCAACGGTCTTGCCCGGTCAGGCCCCATCCGCATCCTCGCGGCTGGCGACCTCGTCCCGGAGAACGACTTCGATCTGCTGATCCGGGCGTTCGCGGGCGTGGCCCGCCTCGATCCGCGGGCTCGCCTCATCATCGTCGGCGAGGGACCCGAGCGCGACGCGCTCGAGGCGCTGGTCGAGGACGAGGAGATGCGCGACTACGTCGGCCTCCCTGGCGACGTGCCCCCTGAGCGGTTCTACGCCTGGCTCGACCGCGCGCACGTCTTCGCACTGACGCGCCACGACGGCTGCGAGCAGAGCAACCCCGCGGTCCTGTCGAGCGCAATGGCCGAGGGCCTCAGCGTGATCGCCAGCGACGTGGGGCCGGTGCACGACCTCATTGCCGACGGCACGAACGGCCTGATGGTGCCGCCCGGCGAGTGCGCCGCGCTGTCCAGGGCACTGCACCTCGTCGTCGAGCACGACATGCTGCGGCGCCGGCTCGGAGCCTCCGCGCAGCTCACGGTGCAGAGCATGGAGCGCCGTAGGTCGGCGTAAGCCCGGCACCCTGGTCGGTTCGATCCCCCCGTGGCAGCATGTCGCGCCCCCGGGAGGGACCTCATGCCGCGCATCCTGCTGACCACGGTCTGCCTGCTCTCACTCGCCTGCGCGACGGCGTGCGGTAGCGGCGGCGGGGGGGACGGTGCGCCCCCCGGCCCGACAGTCGGCCGCACGGCCGTCCAGGCCGGCGCCGACGTGCTCGTCACGGACACGGCCGGCGCCATCCAGTTCTTCGGCCAGGCCTCGGACGTCGACGGCGGCACGGTAGCGTTCGCCTGGGATACCGACGGCGACGGCACGGCCGACTCCGCCATCGACCGCCCCCTGCTCGGCTTCCCGGCGGGAACGCGCTCGGTCGTGCTGACGGTCACGAACGCCGCGGGCGACGAGAACACGGCGCGGATCGTCGTCGGGATCACGGACCCGCTGGCACCCAGCACGCCCCAGGCGCCCGCCGTTGCGCTGCGCGTCTGGACGCTGCACGGCACGGCGCCCGCCCAGGTCGTCTGCCACGCGACAGCGGCGGATCCGGACGGCGGCGCGATCACCAGCTACGGGTTCGACATCGACGGCGACGGCACGGACGACGTCACCGGCGCTTCGCCGACCGCCACCTTCACGCTGCCCGCCAGCGGGGTGTTCGAGCCCGCGGTCACGGTCACGGACGACGAGGGCGCCACGAGCACCGCCAGCGCCACGATCGTGCTGTGCGACGGCGCCCCCTATCCCGACCAGAGCCCCTCCGCACAGATCGTGGTGCCCTCCGGCGCCGCGCAGACGGACACGAGCACGCCTCTCGACCTCCTGGCCTTCGGCACCGACATCGACGGCGGTGCCCTCGCGTCGGTCTCCTGGGACGTCGACGGCGACGGCGTGTTCGGCGACTTCACCGGACGCGAGGTGAGTCCGACCTTCGCGACCGAGGGGATCCACCGCGTGCGCGTGCGCCTGACGGACGACGAAGGCAACGCACCCGCGGAAGCGGCGCTCGACGTCCTCGTCAGCGACGCGGCGCCGGTCACGGGCACGCCGTCGGCCTGGGCGTGGGCCGAGGCGCTCGTCGTGGCGC
Organism: Planctomycetota bacterium; assembly: GCA_030065025.1. Lineage (GTDB taxonomy): Bacteria > Planctomycetota > PLA2 > PLA2 > JAEUHO01 > JAHEIK01. The sequence goes on from JASJDY010000048.1 coordinate 12,928, forward strand.
CGAGCCAAGACGTCCTCTTTCACGCCATCGGGACGGGCGGCGACGCGCCGCTCACGTACTCGTGGGACTTCGACGGCGACGGCACCGAGGACTCGACCGCACCGGATCCGCGCCGGCGCTTCGGCACGCCCGGCGTCTACCGGCCGCGCTGCACGGTGACCGACGCCGACGGCGACGTCAGCAGCGCCGACCTCACGCTGATCGTCGAGCCGTGCGGCGCGACGGCCGCGCCCTTCTTCCGCTATGCGTGCGATGACCTGCTGCTGCTGCACGGCGGCACGGCGACGCTGACCGTCACGCAGGAGGTCGCCTCCGGCAGCGCGCCGGCGACGTACGGCCTCGTGTGGAAGAGCGGTCCGGCCTCGGAGGATCCCGCCGCGGACGACCTCGTGGTGCAAGACGGGACGCTGCAGGCCCTCCCGCCGGCGACCACGCCCGTCGCGGTTCCGCCGAGCGGCGATGTACCGATCGAGCTGGAGTCGCTGGCGGTCGACGGGCCGGCGCGGCTCACGTGCTACGAGATCGCTGTGCGTCTGGAGGATCCGGGCGTGCGGGTGCAGGTGCTCACGTGCCAGGTCTGCGTGCTGCACGACGCAGTCAGGCTCCAGCTGCTGCAGTTCGGGTTCACCGACCGCTACCGCGGCACCCTGTCCGCCGAGTACGACACCGCTTCGTTCGCGGCCCTGCCCGGCACGTTGCCCGACGTGTTCGAGGTCGAGCTTCGTCTGGACGGGTTCACGCCGAACCTCGCCGAGATCGTCGGTCTGGGTAGCGCCTTCCTCTCGACGGGCTGGGACGAGGAAGGCCTCACAGGGGGCCATCGCTTCTTCACGTCGACGCTGCCGGTCGCGAGCAGCGCGCCGGCGAAGCTGTTCACCTTCGAGTACGACACGACCCTCGGCGCCGGGCTCGGTCCGCCCGTGACGGCCGGCGAGGCGATCCTGCGTGACGCCGCGGGACGGCGCATCGGGCGCCAGGCCTTGGTCTTGCCCTGATCGCGCTAGACTCTGCGCCATGAAGCCCGCCGGACTGCTGCTCACGAACCTGCTCGTTGTGGTGGGGGCCATCGCTGTCTACCACGTCCTCTTCCACGGGGGCGGCGGCGAGCCCACGTCTCCTGAGCAAGACCTGAGCGGCACGCGCATCGAGGAGCGCAATGCGCTGGAAGACCAGATGCATCGCGCCGACGTGCTGTTCACGCCTACGTACGACGAGGCCGCGATGCGCCGGATCATCGAGCGCGCGGACGTCACGCTCACGGACGAGCAGGCGCAGGAGATCCTGCCTCGCCTCCACGCTCACCTCGTGAGCCTGCGCAAGAACCTCGAGTCGGCCCGCGCGGCGGCGCTCGCCGGCAAGCCGGACTCGCAGCGCGTCGTCTATCACGCGCGCGCCGCGCAGATGCACGGCGCCTTCCAGGCCTATCTGCGCAAGGTCCTCACGCCGGACGACGCGACGGCCATCTTCAAGGCGGCGCCGGCCATGCTGCCGCCGGTGCCGGGCAGCACGGCCGCCGGCCGGAAGAAGCCGACGAGCGACGGGCGTCCGCCCGAGCGCGTGATCCACAGCGGGGAGCAGCCCAAGTGAGGCTCGTCGCGCTCCTGTCCATCCTGCTCCTGATGGCCGCGTGCGGCGCGGAGCCCGGCGGCGAGCAGGCGCTCCAGGCCGATGGCTCGGTCGACCCCGACGTCCTGGTGGGCGTCTACGCGCTCGACGTGCAGCGCATCACGGGCGGGCGCACCACCGACGCCGACGGCAACGAGATCGAGCTGTCCCCGGAGAAGCTGAAGGAGGTCCAGCAGGGACACGATCCCGAGAGCTTCCGTCTGGAGCTGAAGGCCGACGGGACGTTCGAGCAGATCACGGCCATGGGCGAGGAGGACTTCCGCTCGGGCGGCACCTGGCGCGAGACCACGGCCGGCATCGAGGTCGCTACGAAGACACTCAACGGCGAGCCCGCGCCGAAGGAGATGCAGCTCACCGAGCTCTATCAGCGCGAGAGCGGCTATCTCGTGGTCGAACAGGGCGGCCTGCGCGTCTATCTCAAGAAGCGCGCGGAGCTCCCGTGAGGTCGGCCGCATGAAGCTGCTTCCCACGCTCCTGCTCAACGTCGCGGTCGTGGCTCTCGGGCTGTTCGTCTACGACCGGTTCATCACCACCGAGGATCCGCTCTCCGACGAGGCACTCGCCAAGCTGGATCAGCAGATGAAGGAGTTGCGCGCGAAGCGGCCGCCGAGCCGCCAGCGGGATGCCCGCATGACGCGTGTCGCGCAGCTTGTGGGCGAGATGGACCTCGGCCTGGACGCAGCGGGGACCGAACAGCTGCTTGATCTTCTGAGTCGGAACTTCGAGGACCGACAGGCGTTCATCGAGCGCAAGGATCTCGAGGCGATGGACGCCAAGGCGTTCGAGCGCGCCTACCGCAACGTGATCGAGCCGCACATGAACCGCGTGCGCATCCTGATCCGCAATCCGGCGAAGGCCGAGGCCGTGATCAAGCGCTTCATCTACGACGGCCGCCCGATCCACAAGCCCGACCTCACCAAGAAACCGGATGTGATGCGGACGAAGTAGGGGCGGGCTTTCATGCCCGCCCGAGGGCTCACGCGCGTGCGTCCGGACCTATCCGGTAGGGGCGGGCTGCAATGCCCGCCCGTCATGGCCGCCCCAACGACCTACCACGCGAACGCCCACCAGAGCGCGCTCTCGCTCGGTTGGCCCGGCGCACGCACGGTCCTCGTGGTTTGGACGGGTCGGGCCGAGATTCGGTCGCCGCTTCGCGCCGCCCCTTCGACTCGCTCAGGGACTTCGTCTCCCAGCGGCCCCTACAGGGCCTTGGAAGGGCGCACGCCCGCACTGGACCCCAAAACGACAACCGGCCGCCCCCGAGAGAGCGGCCGGTTGGTGATGCGGACCTGTCGAGGTCCGGTTACTTCTGCTGGTAGCCGACCACGACCGGGTCGGCGTTCGTGCCGCTGTCGACGGTGTCGCTCCAGGTGGCGTAGACGGCGCCGTTGTAGGCACACACGCCGGCATACGCACCGAAGTCGGTATCGAAGTCGACCGTGTGGGCACTCGAGCCGCGCGCGCCGGACAGGTTCAGCACCGTGCCCCAGTTCACGCCATCGTCGCTCGCGCTGCCGCGGCGATCGAACAGCTGCGGTGCCGGCGTGCCCAGGCCGGGCGTGCCGTCGTACCACGTGACGTAGAAGCGGCCGGTCACACCATCCGAGCAGACGGCCGGGATGATCCGGTTGGCCCCGTCCACCGGGTGCGGTGCGACGCCGCCGGACCAGTTCTGGCCGCGGTCATCGCTGTAACGCGCGATGAGCTGCGCGTGATCCGCGAGCGCCCCGCCCGCGTTCGGCGCGATGCGGTCGTACACCCACAGCAGACGTCCGGCGTTCGTGCCGGCGCGTGCGACCGCGAGATCCATCGACGGCTCGAAGAACGAGATGTCCGCGTAGAGCGGCACAGCGAAGAACGGAACGAAGTCGGAGAACGCGAGCACGTCGGCCCCGAAGCCGAACGTGAAGGCAAAAGCCCCGTCGCGATCCACGTCGACATGGAAGTTCGTCGTGAGGGGCGGCCCCGCGAAGGTGGGCTCCTGCCAGGCGGCGTAGAGCTCACCCGAGTTCCCCACCGCGCACTCGTTCGCCGCGATCGTGAAGGCGGGCGGAGCGACCACGGTGTCGCTGATCGCAAGGCCGATCAAAGAGGGCGCATAGGTGCCGAGTGCCGAGGAAACCTGGCTGCAGAGCCGGATCTTGTCGAACGCTGCGAACGTCGTCGTCGAGTCCACCCAGGTCACCATGACCTGCTCCTGGCCGGCCGTGACGTCCGGTCCCGTAGCCAGGTCGAGGAAGTTCGCCGCGCCGGCCGAGAACGGGAGGAGGTTGAACGGCGAGATGGCCGAATTGGTCCACGTCGCACCCGCATCCGACGAGTTCAGCAGCACGATGGAGGCATCGAAGTTGATACCGGCGAAGTCGTCCACCACGTAGGCCAGGTACGTGTTGCCCAGGGCATCGCAGCCCACCTTCGCGAAGCTGCGGTTCGCGCCAGCCGGGAGGCCATCGATGGCCGCCGCGCCCAGGGCGCCGGTCGTCCACGTCGTGCCACCGTCGAGGCTGCGCGCAACGAAGATGTCCGTCGCGTTGAACAGTCCGAAGCCGCCACCCGGCACCTCGTCGTTGGACACGGCGATCAGGTTCGCGCCAGTGTTGTCGTCCGTCGGATCCGCGCCCGGGAAGGGGTTCTGGAAGTCGGTCGTGAACGACACCGGGTTGACCGCGATCGAGTTGTTGTTGCGGATGTTGCCCGACGTGCCGAGGTTCACCGTCGTGCCTTGCAGCACGTAGTCTCCTGCAGCGAAGTCGTGGTACTGGCCATCGAAGTTCACGATGCGCACGGTGTAGGGAACCAGTCCGTCGCCATCGGTGTCCAGGTCCGGGGCCTTGAGTTCGACCCGAAACACACCACCTGTGATGCTGGTCGAAAGCTGTGTCACGGCTGCGGCGTTCGCTACGAAGTCGAAGTCGTAGTCGGTGAGTCCCAGGACGCCGATCGGCGGGTTCGCCGTACCGAAGACGCGCAGCGGAACATCCGTAGTCGGATCGAGACCGTCGTTTGTCGAATACACGATCAGGTCCGGACCTGCGAAGGCGGTTCCAGTGATTGTCGTGTTCGACGGCGTGCTCGCGAACTGGTCGCCCGAAGCCGCCGTGAACCCCGAGAGCAGGCCCGTGCCCACGCCCGCATCGTTGTTGACGACGCTTGTGACGGTCGGCGGAGCGATGAACTCGATCATCGCGTCATCGAACGCGCAGCTGCCGTTGGGCGCCAGCGTGACCGTGGTGCGCACGATCTCTGAAAGCGTGAGCCGCGGCAGCGTGATGAGCGGCAGGTCACCGCGGATGAGGGTCTCGCTTACGACCACAGCAGGAACGGTCAGTGTGGACGCCCCGTTGAGGTCCGCCGCGCCCGTGCCGTTGCCGATGTCCTCGAAGGTCACGAGAACGATCGCGCCCAGCGGGGCGAAGCCCGTGCCGTTGATCTCGAACTCGAACGGCTCGTCCTGACCAAGAAGGAGCGTGCTCGGCACGTCGAGCTCAGGGCCGCCCGCCGTCCCGGTCGGGAACGGCGCTGTGCTCAGCAGCGTGGCGCCCGTGAGCGTCGGGCCCTGGAACAGGGCGGCGAACGGGGTGCCGGCGGCGGGCGCCGTCGTCGTGTTGCACGAGCCGCCCTCGAGCGTCGCCAGGATCTCGACGTCGGCGGTGACGCCGGTTGCAGGGTCCGTGCCCGGGATCGGGCACAGCAGAGACTCGGGGCTCGTGCCCTGGATCGTCGTGCGCGAGGTGATCGTCGCGAGGACGTCCACGAAACTCGCTGTGCCACCGTCGAACGGCGTGCCCGGCACGGTCAGACCGACGGCAGTCGACGTGAACCGGATCGTGGCCGTGCCACCGATCGGGCCGAAGTCCGTGCCGGTGATCTCGAACGTCTCCGGGATGGCCGCCTCGAAAACGGAGCCGCCGCCGTCGAGATTCGAGATGGCCGTCACAGTCGGCGGCTGCATGACCGCCGATGCGAATGCGGAGATCAGGGTGCAGGAACCGTCCGGCAGGGTCACCGTGAGGCGATGGCCCGCGCTGTTGATGCCCGTCACCGAGCAGAAGGCGCCCGCCGGGCTGACGCCAACCAGCGTGGTGGAGGACGTGATCTGTGCGGGCACGGTGGTCACGTCCGACGTGCCGTTTTCGTACGGGTTCGGGAACCCGCCGGCGTCGTTCTGCCACGTGACGAAGGCCGTGCCTCCAACCGGGCCAAAGCCCGTCCCCGTGATCTGGAAGGGCTCCGGCACTGCCGCAGCGAACTCACCGGGAGCGCTCGTGCCGGCCCACGGGCCGACCGTGCTCGTGTTCGTGATGCTCGTGAACGTCGGCGCGAGGAAGTCCGCGACCGGGCCCGGAGGCAGCACGCAACTGCCGTTCGGCACCGTCACGACGACGTTGCTGGCGACGCTGGCGATGCCGCAGACGAGCGCCATCGGGCTTGTGCCCGCGACGGTCGTCGAGTTCACGATGGTGCCGGGCACGGTCACCGAGAGGGACGTCCCGCCGTTGAAGGGCGTACCGGCGGCGGCCGTGAAGGTCACCTGGGCCGTACCGCCTGTCGGGCCGAAGCCGGTGCCCGTGATCGAGAAGTCAACGGGACGCGCGGCGTCGAAGTCGTTCGTGCCGGTAAGCACGCCGCCGGGCTCGGCGTTCACGATGGAGGTGATCGTGGGCGCGACGAAGCTCGCAGCGACGGACGTGCCGGTCGGCGTGCAGGAGCCGTCCTGGAACGACACGCGGTAGATCTCGGCAGCCACGCTGGCGACGCCGCAGACCGTGGCTTCGGGGGAGGTACCCGTGATGGTCGTGCCGCTGGCGACGATGCCTTCGGTCTCGATCGTCTGCTCGGCGGCGTTGTCGAAGATCGCCGGGCCGGCACCCGCGGGCGTCGTCCGCCAGTGGATCGTCACCGGCGAGCCGATGTCACCGAAGCCCGTGCCGTTCAGCGTGAAGGGTGTGGGGATCGCTGCGGGGAAGACGCCGCCGCCGGCCGCGAAAGCCGTGACGGTCGGAGCCTCGAACGTGATGAGCGGCACGACGGAACTGCCCCACACCCCGCTGGGCAGCGTGACCCGGACGGCCGCGCTGACGGAGGTGGGCCCGCAGATCACGGCGCGCGGCGACGTCGTGTCGATCGTCGTCGCCGAGGTGATCGTGCCCTCGACCGTGACCTCGTCACTGGTCCCGCCAAGGAAGGGGATGGTGCCCGCCGGCGCGGCGAACTCCACGTCCACGACGGTTCCGATCATGTTGCTGAAGTCGCCACCCGTGATCGTGATGGGCGTGGGGATCATGCCCGGCACGGGGTTCGGCGCGACGGACGTCAGCGTGAACGAACCGAAGCCGCCCTGGACCTCCTGGGTACCGCAACCGACGGCGCCGAAGACGAGCGACGAAGCGAGCAGCACGCAGCCAATACTCTTCCAACTCATGGCTTCCGACCTCCCTGGCTAAGCCGGGCGCAAGCGTACTGATTCCCGCCCATGGCCTCAACCGCAGGTCGCGGTTCCGGGGCACCCGCTGCGACACATTTCCAGGTTCTTGTTCCAGGGGGTGAAGAGAACGCGAACAGTTTCGTTCGCACTGTGTTTGCCGGGCTCCTAGGCGGTCCGACGCTGACTTCGGGTACTGCCGCGCACGCGCTCTCGACCCGACGAACCGTCCAAGAGCCTTACGAAGCGCTTCAGGGAATGCTGATACGCCTGCATCTGGAGTTCTTGAATCGCCAATCGCGCCCGACCTATAACCACGACATCTATGAGCGGAGGTGTGTCCGGATCGGGGAGTTCCGGCCACCAAGGCGGAGGGACTATGGGAACCCACAGGTTCTGGGTAGCGGTGGCAGTGTTCCTGCTCATCGCGGCGACCGTCGGTGGCAGTGACGCCCACGCAGGGGACGCCGACGACACGTACGCTCCGGTGCGACAGGTGCCGACGACCGTACCGGCGGGCTACGTCCGTCCGGTGGCTGCGAGTCCCTCGCTCTACGAGGACGGGCTGAGGCCCGGCATGGTGCTGCGCACGTGGCGCGTTCCGGCAACGCAGCCTGGTCTGCCTGCGCCGCAGGACGAGTTCGCCGACTTCCCGCCGTGTCCGCCGGCGCCGCCGATGGGAGCGCATCCGAACGACCCGCCGCCCGCGCCGGTCGAGCCGCAGCCGATGCCGGTCGAGCCCGCGCCGATGCCGGCAGAGCCGCCGCCGGATGAGGTGATCGAGCAGGTTCCGACGCCGCTCGAGATCGTCGAGCCGCCGCCGCCTGCTCCGATCGTCGCGCAGCCGACGCTCGCGCGTCGCGCGAACAGCTACAGCGGTCTCCCGCAGCTCGGCGGTGTGTGCGACCCCGACTGCGCACAGCGTCGCGACGACTGCTGCTGGCCCATCGATGACTGCGGCGTTCGCTACGGCCGCTTCGAGCTGCAGCTCGAGGGCATGTTCAGCGTTGCGAACACGCCCCAGGGTCTGCTCGGCGTGCTGATCCCCGGTGCGAACGACCAGTTCGACTGGGACAGCCTCGACTACGGCCTCGAGATCGGCGCGCGTGGTACCGCGCGCTACGCCGTGAGCCCGGGCAAGTGGCTCGAGGGCCGGTTCACGTGGTTCGGCGAGGGCTGGGACGATGCGTCGGGTCCGACCGTCGGCCGCTTCGGCTTCTCGCCTGGCGTCGGTGTCCCGCCCACGGGCGTCTCGACCGCCGCGCCGGGCACGCTCAGCTCCGAGGCCGAGGCCTGGAGCGGTGAGATCAACTTCGTCGGCGAGTTCGAGTGCTCGGGCTGCTGGCGCTGGAACCTGATCGTCGGTGCTCGTGCGATCCAGTTCGACGAGACGGCGAGCGTCAACTTCCCGAACGGTCCGATCATCGGCGGCGGCCCCGCCTTCGTGAACTCCGACGTCGAGAACCGCCTCATCGGCGGCCAGGTCGGCATCCGGGCCGATTGGGACATCGGCCGCAACTTCACGATGAGCCTGGGCGTGAAGGCGATCATGGGTGACCTGACCCGTAAGGCCAGCGTCACGGACACGTCGATCTTCGTCGGCGGCCCCCATGCGAGCAGCTTTGAGCAGACCGAGATCGTCTTCGGCACGGACATCGAGCTGGGCATCCGCTGGCGCGTGACGCGCTGCATCTCGATCACGGCCGGCTACAACCTGCTCTTCCTCGACAACGTCCTGCGCGCGAACGACGCGATGGACTTCACGCAGAGCCAGAGCGGCGCGGTCCAGGCCAAGGACGACGTCGACCAGCTGATCATCCACAGCCTCTTCGCGGGCGTGAACTTCAACTTCTAGATCAGCTCTCCAACGACAATCGAGCGCCCCGCCTTCGCAAGGAGGCGGGGCGTCTTCGTATCCGGCTCGTTGCGCCGCGAGGACTACGCGGAACGCTTGCGACAGCGGGACATGCCTAGTGCGAGACCTGCGAGTGCCAGCCCGAGGAGAGCGAGCGTGCCCGGCTCCGGAATAGGGGCGACGATGGTCCACGTGCCCACGTGGACGTTGCCCGGCTGCCTGCCCCAGAAGACCTTGCCCGTCGTGCCGACCGCCTCCCACGTTGCGGTGCCGGTCAGGTTCACGAGCATGGATCCTGAGGCGCTGCCGCTCAACGTTCCCGAAGTGGTGCCGAA
>JASJDY010000049.1 GCA_030065025.1 Planctomycetota bacterium
GTATCCCCAGCGATACGAGAAGCGGCGCACGTGCGCCGCCCTCTCGCAGCAGCCTGTCGAGCTGCCGCGCCTACTTGCGATCGGAACGCAGCGCCTTGAGCTCCGCCTTGGCCTTGGCGAGCTGGGCGCGCGCGACGGCAAGCTCGTTCTCCGCCGTCGTGGCACGAATGGCCATGCGGTTCGCACGCTCCGTCTCCGCGAAGACGCGCTCCGTGAGCTGGGTGACGTCTCGGGCGCGACTGGCTTGTTCCAGCGCAAGCGCCGCTTGCGCCTTCTCGAGGTTCCCGCCCAACTTGGCGAGCTGCGCCTCGTAGCGTCGGCTGTCGCTCGCCCGGGCCTTCTGCTCGTCCAGCAACGCCACGCGAAGGCGGGCGGGATCGTCCGCCGGCTTCTGCGCGATGGCTGCGCGGAGCGCGTCGCGTTCCGTCTTCAGGTCGTCGCGCTGCGTCGTGAGGCCCGAGATCATCGCGCGCGCCGCGTTCAGCGACTGCGTCATCACCTCGAGCGCGCGCGTGCTCTTCGCCGCGGTCGCGCTGAGCTGGTTGTAGGCCTCCCGCAGGTGCGTCACCTCGGCGGACTGCCTCGCCAGCTCGGACTTCAGCGTCGCGATCTCCTTCTGCTCGGCATCGCCGGCCGTCGCCGGAGCCGCCAAGGCGATGCACGCCGTCAGCACGATCATCGTTGCTGTACGCATCTCAGGACCTCCACGAGGCCCAGTGTACGGACCGGCGTTCTACAGGCGGCGAATCCGAACCGCACGCACGACGGTCGCGCCACCGGCGATCCCGAGCAGGGGCACGCCCTTGCCGCCCTCGAGGGCTCGCTCGACCACCTTGACCCCATCCACCCAGATCTGCGCCTGGCCGTCGCGCTGCACGAGCACCATCTGCACCGGGCGCCCGCCGCGGAGCACCTCCGCGCGGGAGCCCGCGCGCTGGTGATCCCCGAAGTACAGGAACGTGCCGGCGTTCGTGAGCAGCGCCCGCGTCGCCTGCCCGAAGCTCACCGCGACGCCGACGCAGCGCGCAGCCGGCTCGAACTGGACGTGGATCGCACCGTCGCCCAGAGCTTTCGTTCCCAGCTCACTCCACGACCAGTGCATGGACTTCGTCGTGCCCCGGAGCACGCCCTTCTCACGGGACCACGCTTTGTCGGACGACTTGAGACGCGCGCTCGTGACGTCCTTCCAGTCCTTCGGTTTGCCTCGCAGATCGGCCGGTAGGCGCAGGAACGGATCCAGCGCGTAACGATCGAACCGTACGTCCTCGCCGGCCTTCTTGCGCAGCAGCAGCTCGACCTCCTTGCGGAGCGCGAAGCCATCGAGATGTTCGTGCCATGCCTTCTCGAGCACGGACAAGGGCTGGCCGAAGGCCTCGGCGGGCGGCGTGCCCGTGTAGTAGGCCTTCACGGACTTCACGTCGTAGGCGTCGAGGAGGAAGCGGAACCAGCTCGCCGCGACGTCGTAGCCGTTGAACCGCGGCCGCTTCCGGAGCCAGGCGTAGAAGTCCTTCGCGCCGGTCATCTCCGCGAGCGGAGGAAGCTGCTTGCGCATGCGGTAGAACTTCGCGACGGCATGGACCGGGATGCCGTGCACGTGCTCGAGCAGCGCGTTCGAGATGCCGTCGGGGAAGAACATGTTGCGCGGCTCGTCCCCGGACTTGGGCAGCCGCGCCGTCACGACGTGCGCGATCTCATGCGCCCGGGTCTGATCGTCGCCGAACGGCGTGTGGACGTCCTTGCCGGCTGCAAATGCCCCAACGCCGGTGAGCTTGTTGATCGCCCCGAGCTCCGCGCTGTCGTCATACAGGAACAGGCGGTAGCGGCCGTCGTTGGCCACGTCGAGCTGCCGGCAGATGCGCGCGAGGTCGCGCTCGGCGCGAGCCCCGTCGCGCTCGACCGCCGCACCGGCCCGCGAGCCCGGCCGATAGCGGATCTCGAAGTGCTCCGTCTTGTAGACGCCGGTGTGCGTCTGCTCGGGACCGGCCCAAGCGGTGGGCACGGCGAGCAGGATGAGGGCAAGTACAGCGAGGGACGTCTTCGGGCGCGACGGCCACTGAGTAGTGCGCATACCGGTACGGTACCGCGCCGTCGATCGCGGTGCAGTCGGTGTAGGTCCAACACCCCCTCACGACCCTCGGTCGCCCGAGGGTCGTGGGAGTTCGCAAGCTACTTGCGCTCGCAGGCCGTAAGCGCGATCGGATCGTCGAGGCGCGCGTCGAGGAACGTCATGTCCGGTGCGTCGCCCGTCTCGACCCGATCGGGATAGCGGAACACGAATACGAAGTCGTGCCGCTTGCTGGCACCGAAGAGGGCGCCGCCCGCCTCCGCCAGCTCGACGACCTCCTCGATCGGGGTCATGAGCATGACGTCGGCCGTCTGCCCGGAGGTCAGCGGACCGCGGAAGCCGAACAGGCCGAAGTCGTCGGGGCCGATGTCCGCGTCATAGCGGTTCGCGACCCAGAGCGTGTTGCCGCATTGCACCACGTCGTGCGGGTTGTCGATGAGGCTCGGTCCACCGATCACGACGTCCGGAGTCGTATCCGGCGTGAGTGCGTCCACGGGCCTGAAGCACAGCAGCTTGTCGCGATCCTTGAGGTGGACCCAGAGCGCGTCGTCGATCACATCGACACCATGCACGCTGTCGAGCCCCACCGAGCGATCGAGCGTCACGTCCGGCGCGTCCCCGGAAGCGAGCGTGTCGAGTCCACGGAAGATCTGCACCGTGCGGTTGCCCCGGCAGGCGACGTAGAGCGCGTCGTCAGCCACCGCGATGTCGTAGGGATTGTCGATCCCGGACCCGTCGCGGAGCACGACGTCCGGATGGTCGTCCGTCGCGAGCGTGGCGTGGTCGCGGAAGATGAGCACGCGGTCGTTGCCCTTGTTCGCGACGTACAGGTCGCCGTCATGGACGATCAGCTTCATCGGATCACTGATTTCCGAGGAGTTGCGATCGAGCACGACGGATGGCGCCTGGCCGTCCACCAGGTTCGCCGCGTCATCGAAGATGCGCACCGAGCTGTTGTTGTGGTTTCCGACAAAGAGGCGACCGTCCGCGAGGAGCACGGCGTGGGGCTTGTCGATGCCGGAGTTGTTGTGATCCAGCGTTACGTCCGCATGGCCGGACGATCCGGTGTTCAGGACGTCGTACCAGATGGAGACCACGTCCAGACGGTTCGAGCCCACGGCGAGATCCACCACGGGCTGGCTGGCCCCAGAGGACCCACCTCCGCAGCCGGGACCGGCGGCGAGGAAGAGCGTCGCCACGGTGGCGACGACGAAGCAGATGCGAAGCATGATTCATCCTCCAATCCAAGCAACAGGGAGGAGGACGAAGCACCACGGCGCGCACCGGCCTCGCCCTGTGCGCATGGCAGGCGGCTCCCGCGGCGCTGGGTAGGCCACCGCCAAGCGGCCTCGCACAAGTCGCGTGCCGTTTCGGGATTCGCGCGCAGGTGCGCATCGGATCCGCACGGAGCGTCCCATATGCGGAATCTGCCTCCGCAGGTGCGGGGACGAGTCCGCAGGCTGCCGGCTAGAGCGCGGCCAGCTCCTCGACGGACAGGCCGCTGATGCCCAGCGTCTCGGGCGTACGGAGAGCCTCGCCGGCGTAGTCGCGCGCCATCAGGATCGACGTCAGCTTGATCATCGCCTCCATGCCCGGCGTCTCGACACCGACCTGGCGGCCCAGGCGCGACATGAACACGAGTCCGTAGCCGACGTCCTCGTTGAGGTAGCGGTGGTCGAGCTGCGGCTGCGCGCCGATGCCCTGGAAGCCGGGCGCCTGCCGGTAGCCGGAGCCGTAGTTGCTCTCGAGCATGTAGCCCTGACGCATGCCCATGACCGGATCGGACACGACCTCGATGCCGAGCTTCTCGCCGATCGCGATCCGCTCGTTGTCCATGGCCTCGATCAGGCGGCCCGTCGCGTCGCCGACGCCCTCTTCGTAGAAGAGGAAGTCGCCGCCGGTTCCCTCGATACGCGCCGCGTTGGCCAGCGTGACGGCCGGGTGGATGATCGGATTGGCGTTCTGCAGGCTCGTCTGCAGCACGCTCTCTGCGCGCTCCATGCTCGGGTACACGTCGTTGATCATCTCGAGGATGGCGTCGGTATCGCGTCCCGGTAGCGCGGCCAGTAGGTTGCCTGCCTTGAGCTTGAGGAACACGCGGATGTGCCCCGGCTCCGTGAGGCGCACGGCGTAGTGCAGCGTGGAGGTCTCGGCTACGCGTACGGAGGCGTCCTCGACCGCCAGTCCCGCGGCCCTCTTGAAGGCGAGCGCTCCACCGCACGAACCCGGCGAGACGATCACCGTCTGACCGGCGGCCAGCTTGCCGGCGACGGCTTCGCCGAACGGCGTCGTGCTGTAGGCCGGCCCGACGACGTAGATCAGCTCCGCGCCGTCGATCGCCTCGTCGATGTCGTGTCCCGCGCCTGCGACATCTGCGTACCCGGAGATGTCGCCCTCGGCGTGGATGCCGCCGGACTTCGCGATCTCGGCGATGTTGTCGCCGAACTGCGGGAAGTCGAAGAGCCAGACATCGTGTCCGTGCGACGCGCAGTCGAACGCCATCGCCGTGCCGCCGGCTCCAGCACCAAGTACCGCGATCTTCATGACGTGCTTCCCGTCCCTATCGGTGGCCTCAGAGGAGTGCCGAGTCTACCCCTCGGGGCCGCAGGGCTACACGCGCGTTCGACCTCTCGCCGTCAGCGCACGACGAGATCGAACGTGCGTGCGGCGCGGGCGCCCGAGGCGTCCTCCACCTCGACGGTGATGGTGTACGTCCCCGCGGCTGACGGTGCACCGCGAAGCGTCCCGGGCAGATCCTCGAGGTCGGCGCTGGCCCGCTGCACAGGCACGCTCGAGGCCGGCTGCAGGAAGGTGTGTTCCGTCGTCGTGTAGATGCTCAGACCGTCCGGCGCGATCCCCAGGCTCTCGTATTGGCCGAGGAGCGGCGCCGTGAAGGAACAGGCCGTGGCCGTGAAAGCCGACGACAGGCCGGCACCGAGCACGGGCAGGGTGTAGGCCTGGGTGTAGGTGCGATAGGCGATGAAGGTCCCATCCCGCGCGGCGTCGGCCGCCGTCACGTCCGCGGGCAGGGGGCGCGTCGTCGTGACGGCCTCGAGCGGACCCGGGGTCGCCGGGGTCCACGCCGGGTCTAGCGGCATCGGCACCCGGTACGCGTCGCCGCCGGCGGAGCTCTTCTCCAACAGGTACGGCGCCCCGGTGGCCCAGTCGACGACGAGGGCCTCGCAGTCGCGCGGTCCGCCGGGATAGGCCAACGCGAAGGCCTCGTGAGCCAGCGCGATCTCCGGGCCCGGTGAAGCCGGCACGAGCGGCTCCTCGACGCGCAGGAGCGTGACGTGGTCGCGGCGTGAGCCGTTGTCGCCGACGTCGCCGATGTAGAGGTACTCGACGGAGGCGTTCGGGCCCGGCCCGAGACAGACGTCCTCCCAGTCGTTCGGCGTCACGTTGAGCACGTAGCGCTGCCGGAGCGCGCCGCTCAGGTCGACGGCGTGCAGCACGGCCATACCGCCGCTGTCGTCGTGCACCCAGAGGATCCCGGGATTGCGGCGGCTCACGGCGAGGCCCGAGATCTCGGTGCGCTCGCCTGTCCCGGTGTCGATCGGGATCTGTCCGAGCGTGCCCCACGCGGTCCAGCTCGGGCACGCACGCCCGGTCGCGAAGGAGAGCCCCGCGGGCAGGCTGCCCGAGCGGATGCGCCACGTGTTGCCTTGGCCCGTTCCGCCGACGGCGACGATCTCGGCCACGTAGGGCCGGCCCACGTCCGCGGCGGGCAGGGCGCTCGTCTCGATGCGCAGATCCGAAGGCGAGGTCTGCTGCCCACCGCCTCCGCCGCACGCGGTCGCGAGGGCCAGGAAACCGAGGAGGACGAGCGGGACGCGCACCCGGCCGTTCTACCTCTGGGGACTCATCCGTTCGCGCTTTCGGTCCCTGAGCGAGAGCGAGTCACCTGACCATGGCGCCCAGGTCAAGCTGCTGCCCCTTGGTCAGCTCGACCGGACGCCGGTGCAGGACGCGGTCGCCGTACGAGACGATGCGCAGCTCGTAGCGCCCGGGGGGCACCGGCCCGAGGCGGAACGCCCCGGCGTCGTCGTCCACGTGGGCCTCGGTCGCGAAGCCGTGCTGGTCGTAGAGCCAGGCGGTCCGACTCGTCTCCGCCTCGTCGGCATCCGGATCCTGTGGCACGCGGCCCACGAGGAACGCAGTGGGCAGGCGATCCGCAGGCACGACGACCTCGACGTCCTGCGGCGCGCCGCGGAGCGGGCCGTGCACGAGCAGCGGGATGTCGTCGTGGTCCTCGTGGTAGACGACCAGCCAGTGGAGAGCGCCGTCCGGGGGCACCGTCATCGCTGCTTCGCGATCTGTCGGCGTGGACCAGTCGTTCACGAGGTAGCCGTCGTCGGCGTCGAGCTCCCGCGTTCCCGCCTTCGCCTCGAAGAGCCGCAGACCCAGCGTCGCGTCCGCGTGTCCTGCCGGGGGGAGCACGCGGGGCCGCAGCGTGCGCGCGGCCGGAAGCGTGAGCTCCCAGTCCACGACCTCGCCATCGGCAACGCGCACGGTGCGCTCGGCTAGGAAGCCCGCCTGGGAGGTGATGCGCACGGCGTACGCGTCGCCGGGGAGGAACATGCGCCAGCGGCCGCTGCCGCAGGGCTTCACGTGCCGGGTGCGGCCCTCGCCCTCAATGCGCACCCACAGGAACGTGACCGGCTCGCCGCGGTCGTCCAGCACGCGGCCCTGGATGCAGGCCTTGGGGCGCAGACGGATGGTCCAGGCGCCTTCCCCCGCGGGCCATGAACCGCTGTGGCTGTAGTGGCCGCCGTGGAAGCAGCCCACGAGGTGGTCCGCGCCGACGTCGTCCGGCACGACGAAGCGACCGTCTTCGTCTGCCGTGATCTGCCCGATCCCCCGGAGGCGAGTCCGACTGAACTCCAGCCAGGCGCCGGGCAAGGGGCGGCCGTCGGCGTCGATCACGCGGCCCGTGCGGGTCGTTCGAGCCTGCGCGGCCTCATCGAGCGCAGGGACGATCTCGCCGTGTGCTCGAACCGCGAGCCGAGGCGGCGCTTGCGGCTCAGGCACGGTTGCCGTGGCGTCGGGCGCGACAGGATCCGGCGTGAAGCCGTGCCAGCCCGCGAGCAGCAGCAGAACCAGGGCCGGCAGGATGGCGAGTGTCCGTCGCATGCCCCCGCATGCGCATGTGGCGTTCCACCGTCCATGAGGCCATTCGGCGGCCTCGCGGTGTTACGCATTCGACAGCGGGGTTACGACCCGGGAATCACAACGCTGCATGGGGTGCTTGGGACCCCAGCGCGCGCTCGAGCTGCAGCGCGTGTCGGATCGGGTGCATCACGGCGTGCTCGAGCATGGCATCGATGCAGTACACGGTGCCCCAGCGTGAGGCGAAGGTGGCGCGGTCCGCGGTCTTCTGGTCGAGCTCCACCAGCGGCCCATCCCAGCGCTCGAGCAGGTGGTCGACGTACGCGTCGAGCGCTTCCTCGACGTCGTCCGGGACCGCGGCGATGTCCGGATCGGGCAGCTCCAAGCACTCGCAGATCCACACCATGTAGCCGCGCGCGGCGCCCAGCACGTGCCGCAGCATCGCGCCCAGCGAGTCGGTGTCCGGATCCTGGCTCGCGGGCAGCGCCAGGTCGGCCCCCTTGGCCCGCCGCCACATACGCACGAAGTCCCGCAGGTGTCGCTCATGCAGCTGCACGAGGGCGCGGGCTCCTCCATAGGCATACGCCTGCTCGTCGATCGGCATCTCGGCAGCGTACCCTGTGCGCATGCCCAAGCGGCCTCCCCTCGCCGGCCGGCGGATCGTCATCACCTCGGGGCCCACCCGCGAGTACCTGGACGACGTCCGCTTCCTGAGCAACGCCTCCACCGGGCGCATGGGGCACGCCCTGGCGCGACTCGCCGCCCGGCGCGGCGCACGGGTCACGCTGGTCCTCGGACCGTGCGAGCTGCCCGCCCTCCAGGACGTCGAGACCGTCCCCGTCGTCTCGACGCAGGACCTCCTGGCCGCCACGCGGGAGGCCGCCCGGGATGCGGACATGGTGATGTTCGCCGCGGCGCCGTCCGACTTCCGGCCGCGGCGGCGGCGCAAGGGCAAGCCTGCGCGCGAGGGCGGAGGGCAGACGCTGGAGTTGGTCCCCACGCCCGATGTCGCCGCAGCGATCGGACGCCGCAAGGGCGCCCGCGTCCACGTGGGCTTCGCGCTCGAGGTCACCGGCGGCGAGGCCCGCGCACGCCGGAAGATGGCCCGCAAGCGCTTCGACGCGATCGTGCTCAACTCGCCGGCCAACTTCGGCGCTGGCGGCGGTGGGGCCACTTGGCTCACGCCCGACGGCCCCGCGGAGCCGCTGCGGACGGATTCGAAAGCCGTCCTGGCCCGCGCGGTCCTCGACCGTGCCGCACGGCTACTCTAGGCCCATGACCGCCGAGGAGCCGCCGGCCGAGGATCCCGAGACGATCGAGGTCCGGGTACCGCTCGACGAGCTCATCCGCGAGCTCGCAGCGGAAGGCGCCATCGTGCCCGGCGAGACCGCCGAGGTCGTCCAGACGCACATCAGCGTCGTCTTCCTCGCCGGCCGCCGCGCGATCAAGGTGAAGAAGCCCGTGCGTCTCTGGGGCTTCCTCGACTACGGCACCGTCGAGCAGCGCCGCGCGATGTGCGCGCTCGAGGTCGAGTTGAACCAGCGCCTCGCGCCGGACATCTACACGGGCGTCGTGCCGATCACACGCGACGCCGGTGGGCTACGCGTCCAGGGCGAGGGCGACGTCGTCGAGTACGCCGTGGAGATGGTGCGCCTGCCGCCCGGCGTCACGATGCTCGAGCGGCTCGAGTCGGGCGCGCTCACCGAGAACGAGGTCGAGCGCGCCGGCCGCCGCCTCGCCGAGTTCCACGCCGACCACCGGTTGGACGAGGACGACGCCAGGGGCGGCTTGCCCTCGCGACTCGCGCACGTGCTCAACCGGAACATGCGGGCGTCGAACGAAGGCGTGCCCGAGCCCTTCCCGCAGAGCGTCCACGACGGCGTGCACGTGCGGCTGCTGAGGCGACTGTGGCAGATGCGGGATCGCATCCGGCGGCGCGTGGCCGAAGGCCGGATGAGCGACGGCCACGGCGACATCCGCCTCGAGCACGTGATCCGCCACCAGGGCCGCACCGCGATCATCGACTGCTGCGAGTTCACGACGCTGCTGAGGCACATCGATCCGCTCTCGGACGCGGCGTTCCTGGGCATGGACCTGACCGCCAACCGACGGCCGGATCTCTCCGCGGCCTTCGAGCGCAGCTACCTCGAGCACAGCGGCGACCCCGATGGCGCATGGCTGCTGCCGCTCTACCGCGGCTACCGCGCCCACGTGCGCGCCATGGTGAACGTGCAGTCGTGCCTCCGTCCGGAGGTCCCCGACGAGACCAAGGAGCGCAAGCTGCAGGCCGCGCGACGGATGCTCACCCTCTCCTGGACGTACGCACGCGCAGGCGCCGTGCCCCCCGTGATCGTGCTGCGCGGCCCCGCCGGCGTCGGCAAGAGCTGGCTGTCGGCCCGCCTGGCACCCTGGCTCGACGCCGAGGTGCTGCGCAGCGACGTCATCCGCAAGGAGCTCCTCGGGCTGGAGGCGACCTGGCGCCCGGACGCGGAGGAGAAGACGTACGTCTATGGCACGCCCATGCACGAGAAGACGTACAACGAGCTGTGTGAGCGCGCACGGGCGACCGTCCGCGCGGGCCGCGCTGCGATCCTAGACGCCACGTACCTCAAGCGCTCCACGCGCGACGACGTGCACGCCATGGCGCGCGAGGAAGGCGCGCCGTTCGCGATCCTCGACATCACGTGCGAGCCGGAGGTCGTGCGGCAGCGCCTGCGTGAGCGCCTCGAGCGCGATGACGACGCGAGTGACGCCGACCAGGCGATCTACGACGACATGATGCGCACGGCCGAGCCCATCGCGCCCGAGGAAGAGCCGTTCACGGCGACGTTCGAGTCCGGACACCCGACCGAGGAAGGCGTGCTGCCGCTGCTCGCCGTGCTCGAGTCCCAGCTCGACGCGCACCACGAGCACCTTGGTCCGGAGCCGGCGCGCCGCGCGGCAGAGGAGACGACGTGACCGACTGGCAGTCTCTCGTCACGCCCGTCGAGAGCGCGCTGCGCGCGACGCGTCCGAAGGTCCTCGCCGCCTACCGGCGGGAGGCCGACCCGGCGCGCTTCAAGGACGACGGCAGCGCGATCACCGATCTCGACCTCGAGCTGGAGCGTGACCTGGCGTCGGCGCTGCTCCCGCTGGATCCGTCTTGGGGCCTGTACGGCGAGGAGTCAGGCACGATGCGCGAGGGCTCGCCCACCTGGCACCTCGACCCGGTGGACGGCACGGCCAACTTCGCCCGACGCCTCGGCGTGTTCGGCTCCCAGCTGGCGCTGGTCGACGGCATCGAGCCGCTCTTCGCCGCCGTCTACGAGCCGCTGATCGACGAGTTCACGTGGGCGGCGAAGGGCGCGGGGACCTGGCACGAGGGCCGCCGGGTCCGGATGCCCGACCGCCCCCACCGCCATGCGCTGGTCTGCGTAGACATCTCCAGGTCGGGCCTGTTCGCGGACCAGCCGGACCTCGTGATGCAGATGCGCCGTCAGAGCTACAAGACGCGGGCGCTGGGATCGGTCGCGATCCACATGCGCGACGTCGCGATCGGGGCCGCAGACGCCTATCTCGGCGGCCGCCCCCACATCACCCCCCTCCACGACGCCGCCCCGGGCACCCTGCTCGTGCGGGAGGCCGGCGGGCTGGTGACGGACGCCGAGGGGCAGGACGCGCTCGTGGAGCGCAAGGTGATGATCGCGGGCTCGCCCCGGGTCCACGCCTGGCTCCAGGCTCTCGTGGCCGGCTCGGAAACGTGACGCTGGCAGGTTGGACCGCGGTCCGGCTACCATCCCGCCATGGACGTCGTAGTCATCTCGTTCGACGGGCAGATCGATGATTTCCCGATCCTCGTGCAGTCGGTCGACAACCTCATCACCGACGGCACGCGGCACATGGTGATCGATCTGCACACGCTGCCGTTCATCAACTCGGCTGCGCTCGGGTATCTGATCAAGGCGCAGAAGAGCATGGAGCGCGAGGGCGGCGAGATGGCCCTGGCGCGGGTGCAGCCTGCGATCCAGAACATCCTCGAGATGACGGCGCTGGATCAGGTGTTCCCGACCTTCGAGGACGTGGACGAGGCCGTGGCCTACCTGGGCGGAGACACGAGCGAGGCGACGGCGGAGGGCAAGCGCTCGGTGCGCCGACACGAGTGGCGCTGAGCGTCGCGGGCACCTCGACGCTCGGATTGAACCGCAGAGGACGCAGAGAGCGCAGAGTCTCTGCGTGCGTGCGCCGCATGACGCTCGGGGTGGAACCAGAGCTACGCGTCACGACATTCAGCAAGATCGTGACGAGTACTCGCCGCACGGCCAGGGCAACGCGATGCCGAGTCCGGCGCTTGCGGAGCCCGCCGGCCACCCGACCATCGAACGATGTCAGCCCGTCGCAACCGGACCTACGACCACCGCCTCGTGCAACTCGTCCAGCGCACCGGCGACATCGACATCGCCACGCGGCGCGGCGTCCCGCGATCCACGGCACGCGGCTGGATGCGCCAGGACCGCTCCGGGGTCGTCACGGATCCGCTGCTGGAGGAGGCGCCCGCCGCGTTGCACGCACGGATCGTCCGATTGGAGCGACGCGTCAGGAGGCTGGGCGCCATGCTCCGGGTCCTCCTGGCGCTGCTACGCATCCTGCGGCCCGACCTCTCGCGCCTGCGCGTCCCCGAAGGCGCTGACAAGCGTCGCCTGCTTCGTGCCATCGACCGCGCTCGCGGGATGCGAGGGCTGCAGCGGATGCTGGTTGCCATCGGACTCTCGTCCTCCCGGCTGAGTGCATGGCGCCGTGCCGCACGAGGGTGTGAGCTCGACGACACCGATTCCTGCCCCCGCTTCTCTCCGCACGCCCTCACGCAGCGCGAGATCGACGACATCGAGGACATGGTCACCACTCCGGCGTACCGCCACGTCCCCACGGGCAGGCTCGCCCTGCTTGCGCAGCGCCTCGGGCGGGTCTTCGCCTCGCCGTCCACGTGGCACCGGCTCGTGCGTCGCTTCGGCTGGCGTCGGCCCCGGCTGCGCCTGCATCCGGCCAAGCCGCGAAGTGGCATCCGCGCCGAGAAGCCCGATGCGCTCTGGCATGTGGACACCTCGGTGATCCGACTGCTCGACGGCACCAAGGCGTTCGTGTACGCCGTGATCGACAACTTCTCGCGCCGCATCCTCGCGTGGCGCGTGAACGTCAGGTTCGATCCCGGTGTCACCGCCGAACTGCTCGCAGAGGCGGGCGCCGGGCGACTCGACAGCGCGCCTGAGGTCATGACCGACGGCGGCGTCGAGAACGTCAACGGAAAGGTCGACGCGCTGATCGAGCAGGGCGCCCTCCGGCGCATCCTGGCCCTGGTCGAGGTCTGCTTCTCGAACTCGCTGATCGAGGCCTGGTGGCGTTCGCTCAAGCACAACTGGCTCTTCCTCCACCAGCTCGACTCCGTGGCGGCCGTTGGGAGGCACGTGGCGTTCTACGTCCAGGAGCACAACGGCACCATCCCCCACTCCGCCTTCCAGGGCCAGACGCCCGACGAGATGTACTTCGGCCGCGGCGACGGCGTGCCAGACCGGCTGGCAGAAGCGCGGGCCCTGGCACGCGAGCGACGGATGGAGGAGAACCGAGCGCGGCAGTGCGCCGTGTGTGCGTGAAAAGCCCGTAAGCCAGAGAAACCGGCCCGCATGTCACGGACGCCGCCTGAGGATCGAGTCAGGGCATCGCGCACAGCGACGCAACAGTCGAGTTCGGGCCCTTCCCCGCCCGCTACGGGTGCCGCGAGTGCGCGGCCTCGGGGGGACCGGACGCGCTTACCCCAGGTGGCGAGTACTCGTCGGCATCTGCCAGAATGTTCCGACTCGTAGCTCCGCGATGCTGCGGAGGCATTTGCATCGACGCCGAGATCGCGCTGAACATACCCCCAGCTCGACGCGTCGGGCTGCATCAGCAAGTGCCCGCTCAAGCCCGACTGCGATGGGTGCACGGGCAGCATCGCTACGAGGTCTTCGCCGGCATCCGCTACTTCGAGCTGGAGGACGCCGTCGGCGGCTTCGGCAGGCGGCTGGACATCGTCACGCCAGGCGAGGTGGTTACAGTCTCCTATCCGCTACCTCTGCCCGCGCCCGCTACTTGCTCTTGGTCATCTTGCTGTAGTCCCGGTTGGGGAACTTCCGCAGGCTCATCATGTACGGGGCAACAACGTCTCGGACCATCGGCTCGAAGAGGGCGATGCCCCCGCTGCGGCCGAAGAGGTTGAACATCTCCTTCGGGTCGGTGTCTAGGTTGTAGATGTACGGGATCTGGCCGAGCCGCTGGGGGGCCGCCTGGAACGGATTGACCTTGCGGTAGACGATGAAGTGGAACTTGAACTGCTTGTAGCGCACGGCGACGGGGTCCTTGTGCCCGTCGTAGAGCACCAGTCGCGAGTTCCGATTCGACTGCTCCTGCTTGCCGAGCAGGAAGTCCGTCTGATCCACGCCGTCGATGGCGCGGTCCGTGGGTACCGGGGCCTCCGTGATCGCGGCGAAGGTCGTGTAGAGGTCGAGGACGTGGAACATCTCCTTCGACTTCCACTGCGGCTTGATCTTGCCGGGCCAGCGCATCATGCCGACGGTGCGCAGGCCGCCCTCCCAGCCCGAGCCCAGCTCGCCGGACCAGATCCCGCAGTCCCCGTTGTGATCGGCTTCGGGCGAGTAGCGGGTGGGGCCGTTGTCGGAGAGGAAGACGAAGATCGTGTCGTCACGCACGCCGGCCTTGTCGATCGCGTCGAGGATCTTGCCGGTGTTGTAGTCGATCTCCATCAGGGCGTCGGTGTAGGCGCCGCCCTTCGACTTGCCCTTGAAGTCGGGATGCGGGATCACCGGGTGGTGGGGGTTCGTGAGCGCCACGAACAGGTAGAACGGCTTCTCCTTCCTCGCGTGGGCCTCGATGAACTGGACGCTCCGGTTCGTGAGCTCACGGTCGATCCGGCTGCGCATCTCCGTCGAGTTCTCGCCGACGACCTTCGCCTTCTCGCCCGCCTTGCCGTGCAGGATCTTCTGCTGGACCATCGTCACGGAGCCCGCACCGGGCAGGGTCGGATCGACGGGCACCGTGGTGTTCGTGATGCCGTACCACTCGTCATAGCCCTGCATGTGCGGCTGACGCTCGTGCGTCTCGCCCAGATGCCACTTGCCGTACATGGCCGTCGTGTAGCCCGCGCCCTTGAGCAGCTCGGCGAGCGTGACCTCCTTCGGGTGCAGCCCGCCCGGCTGGCCCGGCTCGACGTAGCCGTCGCAGCCGGAGCGCACCGGCATCCGGCCCGTCTGGAACGCGGCCCGGGTCGGCGTGCAGCCCGGCTCCACTTGGAAGTCGAGGAACTGGACGCCCTCCGTGGCCAGCTTGTCGATGCGTGGCGTCTCAGCGCGCACGCCGCCGTAGCAGCCCAGGTCTCCGAACCCCTGGTTGTCCGTCATGATCACGACGATGTTGGGTTTCCTGGGGCTCTCGTCGGCGTCGCTGTCGTGCGTGGGCGGGACCACGCAGAGGGCGGCCCCCATGAGGGCGACGAGGGTCAGGCGGGTGAGCGACTTCATGTCAGCTCCTACTTGCGCTTCTTGGGCTCGTACGGGTCGGGCGTGCCCGGCCGGATCGGCGGCTCCGTCTTCAGCGACTTCAGGTGCTCGACCAGGTACTGGCCGGCGGGCCAGCGAATCCAGCCGATGTGGTACCAGCGTGAGTTCAACGCGTGCTCCTCGCGCGGATCGGTGTGCAGGTCGTACAGAAGCGGCACGCCGTAGCGGCGGGTCGGATCCGCGAAGGCCTTGTCGATCTCCTTGCTCATCATCTTGTAGTTGCGCCACTTGACGCCGTAGAGCTCGCTGCCGACGTAGACGATGACGTGCTCGCGGTTGGACTTCTTCTGCTTGCCGAGGAGGAAGTCGAGCTGGTCGACGCCGTCGATCACGCGATCCTTCGGCACCTTGCCTCCCACGATGCGCGCCAGCGTCGGGAACAAGTCCATCTCGTGGACGATCTCATTGCTGACCTTGCCTGCGGGGATCCGGCCCGGCCAGCGCATGATGAAGGGCACGCGCAGCGAGCCTTCCTTGCCCGTGAAGTAGCTGCCGCCCCAAGGGCCGGCGAAGCTCTGATGGGGGACCGTGGGATCCGGACCGTTGTCCGACGTGAAGATGAAGATCGTGTCCTTGCGGATGCCGAGGGAATCCACGCTGTCGAGCATACGGCCCACGTAGGCGTCGATCTGGACCAGCACGTCCGCGAAGTCGCCGTTGCCGGTCTTCCCCTTGAAGTCCGGGTGCGGGATCACGGGCATGTGGGTCATGGTCAGCGGCACGAACGCGAAGAACGGCTTCTTCGCCTTGACCTGCCGCTGCATGAAGTCGATCGTCTTGGCGGTCAGATCGTGATCGATCAGCGCGCGTTCCTTCGTGTTGTAGACCTTGACGTTCTTCGGCTGCTCGCCCTTGCGGCCCTCCATGATGTGCTCGACCCGTGCGAACGGGTGCGAGTCGGGACGAAAGCGCGTGTCGTCGGCCCACGCGCTCTCGTCGGACGAGTTCGGGACGCCGTACCACTCGTCGAAACCCTGGTCCGTGGGGAAGCGCCCCTTCGTGTGCCCCAGGTGCCACTTGCCGAACATGCCAGTCGCGTAGCCCGCGTCGGAGAACATCTCCGCGAGCGTGTACTCCCACTGCGTCAGCCCGTAGACGGGCGTTTCGATCGGAACGCTCGCGTTGCCCGTACGGATGGCGTAGCGCCCCGTCAGGATGGCGGCGCGACTGGGCGTGCACTGCGCCTCGACGTTGAAGTTGAGCGCGCGAAAACCCTCCGTGGCGAGCCTGTCAATGCGCGGCGTTGGCGCGCCGCGGATGACGCCGCCCCCGTAGCAGCCGGGCTCGCCCCAGCCGTAGTTATCCAGGAAGACCAGAACCACGTTCGGTTTCGTGGGCTTTTCGTCGGCTGAGACGTTCCCCGTCTCCACAGAAGCGCTGATGGCGAGATAGACGAGGGCCAGCGCGAAGAGGCAGAAACGTCTGGGCATGGGGATCTCCAGTTGGCGGCACGTCGCAGAGCCTATCGGTTCGCAGCCTTAAGTTCATCAGAGGGCATATGCTCCCTCAGGAAGCGATGGACGAACCACAGCGTCCGCTCGCCGATCGGCGAGAAGAAGTCCATGGCGTGGGGCCAACCCTCGACGCGGTCGTAGGTGTGGCGCACGCCGGCCGCCTCTAGAGAACGAACGAGCATGTCGGAGTTCTTCACCGACACCGACCCATCCAGCGAACCGTGGATGAGCAGCACCGGCGGGTCGCTCGAATCGACGTGTGCGATCGGGGACGCGTCCCGATATATGGCCTGGGCCTCCTCGTACGGCTTGCCGATGAACTGCTCCGTGAACGGGTGCTCTCGCTGGATCGTCAGCGTGAGGTCGTGCATGCCGTACAGGGTGATGATGCCCTTGAAGGCGTTCGCATCGAGGCCCGCGACGTAGGGCTTCCCGGCCGTGTTGGCCGCCAGCCCCATGAACGCGGAGAGGTGTCCGCCCGCCGAGCCGCCGTACGTCACGATCCGCGTGGGATCGATGTTGTAGGTTTTCGCGTTCTCGATGAGGTGCAGGATGCTGTCGCGGATGTCCTCGATGGCGGCCGGAAACTTGTGCTTCGCCGAGAGGCGATAGTTCATCGCGGCCGCGGTGTAGCCCAGCTCCGCGAACTCGATGCCCTGCTGCCTGTGGACGCTCTTGTCCCCGGCCTTCCAGTAGCCGCCGTGGATGATGAGGATCAGGGGATTGGGCGACGTGTCGCCCTTCGGCTGGTAGACATCGACGCCGATCTGCTCGCCGTCCACTTCCTTGAACACGATGTCCGTCGTTGCCTGCACCGTGTCGGGCACCGGCGTCTCGGGGTTCATCACGAGCGGCGTCTGCTGGGCGGCGACGCTCATCAGGAACACCCCGTAGACGGGCCACGGCTTGTAGGCCGGTGGGTTCTCGCTCGCGTAGAGCGCCTCGTAGTCGATGGGGATGATGTGGGGGCCCGGCTTCCGCGCGGCCGCGGACTCCTCCACGGCCTGCTGCCCGCACCCGGCCAGCGACGCACTCACGAGACAGATCAGCAGCCACGATGTCACGCGCATGGGCACCTCCAACCCTAGGTGTACTGGAGCAGAGGGACGCGTGCGCCTGTCAGTTGTCACAGGGACGGGCTACGACAACCGCTTGACGATGACGCAGGTCCTGTCGTCGTCGGCGGGGGCGTGGTGTGTGAACTTGTTCACTGCCGCGTGCAGCGCATCCACGATCTCGCTTGGGGCCTCACCCTTGTGCTCGCGGATCACGTCCTGGACGCGCTGCTCCTCGAAGAGCTCCTTGTCCGGTCCGGCGGCCTCGTGGAAGCCGTCGGAGAGCACGATGTACATGTCGCCCGGCGCCAGCGGCGTGGGCGGCGGCAGATCGACGTCGAAGCCGAAGATGCCCATGGGGGGGCTCTGCGTGCCCATCTCCTCGAAGCGGTCTTCGGCTGCGTGATAGTGGTACACGGGCCCTTGGCCGCAGGAGTAGCACTGCAGCTCGTGCTTCTCGGCGTCGAGGATCCCGAACCACGCCGTGATGAAGCGCCCGCCGGGGAGGTCCTCCTCCAACTGGGCGTTGGCGTGGCGGACCAGATCGGCCAGGCCGGTTCCCGAGCGCACCGCCATGCGCAGCATCGCGTGGAGGTGGGCTACGGAGAGCGCAGGGCCGATGCCGTGGCCCGTCGCGTCGGCGAGCATCAAGACCGCGCTGCCGTCCAGCGCCTCGTCTGCCTGCATCAGGTCGAACGTGTCGCCGCCCGTGTCCTCGGCCGGGATGCTGCTGCCGAAGAGGTCGTAGCCTTCGACTGCCGGCATCGAGGTCGGGAACGTGCCCTGCTGGATCTGGCGTGCGACCTGAAGCTCGTGCTCGAGGCGCATCAGGTTCTCGAGCCCCTCGCGCATCTCGTCGTGTGCCTCGGTGAGGCGCTGGACCTCGAGCAGGCGGCTGGGAATCGGCGAGCCCTTGCTGAAGTCGCCCTGGCGGATGCGATCCGTCTGCTCGACCAGCTTCTCGATCGGCTCCCCGGCACGCCGCGACATGCGCGTAGCGATCCACAGTGCCAGCGCGAAGGCGAGCGCCGCGCCCAGCACCAAGTAGAGCCGCATGAGGCGGTGGTCGCCCAGGAGATCGCGCTCCGGGATGAGGATGGCCGTCATGACGGGCAGGGCTGGATCGAGTACGTAGTTCGACATCGCACCCCACCAGGCGTCGCCGCCGCTCTCGAAGCGTAGCGGCTCCTCGCTGCGCGCCAGGCCGCGCGCCAGGAACGGCCTGGCGGCGTCGTCGACGACGGTGAGGCCCAAGTCGCGGGCGCGCTTCAAGTAGGCGTCCCGGCGTACCTTCGGGTCCTCGTACCGCCCGTCGCGCGGCAGACCGATGACGGCGCCCTGGGGAATCTCGCCCTGGACCTGCTCTGCCGCGGGCCGCGGGACCATGGCGATCACGCGCGCGTTCTCCGTGACATCGAGCGTCCGGGTGAAGTTCGAGATCGCCTCCAGGTGCACATCGACGGCAATCAGCTGCGTCTTCCCATCCTTGCCCAGGACAGGCGTGACGGCGGACATGGCGAGCTCGCCCGTACCCTCCAGCTTCCGAGGCCGCGTCCAGCGGATGGTCTGCTTCTCGAAGTCGGTCGGCTTCCAGGCGCCCAGCGGCTCGATCCGCACTCCTGCGACCTGCGGGATCTGCGCCACGCCCGTCGCGGTCGAGTCGACGAAGGCCTTGCCGCCGTCGTCGACGGCCTTGGAACCCCAGGCACGGCCGACCTCCAGGAGCCGCTGTGCCGGCTGGAAGAAGAGCGCGAGCCGCGACTTCGTCTCGCCCATGGAGCGGCCCAGGAGGCGCTTGGACTGCTCCTCGGCACGCTGCTTGGCGCCCACGAAGGTGAGGCCGACCAGCACGCCGGTCAGCAGCATGATGACGATGGCGAAGCTGGTGATGAGGCTGCGGCGAATGGTCAGCGGCTTGGCCACGGGGACCTCCGTTCGGTCGGGCATCCTAGCGAACGGGGCTCCCCCGTGTAGCCTCTGCGGCAACGCAGAGCAGCGGGAGAGCCGACATGAGCGACCACGACAGCGACCTGGTCATCGTCGAGACCTTCGAAGACAGCATCGTGGCCCGCTTCCTGCAGGACGTATTGCTCGACCCGATCCAGGTGGAGCAGGTCAGCCGGCAGCTGCGCGGAGCGCTCCAGGCCGCCGACCCGGCGAACCTCGTGATCTCGCTCGAGTCGGTCACGCAGCTGAGCTCGCTCATGCTGAGCGTGCTGATCGCACTGCGCAGCGAGGCCGAGGCTCGGGGCGGCAAGGTCGTCCTGGCCGCGATTCCGGACCGCGTCGACTATCTGCTCAAGCTCACGAACCTCGCGAAGGCCTTCCCGTCGTTCCTGACGACCGAGGAGGCGCTCGCGAGCTTCCGATAGGCGGATCAAGCCTTCAGCGTGATCACGACCTTCTCGCGGGCGCGCGCGAGGATGGAAACTTGGCGAACCGGTTATCTCGCCAGGACCGACAGTGCTCGAAGCGATGAGAAGGGCGATGCAGCGAACATCTGCATGAGGTCACCCTCTCTCTGGATCCTGGGTTACTTGAACTTCACCGTCTCGAATCTCCTCTCGAGTGCGGTACCACCGTAGATGATGTCTTTGGCGGTATTGCCGTTGAGCGCCTTGGTGGGGCCGTAGTAGCGGAAGATGAGGTAGTAGCCCTCGTCGGTCACGGGCATCCAGTAGCTGCCGTCCTTCGGGTCCTCCTTCGAGAAGGTGAAGGTCACCATGCCATTGGCGTCGGGCTTGGTGTTGAAAGCGTTGTAAGCCTGGATGTCGTGGCCGCCCAGATCGGCCGGATTCAGGGGCACGAAGGTCTTGGTGCTGTAGCGGGTCACCGACCAGAACAGGGCCACGCCTGGTTCGTACGGCACTGTGACCTTGAAGGGGCCGTTGGCACCGGACAGAGGCTGCCCCTTGCCGTCCACCGGGATCTGCTGGTAGTAGGCGTGGTGCACCGGGAAGCCGAGGTGCCCGAGGAGCGTCCCCGCGGCGCGGACCTTGTGGCTGCCCTCGGCGGGGTGGCCGAAGGGCTCGAACATACCGGTGTTGCCGCTGACGCCGCCGGAGGCGAGGAAGGCCTCGAGGTGCTTGAAGGCGGCTTGGTGAACCGGCGCGGTGTACTCGGCCGCCGCCTTGGCCATCAACTCCTTGGTTCCCTCGTAGGGGATGCTGTTATCGATACTCCACTTGATGATCGCCCGGGGATCCTTGGCGTTGGGCAGGTCCACCTTTTGGAAGACACCGTGGATGCGGGCGCTGCGTCGGATGGTGTCGGCCAGCTTGTCGTCGTTGAACGCGAACGACTGGGTGCGGATGAAGACGAACGGGAAGTTGGACTTGGTCTTGATGACCGTGCCCTTCGGCATCGGCCCCCTGTAGTCCTCCTTCACGAGGACGAAGCGCTCGCCTTTCTTGTCCAGCACCTTGTCGAAGATGGCGAAGTGCTCTTGGCAGAAGACCTCGAGGCTGCCGTAGCGGCCGTCGTTTGCCGGCGCATCGATGACGACGGGGCCCCAGCGCACGTCCGTCACGGCCTTGGAGTAGAAGTGGTCCAGGGCCGGGGTGATGACGAAGGCACGGTGGTCGGCGATGGGCGGATGGTGGAACTCGTTGAAACCCACCGTCTCCAAGTGCTCGATCTGCACCTTGAGGTGGTGGACCACCCGGTAGCCGGTGTACTGCCAGTCGGGCAGGTCGCCCTCGGCGGCGGCTACATCCGCGAACGTGAGCACGAGGCAGCCTACGAGTACGCAGGTCGCGATCAGCAGGGTGGTCTTCATCGGTCGTCTCCCAGGAGCGGTGTCGGCAGGGAGTCTACGGTACGCCCCCGAGCATCTCGAGGCCGAGAGAGTGCTGTTCGGGTTCCCCGGAGCGGGAGGAGGCCGCGAGGAAGGCGTCATCTACTACGTCGATCGCGAGAAGGTCGGCGCGCGACGGATGCCGATCACCATCGGAGAGATGGACGGCAAGCCAAGGGAGCGGACGAATCGCATCCGGACCTTGTCGACGCCCGGCGCGTCCACGACCGCTTCCGCGAACGCCTCCTGCGCGCGCTGGTCGACGCGGAGTCGCTCTCACCGGCGTTCGCGCAGACGCTTGCCGAGTGGCGGTATCCGCGCACGGGCTTCTCCGTGTTCGTGGGCGAGGAGCTCCCGCAGACGGCCCCCGACGTCCAGGCGGCGCTCACACGTGTCGGGTGCTACCTGGCGCGCCCGACCGTCGCCTTCCGCCGCGTCGAGAAGACACCGGAGGGCCGGTACCGCATCCTGGCCTCGAGCCCCGGACGTCCGCCGGAAGAGCAAGACCCCTTGGAGACGATCCACCGGCTGCTGCTGCACGTGCCGGAGCGAGGCCAGCACCAGGTGCGCTACTACGGGGCGTACGCGAACCGGTTGCGCGGGCGCTACCGAGAGGCCGAGCCCGACGTCACGCCCGAGGACGAGACGGACGCGGCCGTCGTGTCGAGGGACGAGAAGGTCGTGGACCCAGACGATGCCTTGGCGGTGGCTTGGCGGATGACATGGGCGCGTCTGCTGGCGCGCATCTTCGAGGTGAACCCGCTCTTGTGCCCGCGCTGTGGACACGAGATGCGGGTCGTCGGGTTCGTCACGAAGCCGGCCGTGATCGACAAGATCCTGGCGCATCGCGAGGCGAAGCAGCTCACGAGCCCGTTCGAGCCGCGCGCGCCTCCCGCTGCGTGATGGGGGTCGTCAGAACCTGCAGGTGGGGGAGATGAAGCACGCGCGACAGGCGACGTGGATGGTCGCGGTGCGTGTGCCCTATGGCCAGAGCCCGAAATGCGAGGTCGCAACGCCGTGCG
>JASJDY010000046.1 GCA_030065025.1 Planctomycetota bacterium
ACGCTGTAGGTGCCGACCTTGTTGACGACGTCGCCGTTCGCGCAGACCCGGTCCGCTCCGACGATCACGGCGTCGACGCCGCCCCGTGCCATGAGGCCGGCGGCGGCGCTGTCGGCCTGGACGGCGTGGGGCACGCCCGCCTTACCCAGCTCGTAGCTCGTGAGCCGCAGGCCCTGGAGCAGCGGGCGGCTCTCGTCGGCGTACACGAAGACCTCTTCGCCGGAAGCGTGCAGCACGTAGATGGGGGCCAGTGCCGTGCCGATGCCGCTCGTGACGAGCGCGCCGGCGTTGCAGTGCGTCAGGAGGTTCCGCCGGCCGTGCAGCCAGGCCGCGCCGTACCGTCCCATCGCCGCGCACGAGGCGCGCTCGTAGGCGTCGAGCCCCTCGGCGGCGGCGAGCAGCGCCTGGGCGATCTGCTCGGGCGAGCCGGGAGCTTCCCCGGCGAGGGCGAGGTGGCGCTCCACGGCTGCAGGCAGGTTCACGGCGGTGGGGCGGGCGTCCGCGATGGGGCGGGCGGCGGCGGCGAGCCCCTCGAGGAAGTCCGGGCGGCTCATGCCGGGCGCGGCGGCGAGCACCTGCCGGGCCGCGAGGACGAGGGCGTAGGCGCCGGCGATGCCGATGGCCGGTGCGCCCCGGACGGCGAGGCGGCGGATGTCGTCGATGACGGTCTCGGCCGTCTCGTGCTCGCGCCACGTCTCGTGGCGGGGCAGGCGCGTCTGATCCAGGAGGCGCAGGTGCCCGTCCTTCCACGACCCCTGCCAGCGAAGGGGGGATACGGGCGGCTCGGGCACGGTGAAGTCGTCGGGCTTCATGGGCGGCGATCCTACTCCACGCTGCCAATGCGTTCGTGCCGGAGAACCGCAAAGGCGCCGCGTCGCGCGCTACGGGATCACGCGGCTCCGTACTCACGATGGCGATCACATCGCCCCAGAGGAACAAGCCCATGACGTCGAGCAGGCCGCCATGGTCCTTCGCCGATGCGCCGCGCCAGGCAGCGTCCGGAAACGGGTCGCCGCGTTTCCTGTGTCTGCGCCTTCTCGGTACGCTGCGCGCGTGGACAGCGAGCGCCCCGAAACCGACGTGCTGGCGCTCCTTGATCGGGTGGCGGCCGGCGACGAGACGGCGAGCGAGGCGCTGCTGGCCCTGCTCTACGACGAGCTCCACGGGATGGCGCGCCGCCTCATGGCCGACCAACGCGGCGGGCACACGCTGCAGACGACCGCCCTGCTCAACGAGGCCTGGATGCGCCTCGCGGGCGCCCGCGCCGAGCCGTACCAAACGCGCGCCCACTTCGTGCGCACGGCGGCCAGCGCCATGCGCAGCGTGCTCGTCGACCACGCACGGCGGCGCAACGCAAAGAAGCGCCAGCACGGCCGCGCCGAGCCGCTCTACACGGACCAACACGTCGTCTTCGACGAGGGGCAGGTCGACCTGCTCGCGCTCGACGAAGCGCTGACGCGGCTCGGCGAGCGCGACGAGGAGATGCTGCGCATCGTGGAGCTGCGCTTCTTCGGCGGGCTCACGGCAGTTGAAGCCGGCGCCACGCTGGGCCTCACCGAGCGCCAGGTACTCAAGCGCTGGACCTTCGCGCGTGGCTGGCTGCGGCGCGAGCTCTCAAAGGGCGAGCGGGATGGGTGATCGCTGGGTACGGCTCGTGGAAGCGGTCGGCGCCGCGACCGGCATGGAATCCGCATCGGCGGAGGCCTATCTGCAGGACACCCTGCGCGACGATCCGGAGCTGCTGGCGGAGGCGCGCGAGATCCTGGCGGGCGGGTTGGAGGGTGATGCGTTCCTCCATCCGGAGGCGGTCGCGCCCCGCACCTCGGGCGGCGCACTCGTCGAGGGCGCCCAGATCGGACCGTTTCGCATCGTTCGGCTTCTGGGCGAAGGCGGCATGGGGTCCGTGTTCCTCGCCCAGCAAACGCAGCCGAAGCGGCAGGTCGCGCTCAAGCTCCTGCGCAGCTCGCTGCCCTCGGAGAAGGCGCGCGCGCGCTTCGAGTACGAGGTGCAGGCGTTGGCATCGCTCCGGCATCGCGGCATCGCGCAGGTCTACGAGGCGGGCGTGCAGCGCCTCGACGACGGCCTCATGGCGCGCGAGGTGCCGTGGTTCGCCATGGAGTACATCGAAGACGCCCGCACGATCATCGCGCATGCCGCTTCGCGCAGCCTCACGCTCCGGGAGCGCCTGGGGCTCTTCTTGGAGGTGCTGGAAGCCGTCCACCACGGGCACCAGAAGGGTGTCGTGCACCGCGACCTCAAGCCCGACAACGTGCTCGTGGGCGCCACAGGCCACGTGAAGGTGATCGACTTCGGTGTCGCCAAGTCGGCCGAGCCGGACGCGCCGCCGACCACGGTGGGCGCGGGCATTCCGTCCATCGTGGGCACGCTGCCCTACCTCGCGCCGGAGCGCGTCACGAGCGGTCGTGCGGCGGCGGACGTCCGCTCCGACGTCTACGCGCTGGGCGTTACCCTGTTCCAGCTTCTGACCGGCAAGCTGCCGATCGAGGTGGACACGACCGACATCGTCACGTCGTCACGCCGCATCTGCGAGGAGACTCCGCCGCTACCCAGCAGCACGAACGCCGAGCTGCCGCGCGATCTCGATGCCGTCCTGCTGAAGTCCCTGGCCAAGGATCCGGGTGAGCGCTACGCCTCGGTCGACGCGCTGGCAGACGACCTCCGTCGCTTCCTCGAGCACCGCCCGGTAGGGGCGCGCACACCGGGGGCCCTGTACCACGCACGGCTCTTCGCCCGTCGTCACCGGTCGCTGGTCACATCCGCCGCGATCGTCTTCGTGGTCGGATTGGCCGCCACGTGGATCTCCGTCACCTGGGCGCTGGAGTCGGAGGAGGCCGAGCAGCGGGCGCAGCGCGAGAAGGCGGAAGCGGTCGAGCAGCGCACCCGGGCCGAGACGCTGTTCCGCACGGTCTTCCAGCGCAGCTTCGAAGCCACGATCCGCGAGGCACCCAAGCTCCAGACGATGCCCGGCACCGCCGAGCGTGTGAAGGCCATGATGGACAGGGTCCTCGAGGACCTGCGTCTCCTCGAGTCGATGGCCGCAGGCGACGCGAACGTCCAGGTGCTCATCGCGGAGGCGTGGCAGACGCTGGGCGACGTGCAGGGCAATCAGGTGTACGCGAACCTCGGACAACCCGAGGAAGCCGAGCGCAGCTATCGCCGTGCGCTAGGCCTGCTCGACCGTGTGCTAGCGGCCGACACCGGCCATCCAGAGGCGACACGCGCCTCCATACGGACCCGCATTCGCCTCGGCGACATCCTGGATCAGAGGGAGCGTGCGCTTCGGCGCCGGCGCGAAGAAGACCCGGGCCTGCGGGCCGAGCGGTATGCCCTGCTCGAGCGCGCGCGGACGGATGCACGCACCCTGCTCGAACGACTGCCCGAGGACGAGGTCGCAGCGGCGAACCTGTCCGACGCCACGTTCAAGCTGGGCCGCATCGCGATGGACGAGGGCGAGCCCGGGCGCATGCGCGAGCACGCCCGAGAGATCGTTGCGCTGCATGCAGCGGGGCGGATCGATACGCCGCTGCTCGGCCTGACGCTCAAGGCATGGTCGTGGCATCGGGCGAAGGACTGGGCCCGAGCGCGCACGGCATGGGCGGCCGTCGTGCAGGAGAGCGGCCGCCGTGCGCGACGTGACGGCGCCACGCACATGGATCAGCTCGAGCACGCGCGCGGCCTCGGCGTCCACGGGGAGTGCAGCTTCCTGGCCGGGCATCGCCAAGAGGCGGCGACGATCCTGGAGAAGGCCGTCGAGCGCTTCGAGGTCCTGCAGGCGCGGGACCCGAAGGACCGGCGCATCGGCATCCAGCTCTACATCCAGCTGACGGAGCTCGTGCGCGTCTACGGCGCTCTCGCCGCGGAGGATCAGGGCGGCAAGCGTGCGCACTGGCTGGAGCAGCAACGCGCTACGCTGCGCCGTGCGCTGAGCAGCCTGGGCCCGCCCGAGGACGACAGCCGCCACCGTGCGGGCATGCGCAAGCGGCTGCAGGCGCAGCTGGACGCGCTGGGTACGGCCGCAGGCGGCTAGAGCGCCCGGAATACGGGATTCCCGGTCGCCGGTGAGCGCGCCTTGCGTCCTGACCTCTTGAACGCACGCCCTGCTCCAGGAGGACGCCACGATGTCGATTCGCAACCTTGCGCTCATTCTGCTCGTTCCCGCACTGCTTCTCTGCGCCTGCGGTGGCGGTGGGGGGGGAGACGACCAGGACAACGACGAGAACCCCGTCGTGGGCCCGCTCGCGCTGCTCGAGGGCAGCTGGAAGGGCACGGGGCTGCTGAGCGGGGAGGTCGGCGACGTGACCATCGACGGGCAGGGCGTTGTGACGGAGTTCCTGCTCGGCGGAGTGCCCGAGGTCTTCGAGGGCACGTTCCGTCACGTCACGGGGAAGCTGTACGCCATCACGGTCCTCTTCGAGAACGGCCAGGTCGAAGAGTGGCGACTCCTGCTGGACGCCACGGACACGTACGCCGTCTTCCTGTCGGGCGAGAGTGGCTCCCTCTTCGCGCTCCAGAGGGGCGCCACGACGGTCCTTCCACGCACGTTCGACGACTACGCGCCGCGCGTGTTCCAGGGCCAGGCTGTACGCTTGGACGCTGCACTCGCGGTGCTGGGTCTCGGCGGATGCACCTTGAACATCGGCGGAGACCTCGAGTTCCTGGGGGGCTTCGGGGCACTGTCCTTCCTTTCGGAGGCGGGGAGCCCGCTCGCGTTCCGCTTCCCCAACGGCACCGTGATCAACGGCCCTTGCCAAGACGACGACGCCACCACGAACGTCAACCAGCTCTACATCGTCAGCTTCCCGGACGGCAGCGGCATCGCCTTCGGCGCCTTCGATCCGGGCGCGGGGCGTCACGTCTACTTCGGGGTCCTGGCCCAGCCGGACATTTGAGGAGGTACGAGGTACGCGGCTTCGTACTGCGGAGCCGGGAGAAGTCGGGGCATGTCGGCCGGTGAAGCGCGACAACGTGTCCCGCCTCCGTATGCCACTGCGCCGGACTACCTCCGGATCCAGGAGCCCGGCGCACGGACTCCGTGCTTCTCAGCCATGCTCCGCGCATGCGCATAGGCGGCATCGATGGAGGCGAAGGCGGCGCGCCACGTCGGCTCGTCGGCCTCCAGGGCCTGCGCCAGATTGCGGTCCTCGGGCAGCATCGGTGCCGCCGCGGCCCATGCCTTGCCGAGCGCCAGGAACGCATCCTTGAAGTCCTTGGGCAGCGGGAGCTTGCCGGCGCCGGAGTGGTAGGTCCAGCCGCCAGGACCGAGGTGCTTGCCTTGCGTCTGCGCGAAACCCCGGGCCGACGTCGTGGCGTCGGGCGACAGCTGCACGAGACTGGACGAGACCACCATCTCCATGGAGCGCTGTTCGGACGGAGCGCCGCAGCCCCCCAGAAACAGCGCGAACATCGCCGCGACGAGAGGAAGCATGTTCTTGCCGACCATGGAGGACTCCCGGACGCGCACCTGCGCGTCGCTCGGGAGGCATGTACGGATCCGACGCCCGCCATCGCACGTGCTGGCTTGGCCCGCTCGAAGCCCGTGCGTCTCCGTGTCTTCGTCGTGGTTGTTGGAGTCCCCGAGAACGTTGGATCAGGAAGAGGGGATCAGGACGGGTTCGCGATGCGCTCCCGCAACCGCGCGTTCTTCTCCGCCACCTTGCGGCGCATCGTCGCGCGGAAGGCCTGCAGGCGGTCGTGCAGCGTCTCGTCGTTCAGGGCGAGGATCTCGGCGGCCAGCAGCGCCGCGTTCATCGCGCCCGACTCGCCGATCGCCACCGTCGCCACCGGGACGCCGCCCGGCATCTGCACGGTGGAGTAGAGCGAGTCGGCGCCGCCCAGCGTCGGCGTCTGGATCGGGATGCCGATCACGGGAAGCGTCGTCAAGCTCGCCATCACCCCGGCGAGGTGGGCCGCGCCGCCGGCCGCCGCGATGATCACGCGGAGACCCTTCAGGCGTGCCGTGCTCGCGAACTTGTGCGCCTTCTCGGGCGTACGGTGCGCTGAGACCACGCGCGCCTCGTAGGGGATGTCGAACTCCTCGAGAGTCTCGATGCAGCTCGCCACCACGGGGTAGTCGCTGTCGCTGCCCATCACGACGGCCACGACCGGCTTGCGGACGTCGACCTCGATGCCGGACGTGTCCTCGGCCTTGCGCGAGGCGCGCTTGCGGGCCTTCTTCTTGCCCTTCTTCTTGGGCTTGTCCTCGTCGGAGCCCTTTGCGCGACGCGCCATGGTCTAGCTCTCCAGGTCCTTGCCCGTGATGCGGCGGTGGATCTCGCGGTACGTCGACGTCGTCTGCTCCACGATCTCCGGCGCGATGACGGGCGCGGGCGGGCTGTGGTCCCAGCCCTGCTCGTCGAGCCAGTCGCGGACCATCTGCTTGTCGAAGGACTCCTGGTTCTGGCCTTCCTGGTACTTCGCGGCATCCCAGAAGCGGGAGGAGTCGGCGGTCAGGACCTCGTCACCGATGGTGAGCACGCCTTCGGCGTCGTAGCCGAACTCGAACTTCGTGTCGGCGATGATGACGCCGCGCTCGGCCGCGATCTCGCGGGCGCGTCCGTAGACCTCGAGCGTGAGCTTCTCGAGCGTGAGCGCCTTCTCCTCACCGATGATCTCCATCGCCTGCTCGAGGGAGATGTTCTCGTCGTGCTCGCCCTCCTCGGCCTTCGTGGCCGGCGTGAAGAGCGGCGGCTCGAGCTTCACGGAGAGGGGCAGCCCCTCGGGCAGCTCGTGCCCGCAGACGGCGCCCGTGCGCTGGTAGTCCTTCCAGCCGCTGCCCACGAGGTAGCCGCGGGCGACGCACTCGACCGGCACCATGTCGAGCCGCTTCACGAGCATGCTGCGGCCGCGCAGCACGTCGGCGTGCTTGCGGACCTCCTCGGGCATCTCGTCGACGTCCGCCGTGATCAGGTGGTTGGGGACGAGCTCTTTCAGCTGATCGAACCAGAAGAGCGAGAGGCTCGTGAGCACCGCGCCCTTGTCGGGGATGGGGGGCGAGAGCACCACGTCGTAGGCGCTCAGGCGGTCGGTCGCGACGAGCAGCAGGTCGTCACCGACGGCGTAGCAGTCGCGGACCTTGCCGCGGCGGACGAGCTCCAGACCGTCAAGGTCCGTGGTGGCGATGGCGGACGTCATGGTGCCTCCTCGGGTCCTGCGGGCGCCTGAAGGAAGTGCGGCGCTCCCGCGGAAGTGCCGGATGATACAGAAGCGGGCCACACCCCCGGACGGAAGCCCGCATGAGAATCCGTCATGGACTTCGCCGTACCTCCCGCCGCCGGCCCGGTGCGCGGCACCTTCGCCGTGCCGCCGTCGAAGTCGATCCACCAGCGCGCCCTGGCGCTGTCGGCGCTCTGCGCGGAGCCGGTCGCGGTCACGCCCGCCGCCGGCTTGCAGGCCGCCGGCGAGGACGTCGAGCGCCTCGCCGCCGCGATCGACGTGCTGGGCTCCTGGCAGGGGGGCGCGCTCGGCGAAGGCCGCCACTCGCTCACGCTGGATCTCGGCGAGAACGGCACGGGCTTCCGTTTCGCCATCGCCTTGGCGACGCTTAGGCCCACGGGCGCGCGCACCCTCGTGCGCGGCCGGCCCGTGCTCCTCAGGCGACCGCACGCCGTGCTGTTGCGGGCGCTGTCGGCGCTGGGGGCACACGTGAAGCGCCGCTCGAGTGGTGCCGTACGGGTGATCGGCGGGGGTGTGCGCGGTGGGCGCCGCGCGTTCGTCGACATCGCGCGCTCGAGCCAGTACGCGTCCGCGCTGCTCTTGCTGGCGCCGCGCATCGGCGGGCTCACCGTGGATCTGCCCCGCGCGGCTTCTTCCCGGGCCTATGTGCGCATCACCGAGGAGGTGCTGCGGGCGTTCGGCGTTGCCGTCGAGAGCACCGATACGCGCGTCCACGTGCCCGCCGCGGAGCCGCAGGCCGACGCGCTGGATGTCCCCGCCGACGCTTCCGCCGCGGCCTGCTGGCGGATCGCAGCGGCGCTGACCGGCGGCGAGGCCGAGATCCCCGGCCTCGACGATCTCTGGGCGCAGCCCGACAGCGCGGTGGCGCACGTCATCGCCGCGTGCGCCCAGCCGGGTGGCCGGGAGCTCGACCTGCGCGACTGCAGCGACCTCGTCTTCCTGGCCGGCGTGCTCGCAGCCGCCTCCGAGGGCGAGACGCGCATCACCGGCGTCGCCCACACGCGCCGCAAGGAGAGCGACCGGCCTGCCGTGCTCGTCCAGGGGCTGAGAGCCCTCGGGGCCGACGCCGAGCTCGCGCCGGACGACACGGTGCGTGTGCGCGGCGGCCCGCTCCGCGGTGCGCGCGTCGACTGTGCCGGCGACCACCGGGCTGCGATCGCCTTCGGTGTGCTGGGCCTGCATGTGCCCGGCATCGTCCTGGGCGGGGCGGAGTGCGTGCGCAAGTCCCAGCCCACCTTCCTGGACGATCTGGAGCGCGCCGCCGGCGCCCGGTGACACGCGCACGACAGCCGCGCGGGGCCATGTCCCCGCCGTCCCGGCGGTCGGCGCACCAAAAGGCGGGCATTGGGCTCCTCCCAGGGTTGAAATGGGGGCTTGGGTCCGAGGGCGGGGACAAGCTCGCCCGATACCCGTCCCGCGAGGTCCCATGCGCCACACCGCATCCGTCACCGCCCTGCTGGTCGCCGCACTCGTCGGCGGTCTCCTGACCGCTCCGGCCGCGCACGCCAAGGAGGAGCCCTGGGAGAAGGCCTTCGTCCAGGGCAAGGAGCAGCAAGACCTGCAGATCTTCAACGCCGCGAAGAGCGCGGGCCAGGACGAGAAGGCCCTGGTCGCCAAGATCAACGCGCTCGTCGCGCGCTACCGCCAGGCGATGCAGACCCAGGGCTCGGCGCTGAGCTACTACCTCTTCGGGCGCATCCTCTTCAAGCAGTCCGAAGCGGAGCGGCACCGCGACAAGCGCAAGAAGGAGGACGCCATCCGCGCGATGGAGGCTGCCCAGGCCCGGGGCGCGGGTTGGTTCGCGAAGTACGCGCTGGCCTACATCCATTTCACGACGGGCGACGTGAAGCGGGGCGAGGCGATGTTGACCGACCTCCTGCGCACTCACAGCGACCGCGAGGAGGTGATGACGCTCCATGCCCAGCTGATGCTCGGGCGTGGGCGCTTCGCGGATCTGAAGACGCTCGCCGAGCGGCTCCTGAAGAAGAACATCAACAACATGCGGGCACGCGAGTTCCTCGCGATGGCCTACATGGGGCTCAAGGAATGGAAGCGCGCCGAGCGCGCGATCGACAGCATCGTCATGCGCGGTGACCAGCGCCTCGAGCCGCGGCTGTGGAAGGTCGAGTGCATCGTCCAGCAGAAGGACTTCCCGCGCGCCGAGCAGGAGGTCCTCAAGCTGATCCGGGGGCGGCCCAAGAACGTGGGCCTGCGCCTCGTGTACGTCGACGTGCTCGTGAAGGCGAAGCAGGTCAAGCGCGCGATCCCCGTCATGAAGCAGGTGGTGGACTTCGAGCCGACCAACGTCGGCTACCTCGGTCGGCTGAGCGAGCTGCACCTCGACGCAGGGCAGCCCGCCGAAGCCGAGAAGCTGCTCCTGCGTGCGCTCGCCCGCTGCGAGGCCGAGCCCAAGGCGTCGAAGGTGCTCAAGCCGTACGTGCTGCGCAACCTCGCGATCGTCTCGTATGCGCAGAAGCGCTACGAGGCCGTGGCCAAGTACCTCGAAGACCTCGCCCGCTTGGGCGAGCTGGCGCCGCACCTGCTCGACCTGCAGCAGCAGTGCTACGCACGCCTGAAGCGCACCCCCGACCGCATCCGCACGCTCAAGAAGCTCCGCGAGCACATGGACGGGCGTCCCGAGCAGCGCAAGCAGCTCGACCAGCTGATCGCCGCCCTCGAGCGCGGCGAAGAAGGCGCGCCGGGACAGGAGATCTGGGGCCGCAGCCAGCTGGCCGAGCTCATCGAGCGCTGCGCGCACAAGGATCCGAAGGTCCGTCGTGAGGCGCTGCGGCAGTACTACGACCTCGACCTGCCGTTCGTCGACCCGGTCGTGTACCAGCGCCACGACCACCGCATCGAGTCGGACCCGGAGTGCCGCCGGATCGTCGTGCAGATCCTCGGCCGCTACCGCGTCAACGACGCGAACGCTGAGATCGTGCGGATCGCCGCGCGGTACGTCGGCTTCGCGCTCGAGGATCCGGACCAGTCCGTGCGGATGATCGCCGCGCAGGAGCTCGGCCGCATCGGCGCACCGGCGGGCATCATCTACCTCATGCCGTACCTCGGGCTGATGAAGCTCGACACCAGCGGACTTACGGCCGCGAGCCGCGAGGCGCTCGAGAAGGAGTACAACGCGGCGCGGTCCACCCTGTCGACGCTGACGGGCCGTCAGGACATCGAGCCCGGCGCGCCGAACTGGATCAAGGTCGCCGCGGCGCCGAAGCACCAGCAGGCGTGGCTGGCGTGGTACGACGGCCCGGACGGCGCGATCGTGCGCGCCAAGGCGCTGTCCGACCTCGACACGGTCGAGCGCGTCGGTCCCCGCTGGCCCCTGCGCTACGTGCTCAGCGACCTCATGAAGGAGCCCCGCGCGGACGGGCGCACGACGCCGCCGGAGGTCTGGGTGCAGACGTACAAGCTGCTCCGTCGCCACATCCAGCGCGTGAAGGAGCAGAAGCCCGCCGAGTTCAAGGCCGACCCGTGGTGGCCGACCTTCCCGATGTGGACGGACGAGTCGCTGAAGCTCCCGGAGGAGCGCGCCGCGGCGCTGCAGCGCATCGCGCCCCTGCGCCAGAAGATCACCGCGTGGTGGTCGAGCCTGCGCGAGCGCGGTTGATCCCGCCGGGCAGGACGCCATGACGATCGTCGCCATCGACGGACCGGCCGGCGCGGGCAAGAGCACCGTGGCGCGCCGGTTGGCGTCCGACCTCGGCTGGGCCTACCTCGACAGCGGCGCGATGTACCGCGCGGTGACGCTCGTCGCCCTGGAGGAGGGCCTGCCGCTCGACGATGCGGAGGCCCTCGCCCGCCTCGCGGGGCAGCTCGACATCGACCTCGCGGCGGACGGCACGTTGCGGCTCGGAGGCCGCGACATCACGGGGCTCATCCGCGGGCCGCGGGTGACCGAGGCCGTCTCGCGGGTCGCCAGCGTGCCGGCGGTTCGCGCCGTGATGGTCTCGCACCAGCGCC
Organism: Planctomycetota bacterium; assembly: GCA_030065025.1. Taxonomy (GTDB): domain Bacteria; phylum Planctomycetota; class PLA2; order PLA2; family JAEUHO01; genus JAHEIK01. The sequence goes on from JASJDY010000046.1 coordinate 11,164, forward strand.
GCTTCGCGGAACGCAACGCCGGGGTGGTGGCCGAGGGGCGGGACATCGGCACGGTGGTCTTCCCCGACGCGGACCTCAAGATCTACCTCGACGCGGATGCCGGGGAGCGCGCCAGGCGGCGCCTCCGGCAGGAAGACGAGGTCGGCGAGGGCGCCGACGAGGCCGCCGTCCGCGCGGATATCGAGGCCAGAGACCGCCAGGATCAGAGCCGGGAGGCCTCCCCGCTGCGCGTGGCCGACGACGCGTGGCGGCTGGATACCTCGGGCATGACCCTGGACGAGGTTTCGGCCGCGGTCCTCAAAAGGGTACGATCCGCGGTTCGACCCTAGGCCGCCGGACCGGCGCCGAGGGCGGGGTCCCGGAGAGTTTCCGGCCGCGCCCGACGTCTCTGATTGGTTCAGAGGCTGACCCGGACCGGCATGTGGGGTGGTCGTCCCGAAGTCCCGGGATGCGCGCTCGAGGTGAGCGCGCCGTCGGGATGGGCGGACGGCACTGAATGCCCCCGGGCCGCACTTCCAGAACCAGGTCCTTTCTTTCATGCGCGCACGCGACAAGATCCGCAAGTTCGACCTCGCCCCGACGGAGTTCGAGGAGAAGGTCAACGCCATCCTGACCGAGGGTGGCGATCTCGACACCCGGTACGACGCCGGAGCCCAGGAGTTCACCCCGAACAAGGTGGTGAAGGGCAAGATCGTCGACATCCGCAACGACGAGGTCGTCATCGACATCGGCTACAAGTCCGAGGGCATCATCTCCACGGGCGAGTTCAACCACATCGACGAGGTCGATCTCGGCGACGAGGTGGACGTTCTCCTCGAGAGCGTGGACGAGGCCGGCGGCGGCGTCATCATCAGCAAGCGCAAGGCCGACCGCATCAAGGGCTGGGAGCGCGTCGTCAAGACGTACGGCGAGGGCGACGACGTCCGCGGCCACGTCATCAAGAAGATCAAGGGCGGCCTGCTCGTCGACATCGGCGTGCCGGTCTTCCTGCCTGCGAGCCAGGTGTCCATCCGTCGTACGCACGACATCTCCGACTTCATCGGCAAGGACATCGAGGCGCGCATCATCAAGATCGACCACGATCGGATGAACATCGTGATCTCGCGCCGCAAGCTCATCGAGGAGCAGCGCGAGGAGGCGAAGAAGTCGCTCCTCACCGAGATCAAGCCCGGCCAGATTCGCGTCGGCGTGGTCAAGAACATCGCCGACTTCGGCGCGTTCGTGGACCTCGGCGGCATCGACGGCCTCCTGCACATCACCGACATGAGCTGGAGCCGCCTGACGCACCCGAGCGACCTGCTCAAGATCGACGACGAGATCGAGGTCATGGTCCTGCGTGTGGACCTCGAGCGCGAGCGCATCGCGCTCGGCCTCAAGCAGAAGTTCCCCAGCCCGTGGGAGACGGTGGAGCTCAAGTACCCCGTCGGCTCGCGCGTCCAGGGTTCGGTCGTGAACGTCATGCCCTACGGCGCGTTCGTGAAGCTCGAGGACGGCATCGAGGGCCTGGTGCACATCTCCGAGATGTCCTGGTCCAAGCGCATCAACCACCCGCAGGAGGTGGTGAAGGTCGGGGACGAGGTCGAGGTCGTCGTGCTCGACATCAACCGCGACAAGCAGGAGATCTCGCTCGGCATGAAGCAGGCCGACGGGAACCCCTGGGACGACGTCGACAAGCGCTTCCCGCCCGGGACCGTCGTCGAGGGCCGCGTGCGGAACCTCACGAGCTACGGCGCCTTCGTCGAGATCGAGGACGGCATCGACGGCCTCCTCCACGTCAGCGACATGTCGTGGACGAAGAAGGTCGCCAACCCGCAGGAGATCGTGCAGAAGGGCGAGACGGTCCGCTCGGTCGTCCTGTCCGTGCACCCCGACAAGAAGCGCATCGCCCTGGGTCTCAAGCAGCTCACGCTCGACCCGTGGCAGATGGAGATCCTGGAGCGCTTCGCGGTCGACACCGAGCACGCCGGCACGGTCACGAAGGTGACGAACTTCGGCATCTTCGTGTCGCTCGAGTCCGATCTCGAGGGCCTGCTCCACATCAGCGAACTCACGCCCGCCGATCACCTCGAGGCCGGCAGCCGCGTCGGCGTGCGCGTCCTGCGCCTCGACACCGACGAGCGCAAGATCGCGCTGACGCTCATCCGCGACCCGCAGATCCTCGAGGCCATGGGCATCGAGCTCGACGAGGACGGCCAGCCCGTCCCGCCGACGCCGGCCGCCGCGGCCGCCGTGGCTGCTGTCGCAGACCCTGAGCCTGTCGAAGGGGCAGAGGCGCCGGTTGACGAGGCTCCCGCGGAGGAGGCTCCGGCTGAGGCTGCTGCCGACGACGCTCCCGCCGAGGAGCCGCAGGCCGAGGCTGCCACCGACGAGCCGAAGGCTGAGGCCTCCGAGGAGGCGCCGGCTGCCGAGGAAGCTCCCGCCGAGGAGCCGAAGGCCGAAGAGGCGCCTGCGGCTGAAGAGCCCAAGGCCGAGGACGCGCCTGCTGAAGGAGCCGAAGACGCCGCAGGCGACGAAGGCCCTGAGCCTGTCGAAGGGAAGAAGGACGAGTAGGTCCTTCTCCTCGAACGCACGGATTACGGCGGTATGACCGCATGCGATCACGATGGGGCGGCCATGAGGCCGCCCCATCTTCGTGTCTGGATGACGCTTGCCGTCGCCCTGCTCCTGGGCGCGTGCTCCAGCGATCCGACCGCGGACGGGCCCGAGGAGCCCGAGGCGCCCAGCTTCGCGCCGATCGAGTGGAAGCACCCCGAGGGCGCCCGGCGCGTCGAGCGCGACACGCGCGACAAGCGCGAGGTCGACGAGGCCATGGCCGGCTGGCAGGAGAAGTACGAGCTCGCCCAGGGCTACGTCGCCGGCGGCTTCGACGAGCAGGCCCTGCAGGTCCTCAACGGTGCGCTCACCCGGGATCCGCCCGCGCCGTGGGGGCAGCGCATGCGGCAGCTCAAGGCCAGCATCCAAGTGCGGCGGGCCGAGGAGCTGCTGCTGCGCATCGACGCACGAGGCGTCAAGGACTACGTCGGCTTCGGCGAGCCGATCGACTTCGTCATTCGCCTCCGCAACGTGTCGACCGAGGTCGTGACGCTGCTGGCGCCGCAGAACGACGAAGTCACGTCACCGTCCGCGCTGCTGATCGAGATGACGCGGCGCGACCGCGACATCCACGCCACCGAGCTCAAGCGCACCTGGAACCGCACCGTCTTCTTCCAGAAGCCCGGTGACGAGCCGATCCGCATTCCCGCGGGCGGCATGCACGAGATCCCTGTTCGCATCCCGGCCGACGCGGCCGGTCCGCCCATCGCGGGCCTGCGAACGATCGAGGTCGGCGGGCTGCTCCGTCCGACGCGGCTGCGCAAGGGCGCCGAGCCACGCACCGTACGGTTGCCCATCCGCGCCGGTCGGGTCATGGCGCTGCCGCGCAACTTCGAGCCTCTCACGGTCGACCCGCTCGCGTCGATGAAGACCGCGGTGGACACGGTCGCGCCGGCGCACCTGTTGATCGCCACCGAGTTCGTGCCGCCGCGCCGCCGGCCGGAGGCCGCGGCGATCCTCGCGGGGGCTCTCGAGAGCGGACACCCCGCGCTCTACCGTGCCTCGCTCGGCGGCCTCGGCCTCCTGCGAGAACGCGCGGTAGGGGAGCCGCTGGCGCCCTACGTCGAGCCGCTGCTCTCCGGTCTCACGCGGACGCCCGGACGGGCCGATGCGTTGATGGAGGGACTGAGTACCGTGACGGGCGTTCGTCTCGCGCCCGACCCGCGCCTCTGGAAGGACTGGTGGCGACGGGACGACAACCGGCGGCGTGCGGTGACGCCCGTCGAGCAACGCGGTTCCTCCTGACACGCGAGATGCGCGCATGATTCACGACGCTGACCTGGCCAGGCACCTCGCGCCCCTCGCGCGGACCGTCGAGACCGTGATCCCGGAGCACGAGCTGCTGAAGAAGCTCGACTCCGGTCGCACCCTGCGCTGCAAGCTCGGTCTCGATCCCACATCGACGACGGTGCACATCGGCAACGGCGTCGTGCTCTGGAACCTGCGCCGGCTGCAGGACATGGGCCACACGGCCGTGCTGATCCTCGGCGACTACACGGCGACGGTGGGGGATCCGTCCGGCAAGGACAAGACGCGGCCCGTGCTCACGCCCGAGCAGGTCGAGGCGAACCTCGCGACCTGGCTCGAGCAGATGGCGCTGATCCTCGACATGAGCAAGGTCGAGATACGCCGCAACAGCGAGTGGTTCAAGGACATGACCTTCCTCCAGGTGATGGACCTCACGAACCGCATGACCGTGCAGCAGATGATGGAGCGCGACTCCTTCGAGCAGCGCTGGAAGAGCCACACACCCATCTCGCTGCGCGAGTTCGTCTACTGCCTGATGCAAGGCTGGGACTCCGTGCAGGTCGAGGCCGACGTCGAGTTGGGCGGCACCGACCAGACCTTCAACCTCTCCGTTGGCCGGCGCCTGATGGAGCAGGAGGGGATGGAGCCGCAGGTCTCGCTCATCAGCCCGCTGCTCGAGGGCACCGACGGCCACGAGAAGATGAGCAAGTCGCTGAACAACGCGATCGGTCTCACGGACGATCCGAAGGATCAGTTCGGCATGGCCATGCGCGTCTCCGACGAGCTCATGCCGAAGTACATGCGTCTCACCACGGACCTGAGCGACGCCCGCATCGACGAGCTGCTGGCCGGCTCACCCATGGACGCCAAGAAGGCCATGGCCGCTGCGATCGTCGAGCGCTACCACGCCGAGGGTGAGGGCGACCGTCAGCGTGAGGAGTTCGAGCGCATCTTCAGCCGCCGCGAGACGCCGACCGACCTGCCCGAGGTGACCGTGCCGCCGCCGGGCGACGACGGTCTCTGGTGGATCGTGGACCTGTTGAAGGCGTGCGACTTCGCGAACAGCACGGGCGACGCGCGCCGTTTCGTGGAGCAGGGCAGCGTGAAGCTCGACGAAGCCACGGTCGAGGACTGGCGCGGCCGTCTCGACATCCAGGGCGGCGAGGTCCTGCGCGTAGGCCGCCGCAAACAGGCACGTCTGACCCTGTAGGGGCGCCGTAGGGGCGGCTGGGAGCCCTGAGCGAGCGCAGCGAGTCGAAGGGCGAATCTCCGCCCGGCCCGTTCCGATCAACGAGGGTCGAGCGGGGGCCGGGTTCAATCCCGCCTACCTCCTCCCCGCATTCCCGCGTACGGTTCCCGACAACCCTGGAGCACCTGCGACCGTGAGCCTGATCGCCGAGATCCCGTACCCGCGCATCGATCCCATCGTCGTCGAGATCGGGAACATCGCCGTGCGCTGGTACGGCGTCACGTACATCATCGCCTTCGCTCTTGCGTTTCTCGTCCTGCGGGGCCTGGCGAAGCGCGGGCGCTGGCCCGTCGCGCCCGAGAAGGTGCTCGACGTGCTCTTCTGGGGCATCCTCGGCGTGTTCATCGGTGGACGCCTGGGCTACTTCTTCTTCTACGGTCTGAGCCTCGGCTACGAGTGGTGGCAGATCGTCGAGGTCTGGAAGGGCGGCATGTCCTTCCACGGCGGCTTGCTCGGCGTGATCGTCGCGTACTGGATCTACGCCAAGCGCACCGGCGTCGGGCGCGGCGAGATCTTCGACGGCCTGGCGCTGGCGACCACCCCCGGTCTCGCGTGCGTACGCTTCGGCAACTTCATCAACGCCGAGCTGTGGGGCCGGCCGTGGGAAGGCCCCTGGGCCATGCGCTTCCCGCTCTACGAGAACTTCAAGAGCCCCGCACTCTGGGAGAAGGCCAAGGAGAGCGGCCTGCCCGAGCGCGCCCTCTACGGTCCGCTGCGGCATCCGAGTCAGCTCTACGAGGTGGCGGCCGAGGGCATCCTCCTCTACTTCATCCTCCGCTGGCTGATGCTGAAGCGCGGCTGGGGTGGTGGCCGCATCGCCGCGGCGTTCCTGGTCGGCTACGGCGCCTTCCGCTTCGTGATCGAGTTCTTCCGGCAGCCGGACCAGGGCATCGGCCTCGGCTTCCTGGACCTCTCGCGCGGTCAGATGCTGTGCACGGGCATGATCGCCGCGGGCATCATCGTCTGGCTGATGTGCAAGCCGTGGCCGCCCAAGGCCGACGACGGTGGCGATGCGGAGGCCAAGGAGCAAGAGCCCGCATGACGCGCGCACGCAGCCGGCTCGCTCTGTGGACCGGTGCGCTCCTGCTCCTCCTCTGCGGCCAGGCGTCCGCCGACGAGGTCGTCCATCGAACCGGCAAGACGTACCGCGGCTTCCCGCGCACGGTGGGCGACGAGATCCACCTCAATGAGTACGGCTGCTCGGCCGCGGCCATGACGCTGGGCGTGCGCCGCCTCCGGCGCATCGACGTCCGCGAGATCCGTCCCGCGCCCCTGGTCGATCACCTGCATGCCCGCCTCGCCGAGCTGGGCCCGCGCGACATCCCGCGCCGGGTCGATCTGCTCCGCGAAGCGCAGTCCGGTCGCGCGAAGCCGTGGGTGCAGCGCATCGCCGCCGAGATCCTGGTGCTCGATCCCAAGCACGACGAGGCGCTGCGTGCCTTCGGCGGCAGCGAGCGTTGGGACGCGCAGCGGCGCGGTGACCTGCGCTTCGACCGACGTCTCGAGCGTGAGATCCGGATGCTGCTGCGCCTCGAGAGCGGCTCCGAGCGACGCGCCCGCGCCGGGCGCATCGAGCGCGACCTGGGCTACGCGCCCGGCGCGCACGTGCTCGAGCGCATGGTGCACAGCCAGCGAGCCGATCGCGGGCTCACGAAGGAGATCGCGCTGCGCTACGAGGCCGGGAAGCACCCGGGCGCGACGTACAGCCTGTACGTGCCCGAGCGGTACGACCCGCTGGAGCCGACGCCGCTCCTGGTGGCGCTCCACGGCGGCGGCATGCTCCAGGCGAAGGACGCAGTCCGCGGCAGTGCTGCCGACGCACGCGCGCTCTTCCTCGAGGTGGCTCAGCGGCTGGGCTGGCTGCTCGTGTGTCCGACGGCGATCGAGGCGCCGTGGTCCGACAGCAAGAACATGCAGATGCTCGAGGCCGTGCTCGCCGAGGTGACGACGCTCTGGAACGTCGACCTCGAGCGCGTCCACGTCGCGGGTCAGGGCGGCGGCGGCGACGGCGCCTTGGCCTGGGCTGCGCGCAAGGGCGATCGCTTCGCGAGCGTGAGCATCGCTTCGGCCGGACGTCCGCGTGGCCTATCGAGCATTGTCGGCAAGACGGCGGTGTGGATCTACCACGGCGAGGGTGACGAGATCGTCCCCGTCGAGCCGGTTCGCAAGGCCGCAGCGGCGCTGCTGCGCAAGCAGGCGGACTTCGTCTACTGCGAGCTCCCGCGTGAGGGACACGGTCTCGCGCCGGCTGCACGGCGCGACATGGTGCGGTTCGTCGCGCCGAAGCGCCGCAAGCGCGCGAAGACCGCATGGCCGCGCTCGTCGTTCGATGTGCCACGGACCAAGCGCGCATTGGAGGTCTTCGGGGATCCTGCAGCGGCCTGGGGCGAGGGCTTCCCCGACGATCCCGACACGGACTGGCTACTCGCCGTCCTCACGCGGGGCCAGGCAGACGCCGAGCATGCCGCCCGGCGCCTGCAGGAGGACTGGTCGACGCAGAAGGAGAAGCTCGCGCCGCGAGTGCGTGCCGTGCTGGCCGATCGCGAGCGCCCGCGCGAGGCACGCGTCTGGTCGGCGTGGCTCCTGGGCCGGTGGCGTGTGCCCGAGGCGGTCAACGAGCTGGGGGACACGCTGCGTGTCGAGAAAGACGCGCGGCTTCT
>JASJDY010000213.1 GCA_030065025.1 Planctomycetota bacterium
TCTTGCCGTTGCCGCGCACCGGCCCGTCGAGACGCTGCAGGTTGCAGTTGATGATCCACGTGAGGTTGTCGAGTCCCTCGCGCGCCGCGACGGAGAGCGCGCCGAGGGTCTCGGGCTCGTCGGTCTCGCCGTCGCCGACGTAGCACCACACGCGCGACTGCGACGTGTCGGCGATGCCGCGCGCCTGCAGGTAGCGGTTGAAGCGCGCCTGGTAGATCGACGCGAGCGGACCAAGTCCCATCGAGACGGTCGGGAACTCCCAGTACTCCGGCATGAGCCGCGGGTGGGGGTAGCTCGAAAGGCCCTTGCCGCGGTCCACCTCCTGGCGGAAGCGGTCCATCTGGGCCTCGTCGATGCGTCCCTCGAGGAACGAGCGCGCGTAGATGCCCGGGGAGGCGTGGCCCTGGAAGTAGATCTGGTCGCCCGAGCGGTACTCGTCACGGCCCTGGAAGAAGTGGTTGAAGCCGACGTCGAGCAGCTCGGCTGCGGAGGCGAACGTGGAGATGTGGCCGCCGAGTCCGTTGTGGCGGATGTTCGCGCGCGTCACCATCACCGCGGCGTTCCAGCGGATGATGTCGCTGATGCGCTCCTCGAGTGCCTCGTCGCCGGGGAAGTCCGCCTCGAAGCGGGCGGGGATCGTGTTCACGTAGTCCGAGCTGAGCAGGTGATCCGGAACGAAGCCGTCGGCGCGGGCACGGGCGAGCAGCCGCGCGAGGACGAAGCGCGCGCGGTTCGGACCGCTGAACTCCAGGACGGACTCGAGCGACTCGATCCACTCCTGGGTCTCCAGGGGATCGCTGTCGCTCTGGACGCTCGGGTAGACGTTCACGGTGCCGGCTCCACGGGATGCGGGGGGCGCGACACTGTACGGGCGGAGCAAGGTCACGGCCCATCGATGCGGGCCCGTTCCAGTCGAGCCGGCGTCAGGGCGTCAGCGAGCGCGAGGGATCAGCGTTTCTCGCGGTGCGCGCAGAGCTGGCAGGTGCAGACGCGGACGCCCTTGGAGGCGCCGCCGGCCTTCTGGGCGGCCGTCTGGGCACCCGTGCTCTTGCCCGCACCGGGCAGGCCGCTCTGCAGCGTCGTGACATCCGCACTCGTGAAGGAGTACGTCGCCGAGGGGCTGATCAGCGCCGAGGCGTTCATGATCGAGCCGGGCTGCGAGGGGCTCGTGTGGTCGAGGCCGAGGCTGTGCCCGATCTCGTGCGCGAGTACGGCCGAGACCGTGCGTGCGAAGCCGCGGCCGATGTTGCGGATCAGCGTGTAGCGGCCGCCGGGACTCGGCTGCTCGTAGAGCAGTGCGCGGAGCACGTCGACGTCGGCCATCGTGATCGGGTTGTTGTCGAGCGTGTTGCTGTACGCGCCGTTGAAGATCGACACGATCTGGTTCGGGAACACGCCGAGCTCGATCTGGCCCGCCGACGTGTCGTTCTCGTGCGAGTCGTTGTTCAGCTGGTCCAGGAACGCCGTGCCGATGACGCCGTTCGTGCTGCCGTGCGTCAGCGCCATCTGGCTGTAGCGGGTCGGCGAGCCCGACATCGTCGTGGCGGCAGCCGGCTTCGTGTAGCCCGCACCCGGCTCCTCGAAGGGGAACGTGATCGCGAGGCCCGAACCCTCGGAGCCGTCGGCGTTGCGCAGGAACATCGGGTTGAGCTGGCGCAGCATCTCGATACGGATCCACAGCGCCGCGAGCTCGTCCGCCTCGTTGCCGACGGCGCCCGTGCTGCCCGTCGCGCGCAAGCCGACGTCAGCGAGACCCTTGTGGTAGTCGCTGGCGAATGCGTGCGAGCCGAGCTTCGTGGTGGTGTCGATCCACCACACGTCGCTCGAGCCGAAGCTCGCCGTGTGGTTCTCCACCGGATTCGGCATGACGTCGATGTCGAGGTCGATCGTCAGACCATTGCCTGTGTCCGTCGCGCGGATGCGATCGCTCACGGTCGAGCCGCCGCTCGAGCCGGGCGTCCACGTCGCGGTGCCCGCTGATCCGTTCACGTTGCTGAGCGCGCCGCCGGACTGGTTGCTGATCACGCTGAACGTCACGCTCGCCGTGTGGCCCGTCGTGCCGAGCGTCACGGCGCGGTTCGTCCACGCGTCGCCGATCACGAGCCCGTCCGTGGCTTCGAGGTCGAGCGTGCCGATGCCGATGCTGAGTGCCTGCGTGTCGGTGCTCGTGCCGTCATCGGCTTCCACGGTGAAGCCGAAGTCGCCGTTGGCCGTGGGCGTCCCGCTGATCGTGCCGTTCGCCGCGAGGCCGAGGCCGCCCGGAAGACTGCCCGACGACAGGCTCCAGGTGACGGGGCCCTGGGCGCCCGAGGCCTGCAGCGTCGTCGCATAGGCCTGGCCGATGCTGCCGCCAGGAACGGTCGTCGTGGTGATGGTGAGCGTGGCCGGCGGGGGCGGCTCGCCCAGCACCTCGCCGCCTCCTCCTCCGCCGCCGCAGGCGGCGAGGGCGAAGCTCGCAATGAGCGCGAAGACGAGGGCGAACGGACGGACGCGGATGCTCATGGCCATGGGGGAGTCCTCGTGTTTGCGCAACATTCCTGCGAAGCCCCGAGAGGCCGCCTCACGACGCCCCATCGGCTCCGTACGTCCCGCGGCTGAAGGGGATCTGAAGGCGGTTTGATGCCTTGGGCCGGTGGGGCTAGAAGTGGTTGCACAAGGGTCTTCGTGGCGAGACCGTGCGAATCGCTGCTCTGCAAGCCCGCAGGGTGTGAATGGCCGGAGGCGGCCCTTCATGGGCCGTTGAGGACCATTTGCGCCCGAGGACGCCGCAGAGCGGCGATGCAGCCGGTCGCAGCCGGAGAAGCTTGTGCAACCGCTTCTTTAGTGACCCGCGCAGGCGCCGCAGACGTGCACGCCGTGCGAGGGCCCCGCGGCCACTGCCGCCGCGGTGCCGCCGGCGGACGTGCCGAGCGAGGTGCGCAGCACGCCGAGCGTCTCCTCGACGAAGAAGTACTCCGCACCGGGACCGATGAGCAGCGAGCTGTTCATGATCGCGCCGGTCGTGTAGGCGAAGAGGTGCGGGCAGCCGACGCTGTGGCCGATCTCGTGCGCCGCGACGAACGCGAGACTGCGTGCGAACGCGTTCACCTGGTAGGCGAGCATGTCATGGCGGCCGCCGGGGCTCGGGCGGTCGTAGAGCAGCGCCTTCAGCGCCGGGAGGTCCTCGTCGGACACCGGCGACGTCTTGAGCTCGTCGCCGTAGAGGCGGTACGCGCGATCCACCGTGCCGGCGACCATGTTCACGAACACGCCGAGCTCGCCGCCCGGACCGCCGGGCGCGTTGTGCTCGAGACGGCCGTTGCTCAGGCCATCCTGGTAGGCGACGCCCTGGGCGCCGATCGCGCCGCTCTGATCGCACAGCGCCATGACGCTGTAGCCGTTCGCAACGCGGTTCATATAGCCGCCCGCACCCGGAGCCACGTAGCCGTCGCCGGGACGCTCGAGCGGGAACGAGATGGCGAGGCCGCGTGCGCCCTCCGTCCCGTCGGGGTTGCGGAGGTACATCCGGTTCAGCTCGCGCAGCACGCGCACACGCACGACGAGATCCACGAGGCGATCCGCCTCGGTACCGCCGTCGTCTGTGCTGTTCCGGGCGCGGAGCCCCAGGTAGGCGAGGCCTGCGTGGAAGTCACTGGCGTAGGGGTGGCGACCGGCCTTGGCCTGCCAGTCGAGGTACCAGACGTCCGTCGTGCCGAAGCGGGCGACGTGGCTCGCTGCGGGGTTCACGACGACCGGGATGTCCAGCTCGATGACCTCGCCGCCGGCGACATCCGTTACCCGCACGCGGTCTGTACCCGCGTTGGGGCCGGGCAGCCAGACGGCCGTACCGGCGGTCGCGTCGATCTGCTGCAGGCGACCGCCGCTCTCGTTGACGACCGCGTCGAAGCGCGTGCCGCCCGCGGCGCCCGCGGTCCGCAAGCTGACCGGCGCGCCGGTCCAGGCGTCGCCGCAGTAGAGGCCGTCGGTGATCGCAGCGCCGAAGACGTCGATGGCGATGCCGAAGGACTGCTGGTCCGCGCCTGTGCCGTCGGAGGCCTCGGCCGTGAACTCGTAGAAGCCGGGCTCGGCCGGCACACCCGTGACGCGTCCGTCGTCCGTCAGGCGGATGCCGGGAGGCAGGGAGCCACCGGCGATGGTCCAGACCACCGGGCCTTGGGCACCGCTGGTCGTGAGCTGCGTGGGGTTGTACGCCACGCCGGGCTTGCCCGCGGGCACGCTCTGCGTGGTGATCTCGATCGTCGGGCGGCCGTCGACGTAGAAGCCGCCGGCGAGGTCCTGGCCCGAGCTTCCGCCTGCACCGCAGGCGCTCAGAAGGCCGATGAGACTGAGCGTGACAACCAGGCGCATCAGTCGCGGAGGCGTGATGCTTGCGTATCGTGTGCGGAACATCGCGTCTTCCAGGCGAGTTCCACCGGATCCCAATGCCCGAGCGATGGTGTCCACCCACCCCTGGGCGTTTGCCTCTTCGACACCTTCGGAAACCCGTACTAAGTCGATTTCCTCGGGTGCCTCACGGTGAGACGATCGGCGTCTCGCGCCTTCGGTCGTCCTCCCGCTAGGATCCGCACGTGCCGTCTCCGCTTACCCCCCATCCGCCCCAAACGACCGGGGCCAGGTCGAGCACCCCTGTCGACCGGTTGCGCGGAGGGTTACGTCGGGAATCAACGGGGTTTGAAGCCGACTTAAGACGTTGGTTTCAAGGTAGGTTGCGTCTGTTCGCCCAGTTCACGTGCATCGCCGCGACGGCGATGTTCCTCGTCGGCCACGTCACGGCGTGGCTGGCTGGAAAGTGGGGCACGGCAAAGCTGATCGATACGGGGAGCCTCCTGCACCTCGGTTCCTGCGTCGTGGCCGGGGTCGTCTGGTGGAGTGTGTTCAAGCGGACCCGGTCCGGGCGCACCCTGCAGGTGCTCGACGCCGTGCTCTTCGCCGGGAGCATGACGGCCATCGTCGGCATCTACGCCTGCGGCTACGCCGACGGCATGCCCACGATGGGCGGCATCCTCGCGCTGTTCCTGCTCGTACGCGCCCTGATCCTCCCCAGCACGGTGCGCCGGACGCTGCTGTACTCGTTCCCGGCGCCGCTCGCGTTCCTCGCGGTCCAGCTCTCCAACGGCGTCGCGTACGCGTGGCCGGGCCAAGTCGTGCCCGACGAGTACGGGGTATTCGTCTTCGTCTGGAACCAGATCATCCTCTGGATGGCCGTCGTAATGGCCGCCTTCGCTTCCCATCTCAACTACACCCTGCGGGTCAAGGCGTACGAGGCGAAGCAGCTGGACCAGTACGTCATCGAGGACAAGCTCGGCGAAGGCGGCATGGGAGAGGTGTACCGCGCCCGGCATGCCCTCATGCGGCGCCCCACTGCGGTCAAGGTGCTGCGGCCGGACGTGACGGGCTCACGTGCGATCGCGCGCTTCGAGAAGGAGGTGCGCCAGACCAGTCGCCTGACGCATCCGAACACCATCCGCATCTACGACTACGGGCGCACGCCCGAGGGCGACTTCTACTACGCCATGGAGCTGCTCGACGGCGCCGACCTCGAGAAGCTCGTCGAAGCGACGGGTCCGCTGCCGGCGTCGCGTGCGATCCACGTGCTCGGCCAGATCTGCGCTGCGCTGCACGAAGCGCACGAGGCGGGGCTCGTGCATCGCGACGTGAAGCCGAGCAACGTGCTCCTCTGCGTGCGCGGGCTCGAGTACGACGTCGTCAAGGTGATGGACTTCGGCCTCGTCAAGGACACCGCGAGCGGCGAGGAGACGTTGACGCGGGCCGACGAGATCTGTGGCTCACCGCAGACGATCTCCCCCGAGGTGCTCACCGGCGAGGAGGCCACGCGCCGTTCCGATCTCTACGCGCTGGGGGCCGTCGGCTGCTATCTGCTCACCGGCCGACCGCCCTTCGAGGGCCGGACGGTCGTCGAGCTGGCGGCGGCGCACCTGAACAAGGAGCCCATCGCGCCGTCGGCGCACGTCGAAGGCGTGCCCTCGGCACTCGACGCCGTGCTGCTTGCGTGCTTGGCCAAGGACCCCGCGCAGCGGCCGGCGACGGCGCTCGATGTGCGGGAGCTGCTCGTGGCCATCGACGACGGCGAGCCGTGGGGCCAGGCGGATGCGCGTGGTTGGTGGGACGAGCATCGTGGACGGGTAACGGAATCCGGGGACACCCAAGGGGCCGTGTAGGGGCCACGGGAGCCCTGAGGGAGCGAAGCGACCCGAAGGGCGAGTCTTGGCCCGGCCCGTTCGATCTCCCTGGGACCACTCGCTGGGCGTGCACGTAGCACGGAGGCACCGGCACGGGCAGAGGCACCGGCACGGAGTCTGACGGCTACGCCGTCAGACGTTGATATCCA
>JASJDY010000214.1 GCA_030065025.1 Planctomycetota bacterium
TGTCCTGCACGCGCACGTTGATCGGGAGCAGCGGGGCCATCGGCGTGTCGCGCAGGTCGACGGGCGTGTGGTAGTCGACGCCGGCCTGAAGCGCGAGGCCGCCGCCCTGCTCGACGAACTCCGTGATGAGCTGCAGGATGCGCCGGCTGCCGCCCTCGGGATCGGACGGGTCGAGGCGGCGCCAGTCCACGTCCCCCCAGATGATGACGTCGTAGGCGAAGAGCTCCTCGCGACGGCTGGGGAAGCGCCGGATGGGGGTCAGACCCACGCTCGCCGGCTGCCGGAAGGCGGGATCGGCCGTCTGGAGGAGCACGTGCACCTCGAAGCGGCTGCGCGCCTCGGACATGCGGCTTGCCGCGAGGTTGCCGGGCTCACGCGTGAGGTAGTTCGAGAGGAAGCGCCAGTCGTGGCGCGGCAGCTTGTCCACGTAGAGGACCTTGATGCGCTGGTCCTTCACGAGGATGTCCACGTAGCGCGCGTCGTCCTCGGGCACGGAGTCGAGGCGGCGGTCACGCTCCTCCTCGAACTCGGCGCGGATCCACACGCGGAACGTGCCCGTCTCGTTGAGCGGCGCCTGCAGGCGGACGGGCGTCGGCTCGTCGGCCGGGCGCAGCTCGCGGATGCGCGCGCGCGTGGCCCGGTCGGCCTCGGGCGGCACGTCGTAGGCGCGCGGGGCGATGCGGCGGCCCTGCTCGTCGGCGATCTTGAAGATCTCGAGGCGGACACCGACCGCGCCGGCGTCGTCGAAGTCGGTGTGGCGCAGCGCGGTCTCGAAGACCACGTTGTCGCGCACGAGCACGACCTCCTTGGCGCGGATGCGCTCCACCCAGAGGTTCTTGCCGCTGGCCGGGTTGCCGAGGCCGATGGCGGCGACCTGCAGCTTCTCCTTTACCGGGCCCATCGTGGCGAGCACCTGCTGCGGCGGCTCGCCGTCGCTCGTGTCGCGGCCGTCGCTGATGAGCACGACGCCGGCGAGGTGCTGGTCCTGGCGGCGACCGAAGTCGTTGGCGACGTTGCGCAGCACGGCACCGAGGCGCGTGCGGCCCCCGTCGGCGACGAGCGTGCGTACGGACTCGCCGATGGGGGCGATGGGATCCTCGTCCGTGGCGTCCTCGGGCGCCCGGCCGCTCTTCGGCTGCGTCGAGCCCAGCGAACGCCAGTCGCCGTCGAACGCGTACACGTGCAGCACGAAGCGCTCCGCCCAGCTGCGCAGGCGAGCCTCGCCCTCGGCACCGAGCATGCGGCGCACGAGCTCCGCGCGTGAGACGTTGCCGAGATCGGACGGGCGTCCACCGGAGGCGAACGCGGCGTCCAGCAGCTTGCGCTGCTCCTCGGGCTCGTACTTGTCCCAGACCTTCATCGAGGCGCTGCTGTCGATCAGCACGACGAGGTGCGAGGGCTCGACGGCGCGACGCTCCTCCTGGCGGTAGGGACCGCCGAGGACGAGCACGATCAGCACGAGGACCAAGGTGCGCAGCAGGGCGAGGCCGAGCCGGGGCAAGCGGCCGGCGCGTCCGCGCTCCTTGGCGTAGATCGAGCGGATCCACAGGAAGCCGACGACGACGATGACCGTGAGCAGCCACGGCGGCGGCAGGTCGGCCCAGCGCAGGGGACCCTGCTCCACGCGGGCGGCCAGGAACGCCATGCAGCTCATCTCGTCTCCGGTCGGGGTCTCAGGCGGTCTCGCTCGTGCGGGCGCGGCGGCCGAAGCGCATCGCGAGGAGCGACTCCAGCAGCAGGATGGCCAGCAGGGCGTAGAGGAGGTAGCGCGTGATCTCGCCCTCGCGCGCCTCCTGGAGCTCGGAGCTCACGTCGCCGAACGACGGCAGGAACTCCAGGTCGAGCTCGCCGGGGATGCCGTCGCGCACGGCCTGCGGATCGGCGGGCAGGAGCGCGCCTTCCTCCGCGTCGGGGTTGACGGCGAACGCCTCCACGATCGTCTCGGGCTCGCCCGTGAGCGAGGGGAGGTCGTACGTCATGCGCCAGATGCCGGCGCGGCCCACGCCGTCGTGCTGGTACTCGACGCGCGGCGCGTTGCTGTCCTCGGCCGTGCGCCGCGTGGGCACGGTGGCGGTGCCGCCGGGCGGCACCACGCGCACCTGCTCGGCTTCGGCCGGGATCGTCGCGCGCAGGATGCCGCCCACGGGCAGGTTGCGTCCGGCTTCTGCCGGCCGCGTGAGGTACATCGCCGACTCCTCGAGGAAGACCGGCAGGAAGAGCACGGACGTGGCGAGCCAGCCGTTGTCGATGCTCGTGCCGACCCAGACGGTGCGGCCCTCGCCGTAGCGGCCCGACACCGCCGCGGGCTTGCCGTCGCCCTTGAAGCGCAGGATCACCTCGCCCTGCGCACTCTCCTGCGACCCGGTCGCGTCCGTGCCGTCACGCGGCTCGGGCTCGGGGGGCGGCACGGCGAACGTCATGCGTCCCCAGATGCGCGGCGGTACGCGCTTGATCCAGTCGTCGGCCTTGACGTTGGTGAACGGCTCGGCCAGGGGATGCGGGTCTTCCTGGAAGGCGAGGTCGAGGCTGTAGTGGCCGGCCACGCCGGTGTTGCGGTCCTTGGTCTCGGCCCGCTCGAACGCGAAGGGTAGGAGTCGCTCCTCAGGCACGTCCCCGTGGAACGCCACGTTCAGCGCCTCGTGCTGCGTCTCGTCGCCGGTGAAGACGAGCAGGCCGCCGCCCTCACGGACGTAGGCGCGCAGCGCCTTCATCAGCGCGTCGTCGCGCGGCTGCACGTTGGCGAGCACCACGAGATCGATGGGTTCGCGCGCGCGCCGCTGGAGCCGGTCGAGCAGTTGGTTCTCCGACGTGGCCGAGCTGTAGCGGTAGATGGGGGGGAGCCCGCCGGCGGCCGTGCCCTCCGGCGCGTCTCCCTCGTAGATGCCGCGCAGATAGAGCTCGGCATCCATGCTCTCGTCTTCGGTCTTGCTGGTGCGCGTCCACGCGAGCACGTTCACGCGCCGGCGTACGTTCAGCGCGAGGCGGCGCTCGCTGGAGAGACCGAGGGCGTCGGCGCCGGGATCCGTGCGCGGCGGTGTGACCGTCACGGTGATCGTGTGCGAGCCGGGCCGGTCGAACGTGCCGCGCGGTAGATCCACCTGCACGATCTCCACGGCGGGCTTGGGCACGCGAATGCCTGCGTCGGCGGCGGCGAGGTCCGGCACGGGGTAGACCCGCTTGCGCTCGCTGTCGTCGACCTGCACCTCGAGCTGTGCGCCCGTGACGGGCGACGCGCCGTAGTTCGCGACGCTTACCGCGAGGCGGAGCGGACGTCCCACGAAGGGATCCTGGCCGGTGCGGTTCTCGATGTTCGTGACGGCGAGGTCGCGGCGATTCGATCCACCGACGTCGATCACGCGTAGCGCCGCGGGCCTGCGGAGCAGCGTGAGCACGCGCTTGCGAAGCTCGCCTTCGTCCGTCGCGTCTTCGGTGACTACGCCGGGCTCGGCCATGCGCTCACGCGGGCGGCTCAGCCAGTCCTTCGCCTGGAGGTCAGTGACGATGACCACCGTGCGATTGGGGTCGCCCTTCTCCATCTGCTCGAGGACGGCGTCCAGGGACTTGATCCAGTTCGCTGGCGCGTGGCGCGTCCTCAGCGCGGCGACGGCCTCGCGTGCGCGGGCGGCGCCCTCGTCGCCGACGGAGCGGCCCAGGAGCACGTGCGGCTCGAGACCCGTGGTCGCGTCCTCGTCGGGGTCGTTCGTGACCACGACCGCCACCGTGTCTTCGGGGCTGATGCTCTTGAGCACGAGGTCGGCCTCGGTCTTCGCGCGGTCGAAGACGGAGCGCGCGTCGACCTTGGCGTCCGTACTGAACGAGTTGTCGAGCACGAGGTAGACGGAGCGCTTCGATCCGAGGAGCGGTGCGAGCGAGCTGTCGGTCAGCACGGGGCGGGCGAGGGCCAGACCCAGGATCAGGATCGCCGCGACGCGCAGCGCGAGGATCAGCCAGTTCTCGAGCTGCAGGCGCCGCTGGTGGCGCTTCATGGCTGCGAGCAGCCAGTTCATCGCCGCCCACTGCACGTGCCGCACGCGGCGCTTGCTCAGCAGGTGGATCAGGATCGGCACGGAGGCGAGGGCGCCGCCGAGCGCGAAGAGCTGCCACGTGAGGAGACTCATCGACGCCTCACGCTCGCGCGCTTGGCCAGGTAGGCCTGCAGCACGACGGCCAGGGACTCGGACGTGTCCATCTCCACGAGGTCGATGCGGTTGGCGAGGCAGACGCGGCGGAGTCGCCTCCGGAACTCCTTCACCTCGGTGAGGTAGGCGGTGCGGAGGGCGACGGGATCGGCCGTGATGCGGCTCATGTCCTCCATGCCCTCGAAGCGCGTCAAGCGCTCGAAGGGGAAGGTCAGCTCGTCGTGCGCCAGCACGTGGAACAGCAGCACCTCGTGGCCGCGGTGGCGAACCTGCTTGAGGCCCTTGAGGATCTCGTCGCCGTCGTCCATGAGGTCGGAGAAGAGGACGACGAGCCCGCGGCGCCGGACGGCCTCGCCCGCCTCGCTCAGCGCGCGCGCGATGCCGGTGCCCGCGCTCGGCTCCGCCGCCTCGAGCTCGTGCATGATGTTGCCCAGGTGCGCGCGGTTGTTGCGCGCGGGCACGACCTTGCGGACCTGCTCGTCGAACAGCACGAGGCCGGCGCCGTCCTGCTGCTGCGTGATGAGGTAGGCCAGCGCCGCGGCGGACCAGCAGGCGTACTCGAACTTCGACGGGCCCTTGTCTTCGCGGCTCGTGTAGGCCATGGAGCCGCTCGCGTCCACGACGAGGTGGGACTCGAGGTTGGTCTCCTCCTCGTAGCGCTTGATGTAGAGGCGGTCGGTCTTGCCGTAGACCTTCCAGTCCAGGAAGCGCATGTCGTCGCCCGGGACATACTCCCGGTGCTCGGCGAACTCCACGGAGAAGCCGCGAAAGGGGCTCCGGTGCAGACCGGAGATGAAGCCTTCGACGATCATCCGGGCCTTCAGCTCGAGGCCCGAGATCTTCTCGATGACCTCAGGATCCAAGTACGTTCGGGAGTCGCTCGTCACTGAGGGTCTCGCTCTCGGCAGCAGGGATCATGTCCATCAGCTCGGTGACGAGGCGATCGCTCGTGTACCCCTCGGCTTCGGCGCCGTACGTCGTGAGGACGCGGTGGCGGAGCACGGGGAGGGCGACGGCCTGGACGTCCTCGGTCGAGACGTAAAGGCGCCCGTTGAGCAGCGCCCGCGCCTTCGCGCCGAGGATCATGAACTGGCTGGCGCGCGGGCCGGCGCCCCACGCGACGCGCTGGCGCACAAGCTCGGGTGCGCTCTCGTCGGTGACGCGCGTGGCGCGTACGAGGCGCAGCACGTAGCGCACCATGTGCTCGGAGATCGGCACGCGCCGCACGACATCCTGGATGGCGATGATGTCCTCGGCGCTCAGGACCTCGTCGAGCTCCGCGCTCATGGGCTGGGTCGTCATGTTGACGATCTCCAGCTCCTCCTCGAGCGAGGGGTACTCGACCTTCACGAGGAACATGAATCGGTCGAGCTGCGCCTCGGGCAGGGGGTAGGTGCCTTCCTGCTCGATCGGGTTCTGCGTCGCGAGGACGAAGAACGGCGGAGTGAGTACGTGCTTCTTGCCGCCGGCGCTGACCTGGCGCTCCTGCATGGCCTCGAGGAGGGCGGCCTGCGTCTTGGGCGGCGTGCGGTTGATCTCGTCGGCCAGGATGACGTTGGCGAAGATCGGGCCCTTGATGAACTTGAAGCCGCGCTCGCCGGTCGTCTTGTCTTCCTGGATGACCTCGGTGCCGGTGATGTCGGCGGGCATCAGGTCCGGCGTGAACTGGATGCGGTTGAAGGAGAGCGAGAGCGAGCGGGAGAGCGTGCTGATCAGCAGCGTCTTCGCGAGGCCGGGCACGCCTACGAGGAGGCAGTGGCCGCGGGCGAAGATCGAGATCAGCAGCTGATCGATCACCTCGTCCAGGCCGACGATGACCTTGGACAGCTCGCTGCGGATCCTGTCGTGGGCGTCCTTGACGCGCTTGGCGGCGTCGAGGTCGGCGGGCGTCATCTCACCCTCGGTCGGTTCGAGATCGGTCATGACGTGGGCTTCCTGTGGTGGGGGCCGCGCGGCCCAGCGGCGCATTGAAACACGCCGCGGGGCCCACGGGTGTCGCTCGGATGCACAAACCTGGGTGGCGGGTGCCCCTGCCGCTCCAGCTTCGCGCTCGCGATCCCGCTCGCGCTCGCTCAACGAACACCTGCTGGGGCTCGTCCGATGGTTGAGCGCGCACGCGAGGCATGGAGTAGATCCCAGGCGGCCTCGGGAGCTCATCGGTCTGCGTTCCGCGCTGCCGCGCGGACTGGACGCGCCTGCGGCGCGGCAAGGAGGGGCTACGCGCCCCTCCTTCCAATCCTCCTCGCCCC
>JASJDY010000215.1 GCA_030065025.1 Planctomycetota bacterium
CTCATCCGCGGCGGCACGGTCGACAAGTACGTCGGCGACGCGATCATGGCGTTCTGGGGCGCGCCGAGCCGCGTCGAAGAGCACGCCCTCCGCGCGTGCGAGGCCGCCTGGGATTCGCAGCAGGCGCTACGCGTGCTGCGCTTTCGCTGGGAGCACGAGGGGCTGCCGCCGTTCCGCGCCCGTATCGGCGTCAACACGGGGCGCATGCTCGTGGGCAACATCGGCTCCACGGACCGCATGAACTACACCGTCATGGGCGATGCCGTGAACCTCGGTTCGCGCCTCGAGGGCATCTGCAAGATGTACGGCATCGAGATCGCGTTGGGCGACGCCACGTACCAGGCGGCCAGCAAGGACTTCCTCGCCCGTCCCGTGGACTTCGTGGAGGTGAAGGGCAGGTCCGCGGCGGTCGTGTTCCACGAGCTGCTCGGTCCGCGCGGCGACATCGAGCCGGATGTCCAACGCTTCGCCGACCTGACGACCGAGGCCTTCGAGCGCTACCTGGCGCGGGAGTTCGCGGCGGCCCACGCCGCGTTCGAGCGCGCGCTCGAGCTGAGGCCGGACGACATCGGCACGAAGATCCTCACGACGCGCTGCGCGTCGTACATGCGCAAGCCGCCGCCGGAGGATTGGACGGGAGCGGTCAGGTTGATGGGGAAGTAGGAGCCGAGTCCGAACGACACCGAGCACGGTCCCAGGAGCCATGAACGGGCCGGGCCAAGACTCGCCTTCGACTCGCTCCGCCCCTTCGATTCTCTCAGGGGCTCCGTCTCGCTCAGGCTCCCGTGGCCCCTACCGACTTACTGCCGCTCCCCGCTTCCCCAGCTCGCTCCCGCGAGGCTCCTTGACGCCCTTCCACGGATCCGGCAGCCGGCGCGTCGTCGTCCAGGCCCGGTAGGTCGCCGGGTCGAGCTCCGCCGGACGCTGCCCCGGCGGCACGACGCGCGGCCGTATCAGGAAGACGATCTCCGTCTCGGCCGCATCGCGCACGCGCGTGGAGTGCAGGGGGTCGAGCGCGGCGGCCGCGCGCGGGCGCGGCAAGCCGCGTCGGTCGCGCTGCGCGCGCCGGAGGACGATGCCCCCGAGCAGCAGCGGCTCGCGGTCCCGGACGGTGAGCCGCGTCGTCACCTGCCGCGTCTTCAACCGCAGCGTGCCGGGCACCACCTCCGCACCCGTCACCTCCTCGGGCAGGCGCAGCCACACGTCGAGGTCCAGCACAGCGTGCTCGCGGCCGATCGTGCGCGGCGTGACGCGCAGGCGGAGCCCCGTGAGCTCGCTCCGCGTGCGGATCGTCTCGCCGGCATCGTTGTCGAGCAGGACCTGAGGCACGGTGCGACCCGACGTCATGGTGGCGGGCTGCCCCTCGTTCACGAGGAGGTTGGGCCACGCCAGGAACTCGGCCTCTCCCTCCTTCTGCAGCATGCGCAGCGCGTACTCGAAGCCCGCCCCGCCCACGCTGTCGTTGCCCATGAAGAGCGTCGTGCCCTCGAACGGCGTCACGCCCGTCAGCGTGGAGCGCAGGAACGAGTCGGGCTCGAAGGAGGTGCTGAAGCTGCGGAACAACGCGTTGCCGGGCGAGGGCCCGAGAGCCTTGTCGAAGAGCAGCGAGCCCCCCCGCTCGGACCGGCGCCGACGGACCACCTCCGTGACGAGCAGCGAGACGAGCACGGCGCGCGGGGCGAGATCCAACTTGGCGAGACGAGCGCGGGCTTCGCGCACGGCTTCGAGCGAACCGGTGAGGAGGATGCGCCCCGGTACAGGCGGCGGCGTCGACCGTGCTCCGGGCGGACGGGCCACGGGCACGATCGGGGTCGTGAGGTCCGCGCGCAGCCCGGCGATCTTCTGCTGCAGCAGCTGCTCACGGAGCCACGGCGCGTCGCGGAACTCGGGCTGGTAGATGCTGCGCGCCGAGCCGTCGGCGCCGACGCTGATGGGCAGCTCAGGGTGCAGCCACGGCGGACGATCGTCAGCGGTGGGTTCCTCCGCAGCAGCGAAGGAGAGCGGGAGCACCAGGGCCAGCAGGATCCAGGTGCCGGCGCCTACCCGTCGCGCCCCCATCCCCGCGGTCCGCTCAGTCCAGCTTCTGGATGACGTCCTGCGTCCGGTCGGGCACGTCCTTGGCCTTCTTGCGGGCCTTGCGGACGGAGCCGGTCTGGGCCACGAGGTCGTGCTTCTTGGCCTTGGCCATCTTCTTCACCGCCTCCGTGAAGCGCTGGGTCGCCTTCTTCATCAGCAGGTGGTACTGCGGGTCCTTGGCGGTGAGGCCGCGGCGAAGGATCTCCTGGTACTCGCTGATCCGGGCGTAGACGCGGTCGGCGTCCACCTCGGCGGGCCGCTGGAACAGCTTGCAGTGGCCGTAGTAGACCTTGCTCGGGTCGGGGCAGTCGTAGTCGCCGACGGCCGCCAGCGCCGTGGGCGCAGCGAGAGCGAGGACGAGCACAGCTGCGGTCCAACCCAGCGTGAGCGGTCGCGAGCACGTCATGGTGCGAGTGATCCTGGCCTTGGAGAAGTACGCCGTCGGGCTCCCGGACCCGACGACGCTGGCAGAGGTCCAAAAGGCGTGCCTCACCAGCCCCGTACCCCATGGGTCGGTGCGGACACGTCCCACCTTCGGCTCTCGCCCGGTTTCTAGCCCTTTGGACGCCGAACAGCGCCGAACGTTTCGCCGTTTCCCGGTACTGGAGCCCCGCGATTGCGTCACATTCGGCCAGCACCGCCCCCACGCTGGGGACGATGGCGCGGTGGCGGAATGGATGGGTGCGCGGATGGTCGCGTGGTCGACCTCCCCTCGCGCTCGCGCTCCCGCTCGCTCGTCGGACGCCCCTCTGAAATCGCCCGAGGGTCGAGCGCGTGCGCGATCGCGAGCGCGACCGTTGGTCGCGTGGCCGTGGTCGTGGAGGTGGTCGTGGAGGTGCTCGCCTGGCGTGGCGCCGTAGGGGCGGCTGGGAGCCCTGAGTGGAGCGAAGGGCGAATCTCCGCCCGGCCCGTGGATGCTCCCTGGGACCGTGCAGGTGGAAGTGGAAGTGGAAGTGGACAATTGAAGCGGGCGCCGGACCCCGTGAGGAGTCCGGCGCCCGATGAGAAGCATCCGGAGGGGTTCAGGGAGTGCGGCCCGTCCGACCCGTTCCCGTTCGGCCTCGCGCCCTGTTCCGCCTATCTCCCTTCGACCCGAAGGTCGCATGCGGGAGGGAACTCCCGACCTTCTCGCGACCGAGGTGCCCCAGACCTTCTGGAAGCGTCGTAGCCCCGGTAGCGAACACCCTACGATAACTAACAAGTTTGTCAACACTCGATTCGACAAGAAACAGACTTGTGATCTGAGTCCCGGTCCTCGCTAGCATCGGGGCGTGCCCGAGAAGAGCTTCGCTGCCGCCCTGAAGCGCCTGCGCGAGCGCGCCGGCCTGTCCCAGAAGGCCCTCGCCGCGAAGATCGAGATGACCGGCAGCTACATCTCGCAGCTGGAGTCGGGGGCACGCCGGGCGCCACGCCCCAAGGTGATCACGCGGCTGTGCAAGGCGCTGGGCGTTGCCGAGCGCCGCCTGCAGGAGCTGGCCGCGCTCGAGCGCTCCCCGCCCCCCATCCGCAAGCGTCTCGAACGCGCGAACCGCGAGCGGGGCCGCGTGCGCAAGTCGCGCGACCGTTTGCTCGTGACGACCCTCTTCCACATGGCGCGCGGTCCACGCGTCGTGGATCCCATGGCGGAGTTCCTGGACCTGCCCCCCGAGCAACGCATGCTCGCCGGACGGCTGCTGGGACGCGCGCGCAAGGTCAAGAGCCTCGAGGAGGCCGAGCGCGAGTCCGACGACCTCCTGGCAGAAGCCGACGACAAGGAGCGCGAGATCCTCGCTCGCGTCCTGCCCGGGGTGTTGACGGGCACGGCGCCGGCACCCAGCACGAAGGACGCGAAGCGGCGCCTCGTCGAGGTGTACGCCAGCTCCACGCAGAGTGGCGACGTCGAGGACCGCATCGAGATCGATGCGCGCCTCGGTAGCCATGGCGCGTTCTTCGTGCGCATCGCCGACGACGAGGCGCATCCGCGTGTGGAGGCGGGTGACCTGTTGCTCGTGGATCCCGAGCGCACACCGCGCGGCGGCGATACGGTCGTGCTGCACCGTGATGGGCGCGACCTCGTGCGCACGTGGCACAAGCAAGGGGGACGGGTGCGGCTCGACGGGGCCAGGCCGGACGTCGTGCCGCTCCGTATGGCAGAGCAGGAGTTCGACGGGGTCGTGGTGTTGCTGTTGGTGCGGGCGTTGAGGTGATCCCTCGACTTGGCTGCGGGCACTCGATCGCCCGCACCCACCTGCACCTGCACTTGCACCTGCACTTGCACCTGCACTTGCACCTGCACTTGCACCTGCACTCGACGGGCGGGCGTTCGTCAGCCCTGCGGGCTTCCTCCGGCCGCCCCTACAAGCCCACCTGCATCCGAATGCCGCCCGCAAGTCCGATTCCCATGCCGAGTCCCGATGCCGATTCCGGAAACGAGGGTCTCTCGCTCTCGGGATTGGGCATCGGCATCGGCATCGGCATCGGCATCGGCATCGAGGATCCGAACCCGACCCCGAACACGTAGACGGCCGCCTCTCAGTCCCGCTGACTCGCCAGCCAGGCGAGCCAGTCGGTGGCCTGCTGGCGGCCCTCGGTGTCCGACGGCGGAGCGAGCTCGAGGAACCGGCGCAGGTGCCGCACGGCGCGCTCGGGATTGCGCAGGCGCGCCGACGTCGCGGGATCGGCGAGCAACATGCCGATCGCCAGATGCGCCTCTACGAGGTTCGCATCCAGGCGGAGCACCTCCTCGTA
This sequence comes from Planctomycetota bacterium, assembly GCA_030065025.1. GTDB lineage: Bacteria > Planctomycetota > PLA2 > PLA2 > JAEUHO01 > JAHEIK01. The sequence goes on from JASJDY010000215.1 coordinate 4,804, forward strand.
GGCACGCAGCTCGGCGCGGGCGTCGCCGTCGTCGCTACGCGCGAGGATCGCGAGGTTGTAGCGCACGGCAGCATCGCGGGGCGCAAGCCGGGCCGCGCGCTGGAACGAACGCCGCGCGTCCGCGACCTCGCCGCGCGAAGCCTGGATGACGCCGAGGTTGTAGTGCGCACGGTGGAAGTTGGCGTCCTGACGCAGCAGGTCGGTGAAGACGCTCTCCGCGAGATCCAGCTTGCCGCGGTGCACGTGCACGATGCCGATGTTGTTCTGCGCAATCTTGAGGTCGGGATCGATGTCGAGCGCTTCGGTGAGGTGCAGAAGCGCCTCGCGATCCATGCCGAGCTGATCCTCGACCACGGCGACGTTGTTGAGGAGCGTCGTGTCCCGCGGCGTGTGCGTAAGCGCCTCGAGGTAGAGCTCCCGCGCGCGATCCCAGTTGCGCTGGTCGGCCTCGCGGCCGGCGAGCATCGCGAGGACGCGCGCCTTGAGTGACGGCGTGGCGTCCGGCTGCGCAGCCGCGCGCTGCAAGCGGGCCAAGTACTCCTCGTCGTTGCGGCCGCGTGCGCCGAGAAGCGCGAGGTTGAGCGCGGGAGCGTCGAAGCTCGGATCGAGTCGCGCGGCGCGCGCGAAGGACGACGAGGCCGCCTGCACGTCGCCCGCACGGAGTTGCGCCGCGCCGAGGTTGTTGTAGGCCTTCGCGTGCTTCGGGTCGATCACCGTGGCGAGGCGGTAGTTGCGTCGTGCCGCGGCGGCGCGGCCGAGCTTCTCGAGCGCGGCACCGGCGTTGTTGCGCGCGTCTGCGTAGAAGGGATGCAGCGACAGCGCGGCGTTGAACGCGCGGAGCGCCCGATCGGGCTTGCCCTGATCGAGGAGCACCGTCCCCAGGTTGTTCCGCGCGACGGGATTGGACGGATCGAGCACGATCGCCTGACGGTAGGCCGCCTCCGCTCCGGGCTTGTCGCCGCTGCGGGAGAGAACGAAGCCGCGCACCATCCAGGCCGGCGACGACTTCTCGCTCTGCCGCACCGCCTCGGCGCTTTCCTTCTGCGCCGTCTCCAGGTCGCCGCGCTGCAGCGCCTGATAGGCAGCGCGCGCACGCGGCGGCATGTTGCCGGGCGCGGCCTCCGCTACCGGCGCAGCGAGCAGCGCGAGCAGCAACGGCAGGAGGACCAGGGACCGGCTAAGCATCACGCTCCCAGAGTGACCGGCAAGTCTCGATCGGTGAAACACGAAGTTGGCTTCTGGTTCCCGCCCACGGACCTACGGCGTGGGCCTCAGGGCCTCGAGCACCTGGTCGAGCCGCGAGCGCGCCACCTGCGTGACCGTCCTCGGCGCCGGCGTGAGCTTGCCCGGCTCGGTGCGTGGATTGGCGATGTCGGCCCAGTAGCGAATGCGCGCGGCCTCCTGCGTGCCGGCGTGCACCGACAGGAACTCCTCGGCAAGGCGCCTCGCCTCCTTGCCGCGCTCCTCCGCGCCTGCCCGGCTGCGCAGCAGGTCGGCGAGCTCGGCCTCGTACGCGAGGAAGGATCGCCGCGCGGTGGAATCGCCCAGGCGCACGCGACGATCACCGCCGCAGGCCAC
>JASJDY010000216.1 GCA_030065025.1 Planctomycetota bacterium
GCCTCGCGCTTGCGCTTGAGCTTCACCATCCAGCCACCCGCGCCCCGCGTGCCGTGCCAGCGCGGGAACCAGCGGAAGTAGACGAAGCCCCAGGCCGCGCCCGCGAGGTGGGCGACCGCCGAGCCGGCGTCGCCGAGGTTCTGGGTGAGCGAGAGCACCTCGACGCCCACCATGAGCACCCCCACCGCCACCCACATGGGCATCGGCAGGAAGAACATCAGGTAGACCGTGCGCTTGGGATGCATGCACGCCACCCAGACGAGGACGGCGTAGACGGCACCGCTCGCGCCCAGGGCGGGGATGAACGCCCCCGTCAGGTACGAGTAGCCCGTGTAGATGACGGACGCCACCAGCCCGCCGAGGAGGTAGAGCCTGAGGTAGCCGCGGGGCCCCAGGCTGCCCTCAGCCATGCGCCCGAAGAAGAACAGGATCAGCATGTTCCAGAACACGTGACCCGCGCTGTTCCAGTCGTGCAGCCAGAACGACGTGAAGAGCTGCCAGATCTTGCCGCTGGCGAACACCTGCTCGGGGTGGAGCATCAGCTCGTCGAGCATGAAGAGCCCGAGGTCACTGGGGCGGCGGCTGAGGCCCGACGAGAAGATGAACCACAGCACCCCGTTGATGCCGATGATCCACCACGTCAGGCGGCCCGGCCTCCAGCCGGAACCGCCCCCGGTGGTGCTGCGCATGTAGTCACGGCCGGCGACGCCCATCGGCGCAATCTATCAGCCTCCGGGGCTCGTCCCGGTACGCTCCACCGGCCGGAGGTCAGCAACCATGGCGCTCAAGATCGGCGTGTTCGCCTCGCACGGCGGCTCGAACATGCAGGCCATCATCGACGGCATCGAGGCCGGCACGCTCGACGCCGAGATCGTCCTCGTGATCAGCAACAACTCGGGCTCCGGCGCCCTGGAGCGCGCGCGCCGCCACGACCTTCCGTGGCGCCATCTCAGCGGGAAGCACCACCCCGAGCCCGCTGATCTAGACCGGGCGATCCTGGGCGCACTGCAGGAGGCCGGCGCCGAGGTCATCCTGCTCGCCGGCTACATGAAGAAGATCGGCCCCGAGACGCTGGCGGCCTACGAGGGGCGCATCCTCAACATCCACCCCGCCCTCCTGCCCAAGCACGGCGGCAAGGGCATGTACGGCATCCACCCCCACGAGTCGGTCCTCGCCGCCGGGGACATAGAGAGCGGCGCCACGGTCCACGTCGTCAACGAGAACTACGACGAGGGCCCGATCCTGAAGCAGCGCAAGGTGCCCGTGCTGCCCGGGGACACGCCGGAGACCCTCCAGCAGCGCGTCCTGAAGGAGGAGCACGTCATCTACGCCGACGTGCTCGCGGACGTCATCGCGGGCACCATCCGGCTCCCCGTCCTCGGGGACTGAGCCCGTCGCTTTCCGGGGCTCCGGCAGGCCTTGACCGCGGGCTGACAACGGCCTACACCGTCCTCGTCAGCCCCTACGATCACGCCGAAGCCGGAGGGTTCCCGATGCAAGCCACGCCTGTGAAGACCACGTCCCCCACGATCGAGCGCGCGCTGATCAGCGTCAGCGACAAGGCGGGCCTCGCCGACCTCGGCAAGGGGCTCGCCGAGGCGGGCGTCGAGATGTACAGCACGGGCGGCACGCGCAAGGCGCTCGAGGACGCCGGCGTGCCCGTGAAGGACGTGTCCGAGTACACGGGCTTCCCCGAGATGATGGACGGCCGCCTCAAGACCCTCCATCCGAAGGTCTTCGGCGGCATCCTCTGCCGTCACGACAACGAGTCGGACATGTCTGCGATCGCCGAGCACGGCATCCTGTCGTTCGAGCTGGTCGTCGTGAACCTGTATCCGTTCCAGGAGACGGTCGCGAAGCCCGACGTCACGAAGGCCGAGGCCATCGAGAAGATCGACATCGGCGGGCCGTCGCTCGTGCGCGCCGCCGCGAAGAACCAGGCGTTCACCACGATCGCCACCGACCCGCGCCAGTACGACGCGATCCTCGAGCAGGTCCGCACGAACAAGGCCACGACGCCCGAGCTGCGCACGCAGCTCGCCTCCGAGGCCTTCGCGCACACGGCCGGCTACGACCAGGCCATCGCCGCGTACCACGCGGGGCAGGACGTCGAGGACTCGTGGCCCGCGACGCTGCGTCCCAACCTCGAGCGACGCGCCGTGATGCGCTACGGCGAGAACCCGCACATGAAGGCGGCCATCTACGCCGACGTCGACGCGCAGGGCACGACCGTGCTCTCCGCCGAGCAGCTCAACGGCAAGCAGCTCTCGTACAACAACTACCTCGACCTCGACAGCGCGTTCGAGATCGCGCGCTACTTCGACGAGCCCGCGTGCTCCGTAATCAAGCACACGAACCCCTGCGGCGCCGCCATCGGCGCGACGCTCGTCGAGGCGGTGAAGCTGGCCATGGCCGGTGATCCCCTGAGCGCGTTCGGCAGCGTGCTGGGCATGAACCAGGTCGTCGACGTGCCGACGGCCGAGCTGCTCGCCGAGCCGGGGCTGTTCATCGAGGCGATCATCGCGCCGGACTTCGAGCCCGAGGCGCTCGAGATCCTCACCACGCGCCCGAAGTGGAAGAAGAACGTCCGCCTCATGAAGGCCGGCGAGATCGATGCGCAGCAGCCGCGCTGGGCCTTCCGCTCCGTGCACGGCGGCATGCTCGTGCAGGAAGCCGACGTCCTGCCCGACGACGAGTCCACCTGGAAGGTCGTCACGCAGGCGCAGCCCACCGACCAGCAGATGATCGACCTGCGCTTCGCTTGGAAGATGGGCCGCGTGGTGAAGTCGAACGCCATCGTGCTCTGCAAGGACGGCATGCTGCTCGGCGCCGGCGCAGGCCAGATGAGCCGCGTGGACTCCACCGAGATCGCCATCAAGAAGGCGGGCGACCGCGGGGCCGGCTCGGCGCTCGGCTCCGACGCGTTCTTCCCCTTCCCGGACGCCATTGAGGCGGCCGCGGCCGCAGGCGTGACGTGCATCATCCAGCCGGGTGGCTCGAAGGGCGACGAGGCCGTCATCGCCGCCTGCAACGAGCATGGCATCGCCATGGTGTTCACCGGCTGCAGGCATTTCCGCCATTAGTCGACGACAGGAGGGCCCCATGCGCCTGGTCTTGATGGGCACGGGGCCCTTCGGCGTACCGAGCTTCCGAAAGCTCTACGACACCGACCACGATGTCGTCGCGGTCGTGACGCGGCCCGAGCGTGCGGCGCACGGCCGGAAGAAGGCCGAGGTGAGCCCGGTGCGGGAGCTCGCCGTCGAGATGGGGACGCCCATCCTCGATCCTGAGAGCGTCAACACCGACGAGGCCCGCGCCGAGCTCGAGGCCCTCGGGGCCGACCTACTCATCGTCTGCGACTTCGGGCAGATCCTCTCGGCCGCGACGCTGGCGACGGCGCGGCTGGGCGGCGTGAACCTGCACGGCTCGCTGCTGCCGGCCTACCGCGGGGCCGCCCCCATCAACTGGGCGCTCTATCACGGCGAGACCGAGACCGGCGTCTCCGTCATCCACATGACCCCGAAGGTCGATGCCGGCCCGGTCATCGGGCAGGCCTCGACGCGCGTGGGTGAGGACGAGACCGCGCCCGAGGTCGAGGCGCGGCTCAGCGAGCTGGGCGCCCCGCTCGTGGCTCAGGCGGTCGACGCCCTGGCGCGCGGCGACGCCACCGAGATCGTCCAGGACCCGGCCCTCGTCTCGAAGGCGCCCCGGCTGAAGAAGACCGACGGACTGCTCGACTGGGCGCGGCCCGCGGCGGCGCTCCGCGACCACGTCCGCGCCATGCAGCCCTGGCCGCGGGCCTACACGTTCTGGCACAGGGCGGCCGGTGAGCCGCTCAGGGTGGTCCTGGGCCCCCTGGAGGCCGTGGAGGGCTCAGGCGAGCCAGGAGAGGTCCTGGAGGCCTCAGGGGAGCGCCTCGTCGTGGCGGCGGGTAAGGGCGCGTGCCGACTGACCGCCGTGCAGCCGGCCGGCAAGCGCATGCTCAGCGCGGGCGAGTTCCTGCGGGGGTATCACCCGAAGGTGGGTGAGCGTCTGGGAGCCTCGTAGGGCGACCATTCCGCCCTTCGCAGACTCAGGGCTCAGGTCGCCCGGCGCGTCCCTACGCGCTGCGCTCCGCGCTCTTCAGCGTGTTGCTGAGGAGCATCGCGATCGTCATGGGGCCCACGCCGCCCGGGACGGGCGTGATCGCGCCGGCGATGTCCTTCGCGGCCGCGAAGTCGACATCCCCCACCAGACGGCGCCCGCTCTTACGGGTCGCGTCGTCGATCATGTTCGTGCCCACGTCGATCACCGTGCAGCCGGGCTTGATCATGTCGCCCGTCACGAAGTGCGCGCGACCGATGGCGGCGATCAGGATGTCCGCGCTGCGGACCACGTCGGCGAGGTCCTTCGTGCGCGAGTGGCAGATCGTCACGGTCGCGTTGCGCTTCACCAGCAGCAGGGCGACGGGCATGCCCACGATGTTCGAGCGGCCCAGCACGACGGCGTTGGCGCCCTCGATCGTGACGCCGCTGCGGTCGAGCAGCTCGATGCAGCCGTTGGGCGTGCAGGGCACGAAGTCGCCCTCGCGGCCCTTCATCGCCAGCGCGCCGATGTTCAGCGGGTGGAAGCCGTCGACGTCCTTGCTGAGCGGGACGGCGTCGAGGATGGTCTCCTCGTCGATGTGGTTCGGCAGCGGCAGCTGCACGAGGATGCCGTGCACCTTGGCGTCCGCGCCGAGCTGCTGCACGAGCGACAGGACCTCGTCCTGCGTGGCGTCAGCCGACAGCTCGTGGTGGTAGCTCTCGATGCCCGCCTCGGCGCATGCCTTGCGCTTCATGCTGACGTACTTGTGCGAGGCCGGGTCATCGCCGACGAGCACGGTCGCGAGGCCGGGCACGACGCCCTTCTCACGCAGCGCGGCGGCGCCCTCCTTGACCTCGTTGCGGATGTCCTGGGCGATCTGCTTGCCGTCGATCAGCTTGGCCTTCATCTCGGTGGTCACGGTGCTCTCCTTCGTGGCGCAGCCTCGGTCCTAGAACAGGCCCACGATGCGCCCGGTCTCGAGGTCGATGTCGACGTTCTCGAAGGCGGGACGCGAGGGCAGGCCCGGCATGGTCATCATGTTCCCGCAGAGCGGGTAGAGGAACCCGGCCCCCACGCTCGCGCGGATGTCGCGCACGGGCAGCCGGAAGCCCGTCGGCACGCCCTTCAGGCGGGGCAGGTGCGACAGGCTCAGGTGGGTCTTCGCCATGCAGATCGGCAGCTTGTCGAAGCCCAGCTGGTTGTAGAGCTTGATCTTCTTCTTCGCGTCGGGGAGGAAGTCGACGCCGTCCGCGCCATAGACCTTCGTCGCGATCGTCTCGATCTTCTCCTCGATCGTGCTGTCGAGGTCGTAGAGGAACTTGAAGTCCTTGGGCTGCTCGCAGGCCGCCACGACGGCGTTCGCCAGGTCGACGCTACCCGCGCCGCCCTCGGCCCAGTGGTCGGTCATGACGGCGGCCTCGGCGCCCGCCTCCTTGGCGATCTTCTCGAGGAGTGCGACCTCGGCGTCGGTGTCGGGGCCGAAGCGGTTGACGGCCACCACCACGGGGACGCCGAACTGCCGGGCGTTCTTGATGTGGTGGACCATGTTGGCGGCGCCCTTCTCGAGGGCCTCGAGGTTCTCGGTTACGAGCTCCTGCGGCAGCGGCTTGCCGGCGATGACCTTGCCCAGTCCGCCGTGCATCTTGAGCGCGCGGATCGTGGCGACCAGGACGACGCAGTCCGGGGAGAGCCCGCTCACCCGGCACTTGATGTCCATGAACTTCTCCATGCCGATGTCGGAGCCGAAGCCCGACTCGGTCACGACGTAGTCCGCCAGACGCAGGGCGATGCGGTCGGCGATCACGCTGGAGTTGCCATGGGCGATGTTGGCGAAGGGGCCGGCGTGGATGAACGCGGGGCCGTGCTCCAGGGTCTGGAGCAGCGTGGGCATCAGGGCGTCCTTCATGAGCACGGTCATGGCGCCGGCGACCTTGAGGTCCTCAGCCGTGACGGCCTCGCCGTCCATGTTCGTGCCGATCACGATGCGGCCGAGACGCTCGCGGAGGTCCTTGAGGTCCGTCGTGAGCGCGAGGATCGCCATGACCTCGGAGGCCACGGAGATGTCGAAGCCGCTCTCACGCGGGCGGCCGTTGAGGCGGCCACCGAGCCCCACGACGACGTCGCGCAGCGCGCGGTCGTTGAGGTCCACCACACGGTTCCACGTGATGCTGAAGGGGTTGATGTTCAGTTCGTTGCCGTGGTGGATGTGGTTGTCGATGGCGGCACTGAGCAGGTTGTGGGCCATCGACACGGCGTGCAGGTCGCCCGTGAGGTGGAGGTTGAAGTCCTCCATGGGGATGACCTGG
>JASJDY010000217.1 GCA_030065025.1 Planctomycetota bacterium
TCAGACGCTGCGCGGACTGCTCGAGATGCTGCGAGGTCGCGGTCGCTGGACGCGACCGCACGCCGCGCGCGAGCTGGCCTATCTCGCCCAGCAGCGCCCCGAGGTGTTCGACCGACGCACGGTGGGGCAGCTGAACCGCATGGCGGCGGTGCGGGGCGGGCAGGACCTCACCTTCTGGCTCAGACGGGTGATGCAGATCCTCCAGCAGCATGCGGCGACGAAAGGCGGCAAGGGCAACCCGAGCACGTCCGACGATGCTGTGGATCCCTGGCGCGCCTCCTTCGAGGCGGCGCCCGGGGCCGAGGACCGACGCCTGCTGCTCGGACGCCTGCTGTCCGCAGGGGACGACCGCTTCGTGAAGCACGGGTGGTGGGCCTGGGTGCGTCTCGAGCCGTCCTCGCGCTTGTGGTTGCTCGAGGCTTTCGTCCTCGCGAAGCGCTCGGCCGTGGTGCCGCGACTGCGCGCCCTCTACGGCGGGGCCGCCTCGGCGGACGTGCGTGAAGCCATCGTGCGCACGGTGGGGCTTCTCGGTGGGGAGGCGGACGTGGCCTGGCTCGCGGAGCGTCTTGCCGGCAGAACGGCGCGACGCGCTGCCCTCATCGCGCTCGCACGCATCCGCACGCCGTCCGCGCTCGAGAGGCTCCGCCGCGCCCGGAAGGAGGCAGACGCACACGAGGCGGCCTGGATCGACCACCTGCTGAGTCCGGCCTTCGAGGCCGGAGGCGGCAAGCGGGGCCGATGAGACGCTTCATCCGCAGGCGTCGCGTGGCGGATAGGATTGGCCGCCGACGGAGGGAATCGACCGTGTTGCGACACCTGCTCCTCGGGCTGTGCCTCAGTTTCGTGGTCGCCGTGTCCTTCGCGCATGCGGGGGACCCGGAGAAGACGCCGGAAGCGGCGCCCGCCGCGGAAGCCAACGCGCCGGACGCCGTGGCCGACGACACCGTCCACGTCATGCGCCTCAGCCTGCGCGATGCGCTGCAGAAGGGCGTCGGCGGCAACCTGACGCTCCTCGAGCAGTCCTACGAGATGCCGATCGCGTGGCAGGGCCGGCGGGCGGCCGAGGCCTCGTTCGACTACCTCCTGACGGCCGGCCTCTCGGTCTCTCACAACGAGACGCCGTCCACCAACGTGTTCAGCAGCGCGGGGGTCGGCGTCGAGAACCTGGTCAACGCGCAGATCGGGGTCACGCGGCGCATGCGCTCGGGTGGCACGGTGTCGCTGCTCTACCGGGCCGACCGCATCAGCACGAACAACCCCTTCGCAACGGTGGATCCCGGGTACGCGCAGGGCCTTTCCGTGGAGATGTCCTATCCGCTGCTGCGCGGTGCGGGCGACATCGCCCTGGCCGACATCCGTCGCGCGCAGAACGGTGTGGTGGCGGCGCGCGCGGGCTACAGCGCACAGGTCGAGGGCACGCTGCTCGCCATCGAGGAGACGTACTGGGAGCTCGTCTACGCCGACGCCAACCTCCAGACGCGGCGCAAGGCCGAGGAGGTCGCGCGCGAGCTGCTGGACGACGCGAAGTCGCGTCTCGATGCCGAGGTCGGCACGCCGCTGGACGTCGCCGAGGCCAACGCGGGTGTGCAGCGCCGGCGCTCCGAGGTCCTCTCGGCCGAGAACCTACGCGAGACGCTCGAGGATCAGCTGCTGAGCCTCATCGTTCCGTTCGGTCCGTCCGTTCGCCGTGCCATCCGCGTCGAGCCCACGGACACGGTGGACACCGCGATCAGCGCACTGCCGACACGCGCCGACGAGGGCCGCTTCGTGGCGCTGGCACTGCAGGGACGTCCGGAGCTGCTGGCCAGCCGGGCCGAGATCGCGTCAGCCGGCATCGACGTCGTCGTCGCGCGCGACGCGATCCGCCCGCAGCTCGACATCATCGGCCGCATCGCCAGCGACGGACTGGACAGCGCCTTCGGAGGCTCGATCGGCGACGTCGCGACCGGCGAGGCGACGTCCGCAACGATCGGACTCGAGTTCTCCCTCTATCTCGGCCAACGTGCCGCTCGCGCCGAGTGGCTGTCGGCTTCGTGGCGCCGGCGGCAGGCCCTGCTCCGCCGCAAGGAGCTCGAGAACGAGATCGTGGTCGAGGTGCGCAAGGCGCTCCGTGACCTCCAGACGGCGCGCGGCCAGCTGGCAGCCGGCAAGGCCGAGGTCGCAGCGGCCGACGAAGGGCTCGAGGGCGAGCGGCTGAAGCTCGACCAGGGCAAGTCGACGCCGTTCCGTGTGCTCCAGAAGGAGGACGACCGCACCGCCGCGACGACGCGCGAGGCGCGCGCGGCCGCCGACCTCCGGATCGCGGAAGCCCGACTGCAGCGTTCCGTGGGCAGCCTCGCGGCGAGCCGCGGCGTGCAGGTGCGGCACCGCGGGGACGTCCCGGAAGGCGCCTCGGGACGCGCGCGTTGATCCACGGGCTCGGAATCGCGGGGCGGTCCTCGCAAGGGACGCCGCCTTGAAGCGCACATTCTTCCTGCTGACGTTGCTGCTCCTCGCCGGCTGCGGGGACGACGCGCCGCCTGCGCGCAAGGACGTCGAGCTGCCGCCGCCGCAGGTCGAGCCCGTGCCGCTCGCCGAGCGCGTGGCCTACGCCCTGGAGAGGCTGGAGCGCGGTCCTGTCCCCCTGGGGCCGCTCCGGGTCTCCGACATCCACCGCCGCAACCTCGAGCTCGCCGAGGACGACCTCATCGCGCTCGAGGCGCTGGCCCAGAAGGCCCTGGCCGAGCCGGAGCGCATCGCGCGCATCACCGGCATGGCGCGGCGCAACGCGGACCCGTGGCACAACGTGCTGCGCGTGCTGTTGGGGATGGAGACCCGCCGGCCCGAGCTCGTGCTTGCCTGGACCCGCCCCGTGCTGGACGCGCCCGATGACCTGTTCACGCTGCGCTTGGAGGCCGCGCGCCTCCTCCGGGTGACGGAGGATCCGCGGGCCGCGCCGCTCCAGCTCGAGCTGCTACGGCGCAATCCGTCGGCTCGCGAGCTCGCCGCCGTCACGTTCTCCGCGCTGCTGGGGCACGGCGGAGTGGAGCGGGCCGAGGCCATGAACCTCGCGCTGCGCCGCGGCTCTCCGACCCTCTGGTCCGACGCCTCGAGCGGACTCGCCGCGCTCCTGCCGCCGGGTGAGTGGGAGCGGGAGGTGGCCGACGTCCTGGCCTGGTGGTGCGCCCTGATCGCCGGCAGCGGCCCGCGCATGCCCAGCACGCTGCCGCATCTCAAGAGCTACCCTTGGACGCAGGCGCGCCTCGCTGTCGATGCGGACGTGCCGTCCCGGGCGGACGGCGAGCGCGGCGGACTCGTCTACGGACCGCTGCCGAGCGCCATCACGCACGGCAGCGGCTGGTACGCGACCGAGCTGCACGACCAGATCGTGTTCCCGCAGTTCGGCCACGTGTTCACCGGGAAGCTGCCCGCGGCCGAAGGGCGCTGCCTGCTGGCGAGCTGGGGCTTCACGGGCTACGTAGCTGCGGTCGAAGGGGATCTGCTGCTGCGTGACGTCGACGAAGGCCTCTACTACGCAGCCAACCACTGCATGCTCGGGCCCACGATGACCGAGGACGCGGGCGCCCGGCGTGAGCTCGCGGCGGAGCTCGACCTCGGCGGCCTCTGGACCCCGGACCGCGTCCGACGGGTGCAGCAGTTGCTCGGCGCGTTCTCGTCGTGCGACGACGAGGGCGTCTGGAACCTCCTGACGCGCGTGCTCCTCGAGCTTCGACCGCTGGACGTGTGTCGGCCTGCGATCGAGCAGGCCTACGACACGATGCTGCCCCGCCCGCAGGACCTCGTGCCGCTCGTGTCGGCGCAGCTCGAGGGCGACGACGAGGTGCGCCGCGGCATCGCGCTCCATCTCGTCCGGCGCTCCCGGGATCCGGCGTACCTCGGCGCGCTGGAGGCCCTGTTCGACCGTACGCAGGACGAAGGTCAGCGGGCCACGCTGCGCCGCACGCTCACGTTCATCTACTCCCGCGGCTTCGGCATCGAGCCCGCGCAGGTCGCCGCGTTCGTGAAGCGCTATGAAGGCTGGCTCGCCGACCTGAACGACCGCGAGTTCAGCACGCTGGCGACGGGGCTGCTCGACTTCGGTGAGGCCGGCGAGAACGCCTTCGTGCGAGGGTTGGGCGGTCCGCGCCGTGCCCAGTTCCTCGAGGCCTGGCCGCGCGATCGCCGTCTCGTGGCGCCGGCCGTCGCGTCGGCGGCCATCGCGCCGTTGGGCGCCGACAGCCCGGCGTCCGAGGTGGCGCTGCTGATGGGACGCGCGTACCACAGCTTCCCCGCGGAGTCCGTGGACGAGCTGGAGGCGCTGCGCCGCAGGCTGCTGCCCGAGCTACGGCCCCTCGTCGTGGCGGCAATGGAGCGGGTGGCGCATCGTGCGCCGTTTCGACGCCGCGTGAAGTAGCGCGGCCATTGCCGGGTCTGCACGACGCGCTATCCTCCCCGCGTGACGGATGAACAGCCCACCCCCGAGGGAGACGCCGACGAGCGGCGCGGCGGCCCCGACCGGCGCCGCCGCCCGACGCCGATGCTCTCGAAGTACATGCTCTGGGGGCGTCGCCGGGGGTCCCGTCGCGACGGCGAAGCCGACTTCACGTACGTCGACCGCCCCGGGACCTGGATCATCCTCGCCTTCGCGTCCGTGGTCGGGCTCTCCCTGCTCGACGCGTGGTACACGCTCGACCTGCTGAAGCGCGGCGCCACGGAGGCCAATCCGGTCATGCGCATGGCGCTCGAGATCAGCGATCAGGCGTTCGTGCTGATCAAGGCCGTGGTGACGATCGTGGGTGCGAGCTTCCTGTGCCTGCACAAGAACTGGCCGCTGGGCAGGCTCTGCCTGATCGTCGCGCTGTTGGGTTACAGCGCGCTGCTCTTCTATCACCTGTATGCACAGCAGGTGGTGCCGCTCTGAGGCGCGGGAGCGCGGCAGAGCTACGTGCCGGTACGGGCGGGCATAGGCACCGGCACGGGCAGAGGCACGTAGAGGCGTAGCCGCCTCCGGCGACTACGCCTCGCCCGGATCCATCTCCCGCGCCCCGCGGCTGAGAAAGATCGCGACGCCGATGAAGAAGATCGGGATCGAGATGAACTGGCTCGTCGAGACCCAGCCTTCGATCAACATTCCTCGCGCCTCGTCGTCGCCGCGCCAGATCTCGATCACCGAGCGGCCGATGCTGTAGAGGATCAGGAACAAGCCGGCCGTGCGCCCCGGATGGGGCTCGCGCTTCATGAACCACACCAGGAGCCCGAACAGGATCAGGCCGTGCAGGCTGTGATAGAGCTGCACCGGGTGCAGCTCGACGCCCGTGATGGCCTGGGTGCCTTCCTTCGGCGGGAAGACGACGGCCCACGGCAGGCCCTCGGCGGGCGCGCCGTAGTTCTCACCGCTCAGGAACGAGGCCCAGCGGCCGACGAAGATCGCGAGGCACGCGCCGAGGGCCAGGATGTCCGCGAACTGCCAGCCGCGGAAGCGCTCGTGGCGGGGGAGGTACCAGGCGAGCCACGCAAGACAGACGATCAGGCCGCCGTACCAGACGAGGCCGCCTTCCCAGACGCGGAAGAGCTTCATCTTGTCCGCGCTGAACTCGTCGTGCTTGATGATCGCGTAGAGCAGCCGGGCACCGGCCAGGCCGATGAACAGCAGCGCGAAGCAGACGTTGAAGCTCTCGGCCGGATCGATCGACAGCTTGCGCGCGGCCCGGCGGCGCACGTACCAGGCCGCGACGAGGAACGCGATGACGATGAAGGTGCCGAAGGAGTAGATCTTCACCTTCTCGCTGATGTCGATCAGGATCGGATACACCTTCGTCCTCCGTCGGAGCGGCTCGTGGGATGCCCGGGCGCGAGGGGAGCGCTAGGAGGGATCGCCCTCGCTGGCCAGCTGCTCTTCGTAAGCGGGGAGGTCCATCAGACCTTCCCGCAGGTCGCCGGTGACCTTGACCTTGAAGAGCCAGCCGGCGCCGAACGGATCGGACGTCAGGTTGCCCTGGTCGTCGGCCAGGTCCTCGTTGACCTCGGTCACCTCGCCGGTGACGGACGCGTAGACCTCGCCGACCGCCTTGACACTCTCGACCTCCGCGACCGTCTCCTCCGGCTCGACGTCCTGGCCGACGTCGGGCAGGTCGACGAACACGAGGTCACCAAGGTGCTCGACCGCGAAGTCGGTGATGCCGACCGTGGCGGTGTCGCCGTCGATGCGCACCCACTCGTGGGTCTTGGTGTACTGGATGTCGTTCGGGCGGTCAGCCATGTCTGGACTCCGGTGGTGCGTGCGCGGCCGGCTCAGCGAGCGCGCTTGTAGAAGGGATGCGGCACAACCTCCATGGGAGTGTTGCGCCCACGAATCTCCACGTCGACCGTGGCCCCGAGCGGGGCGCTGCCGGTCTTCACGATGGCCCGGGCGATGTTCTTGCCCACGGTCGGGCTGACGCCGCCGCTGGTGACCTCGCCGATCTCCGCGCCGTCGGCGAA
>JASJDY010000218.1 GCA_030065025.1 Planctomycetota bacterium
GGGCTGGTCGGTGGTGGCCGGGTAGTCAATGGAGGTGAGGAAGCCGCCCGTGTCGTAGTTGAGATCGAAGTCGTTGCCTGCGGGATCCCCGATCTGGGAGAGGAAGCCCGCGGTGTTGTGAGAGAAGCTCCACGTTTGGCCGCGCGTGTCCGTGAGACCGGTGATCTGGTAGGAGCTGTTGTAGGTGAACTCGAGGTCGTTGCCGTTGCGATCGCTGAAGGTGTCCGGCATCCCATTGGCGTCGAAGAGCATGGTGTTGCCGTACTTGTCGGTCAGCTTGTAGATGCCGGAATTGGGACTGCTAAGCGTGTGATGGACACTGCAGTCGTCCGTCGCGTAGCCGCCGCTTCCGTCTGTGTAATAGAGCACGGGCAGACCGAAGGGCGGACGCCAGGTGATCTCGGTGCCACCCTCCGAGTCGGGATCCCCCGTGTCGATGATCTCCTCTTCGACCGTGTGCTCGAAGCTGAGGATCGCGTCGCCACCTACCTGGGTTCCGCCTGAGAGGTAGCTCCGGGTCATGATGAAAACGTCGAAGCTCTGAACACGGCCAGGGAAGCGGCAGATGGGGAAGAGGCCGCGCACCTCGCCGGTGCGGGCGCTGAAGCCCAGGCGACATCCACCGTAGCCGTCATGAACGCTGTACTCGACCCACTCTGCTGGCCTAGGACACGGGGGGCAGAGGCAGCACGCTGCGCACTCTGGCGATGGGGAGTTGTTGGAGTAGAAGGGCGTGGAGTATGTCGTAGCCTCTGCCATGCGCGGCGTAGGCACGAGCAGCATCGAGAGGCCAATGAGCGTGGCGAAGAGAAGGAAGTAGGGGCCGAAGCGGCGGATCTGGCGGCTCATGGAGCATCTCCCCGGCGCACCACTCCACACGAGCGCGGCGCGCCCACGCCCCGCTTCTGCCACCGGGCTGCGTCGACTTCAGCCGGTAACTCGCACTTGCTGAGTCTTCGCTGAGACTCATCCCTCGCACGTTTCGTCACAGGCTTGCGGACGGCGTGTGCAACTCCCTGCTCACGGCGACGTTGCATCGCAGCGCGCAGAATCTCGCGCACTCCTACTCAGGCCCTCGGTCCTCGGCCGATCGGGGATACGGAGCCCCGTGGGAGCTTCCCCACGCCGAACATCGACCTGGCGTTCTCTGCCCGGCCTTCACGTGGCAGGCCGTGGATCGAACGGGCCTTAGAGGTCAGCCCCCACGATCTCCTCGATCTCCTCCGGCTCCTTCGGCACGTGGCTCGTGAGGACCTCGCAGCCGTCCTCCGTGACGAGGACGTCGTCCTCGATGCGCACGCCGATGCCGACGAAGTCGCTGGGTGAGGCCTCTTCTTCCGGATGGAAGTAGATGCCCGGCTCCACGGTGAACACCATGCCGGGCTCGAGCGGACGGCCCTTCTTGCCGTCGAGCGCATAGGCGCCGACGTCGTGCACGTCGATGCCGAGCCAGTGGCCCGTGCCGTGCATGAAGAACTTCTTGAAGGTCTTGTCCTCGATCGCCTGCTCGACCGGTCCCTCGAGGATGCCCATGTCGATCAGGCCCTCGGTGATGACGTGCACCGTCGTCTTGTGGATCTCGGTCCAGTCGAGTCCGGGCTTGATGATCCTGATCGCCTCCATCTGCGCCTGCAGCACGAGGTCGTAGATCATCCGCTGGTGGCCGCTGAACGTGCCGCCCACGGGCCACGTGCGCGTGATGTCGCCCGTGTACCAGCCGACCTCCGCGCCGGCGTCGACGAGCACGACCTGGCCGTCCTCGAGCGTGTCGCGGTTCTCGATGTAGTGCAGCACGCACGCGTTGGCCCCGCCGCCGACGATGCTCGGGTAGCCGGGCGAGCGCGCGCCGCCGCGCTGGAACTGGTACTCGATTTCGGCCTGCAGCTCGAACTCGGTCATGCCCGGCCGGGTCATGCGCATGCCGCGCACATGGCCCTCGGCGGACACGCGACAGGCGGTGCGCAGCGCGTCGATCTCCTCGGGCGCCTTGATGAGACGCATCTCGTGCAACACGTCGCGCGGCTCGTGGATGGACATCGGCGCAGGTGCACGGCCGCGCGCGAGACGCTGCGCCTTGCGGTAGGCGCGGATCGCGGCGCCGTCCATCGCCTCGTCGATACCGAGGGCATAGAAGAGCTTCGTGCGGCCGGCGAGCAGCTTGGGCAGCTGCTCCTCGAGCTCGCTGATGGGGAAGGCCTTGTCGGCCCCGACCATCTCGCGCGCCCGCTCGACGCCGACGCGGGGACCGTCCCAGATCTCGAGCTTGAGATCGCGCTCGCGCAGGAAGAGCACGAACGGATGCTCCTCGTGCCCGGGGAGCAGCAGCATCACGGCTTCGGGCTCCTCGAACCCGCTCAGGTAGAGCAGGTCGGAGCTGGGCCGGTAGGCGTAGTAGGTGTCGTTGCTGCGATTGCGCGCCGGGTTCGCCCCGAAGAGCGCGGCACCCGTGGTGCCGATGCGATCCATGAGCCGCGCGCGACGCGCGGCGTGCAGATCGCCCGTGGCCTCGCGAAGCGAGGTCTCGGTGACGGTGGGCTCCTCGGCGGTCTCGGCCTCGGGGTTCTGCATCAGGCCTCGTCCTCGGCGACGCAGTCGCGGATCGTGCGCAGCACCTCGCCCTCGAGTCCATGCACGCCGAGCCACGGCGACTCGCGCAGCGGGATCTCCATCTCTTCGGCCATCTTGCGGACCTCGTCGCGCACCTCGGACTCCATGCGGTGGTGGAGGAGGATCGCGCTCGAGTCCTGCGCGGTGTCCTCGATCTCCTCGAGCGTCTTCCGCGGCGGGCGCGCGCCCGTGAAGATCCAGGAGCCCTCGAAGCCGAGGTCCTTCGCCAGCGAGCGGAACTTCTCGAGGTGCGGCCGGCGCCCCTCGTCGCCGCCGACGAGCAGGATCAGCGGCTCCTCCTCGAACTCGGCGAGCGTGCTCTTGCACGTAGCGGACTCGGGCATCTCCAGGTCGAGCTCGGCCTCCTTCGCGGCGGCCAGCGCCTCGTCGAGCAGCTCCTTCACGGCGTCCGCGTCGCGCGCCGACGCCTCTTGGAGCATCGCGACGGCGCACTGCACGTGACCGGCCTCACCGCTCTCGAGGCATGCCTGCGCGCAGGCGATGCACTGCTCGACGAACTGGTCGTCGCGGTCGGGCATCACCTCGTACAGGTCGACGAGCTCGCGCAAGTAGGCATGGTCATCGAGCAGGTCGGCCATGGGACCCGCCTGGTCGAGCAGCAGCTGCTCGATGCGGTCGTAGGTCTCGCGCTGGTAGAGCTTGGAGCGGAAGCGCTCGTAGGTGCGCAGCGCCTCCTCGCGCTCGTTGAGTCCGACCAGCGCCTCGAGGCGCGTGCGGTACGCGCCGAACCACGTGTCGAAGTCCGGCCGGCTCTTGAACGCCTTGTCCACGTGCTCGAGCGCACGGAGCGGATCCTCCGCCAGCGCCTCTTGCGCCGCGGCCAGGTGATCGGCGGCGGACGAGGCGGCGGGCTTCGGCTTGCGCTCCTCGCGGTCGCGACCGCGTCCGCGACCTCCCCGACGCCCGCCGCGGCGGCCGGGCAGGCGCACATCGGGCGCCACCTCGAGCAGGGCGTCGAACACGACCTCCTTGACCTCGATGTCGAGGTTGCTGGGGCCCGCGTCGCGCTGGATGTACTGGATCGCCTCGTCGAGCTCGTCGCCCTCCGCACCCAGCTCGATGAGGCAGTGGCCGAGGAAGAAGCGCGAGCGCGCATGGACGATGCGAGCCTTCGCCCGGTTCTCGCGCATGAGCTGGTCGGCCTCGCGCAGGCAGCGGGCGGCGGAATCGTAGTCGCCGTCCTCGTAGTGCAGCATGCCGAGGGTGTAGATCGCGTTGTAGCTGCGGCCCTCGCCCTCGTCGGCCTCGCCGACCAGGATCTCGCGCGCCTCGTCGCGGCGCTCCCGCTCCTCGAGCGGCAGCAGGTCGAGCGTGCCCCGCACGCCCAGCGTCGCCAGCGCGAGATCGCCGACAAGCACGCTGCGGTACGGGTCGTCTTCGGGCAGTCGCTCGAGCGCGCGGCTGTAGCAGCCTGCGGCGTCGTCCCAGCGCTCGGCCAGCTGATGCACACGGCCCATCTTGCGATCGACCTTGGCACCAGCGCGCGGCTCGAGCTCGGTGTCCTCGGCGAATGCCGCGGCGCGGTCGAGGCGCGCGAGCGCCTCTTCCTCGTTGCGCTCGCCGCGCTCGTAGCGGTCGGCACGACGCAGGGCCTCCTCGAGGAGGAACTCGGCATCGCGGCGGCTGCCTTCGTCGTCGACCGCCTCGAGGTGGCGGCGGTAGTAGTCGAAGACGCGCTGGTCCTGTCCGTCGCGCAGCAGCATGCGGCCGACGGCCCTGAGCGCGACGCGGCCCTCGGGATGGTCGAGGCTCGCCTCGAAGCGCTCGTCGTCGATGAGCTCCTGGACGCGCTCGCGCTCGCCGCGACGCGCGGCGGCATCGAGGGCACCGAGGTGGAACCAGCGCTCCCCACCGTCCTCTCCGACTTCCAGCGACTCGGCCGCCTCACCTAGGAGCTCGGCGGCGGCCCCGACGTGGAAGCCGCTCTCCGCCCGGTCCGGGGCGAGCTCGAGGAGGTCCTGGACGACCTGGACGGCGCGACTGCCGTCCCCGCCGCCTCCCTTCGAGGCGTCAAGGAGGATCTTGCTGACGATGCGATCGATCTCGGTCTTCCAAGGCATGGGCCGTTGCTCCGAGTGCGCGCCGGAGACGTCGGTCCGGTGCGCGGGGTCCGAGGAGTGAGGTGAATGTCGAGTCAGGCCACGTCCGAAACAGCCGCCGCGCCGGGTCGCGTCGACGGGGTTCCGGGGCGGCGTGATCCTACAGGATGCGCCCCGGTTTCTGCCAGACGCAGTCTTTGGGGGCTATCCGACGAGGAGCCGGCCGGCGACCGTACCGCCCGCGTGGACCTCGAGCGCCCGCCCCACGCCGTCCAGCAGCCCCCGGATCGTGCCGTCGTCGGCGGTGGGCGGCAGGAACAGCACGGCGAGGGCGCGCCGGGTGCTCGCGCCGGCCGCTGCCCGGCGCGCGTCGCCGAGTGGGCTGCCGAAGGCGCCCTCGGCGTCGGCCAGCAGCGGGCGCCCCTCCAGAACGACCCGGCGGCGCGCGGGATCGACATAGCTCTCGCCGTCCGCGCCGAGACGCACGACGACGGGGGCGCGTAGCGCATCGACGTCATAGAGCGCCAGCGGGGCCCGCAGCCGGAGCATGCAGAGCGCCGCGATGGCACCCAGGGGGTGCGTGGGAGCCGGATCCCGGCCGGCCAGGACGCCGCCGACGAGAGCCTCGCTGGACGGCGGGAAGCGCGAGGCGTCGATCCCGACCTCGCGGTAGAGATCGCGTCCGATGCCGATCCCGGGGATCTCGCCGAGGTCCACAGCGTGGGCCCACATCGCGCGAAGTCCTTCCACGCCACGCTCGAGCTCGGCCTCGAGGGCCCGGAGGCCGTCGCCCTCCGGCGCCACGAGGTCGTCGACGACGAGGCAGCCCAGCCGCAGACGCCCGTGGAGGGAGGCGTCGAGCAGCACGGCGTTGGGCGCGGCGAGGTCGAAGCCGAGGGCGGGGCCGCCGGGCTCCTCCGGCAGCAGGACGCGCACCGCCTCGACGGCGGCGAGCTCGCGGAGGCTCTTGCGGTCGAAGCGGTCCGCGGCGCCGATCGTCTCGAGCATCTCGCAGACCGTGGCGTCTTCCAGAGGAACGGGGCCGGCGTGCCAGACCCCCTCGTTCACGACGAGGCCTGCGCCGGCGGGCACGAGGAAGGCGGCGGGCTCGACGTCGCCCGACTCGCCGGCCCGCAGCGCGACGATCCAGGAGGCGACGGGCGTGGTCGGGAGGTAGGCGCGCTTGGCCTCGGGGTAGCGCTGGAGGTGGGTCACGCGGCGGGGCGCTCGTCGGCGCGGATCCATGGTGACGAGCACGCGGCCGCGCTTGCCGAGCTGGGCACGCTGGCCGCTCTCGAGGACGCGGCCGTAGGGCGCGAACGTCTCCCGGGTGGCGGGCTGCGCAGCAAGCGCAAGATCGCCGGTGGAGACTGTCGGTCGCATCGAACCAACTGTAGTCAGCGTTTCACGGAGGCAAACCGCAAAGACGCAAAGGACGCCAAGGACCGCAAAGCGAACCAAGGGTGGGCGATCGCCGGCCCCCCTGAACCTCCTTTGCGAGGCTTTGCGTTCTCTGCGCCTTTGCGGTTAGCGAGCCGCCTACCGCCTGCGCCGCTTGACGTTGGCCCAAGGCGGGACGCCCGGCGGGCGCTCGGCCTTCTTCTTCTTCGCCTCGGGCTTCGGCGCGTCTTCCCTCTGCAGCTCGAAGCCCGGGAAGGAGTCCTGCTGGATCTCCTTGTTGATGAGCTTCTCGATGGCCGTGAGGTACGGACCGTCGTCCTGCGTCACGAAGGAGACCGCGGCGCCTTCCTTGCCCATGCGGGCGGTCCGGCCGACGCGGTG
>JASJDY010000219.1 GCA_030065025.1 Planctomycetota bacterium
TGTCCGAGAACTGCGCCGCCCTGACCGATACGCTGCTCGAGAGCGAGCTCTTCGGCCACGTGAAGGGCTCCTTCACCGGCGCCGACCGCGACAAGAAGGGCCTCTTCGAGCTCGCCGACAAGGGCACGCTGTTCCTCGACGAGGTCGGGGACATGAGCCCCGACATGCAGAAGAAACTCCTGCGCGCGCTGCAGGAGGGCGAGATCCGGCCCGTGGGCGGCAAGGCCGTGAAGCACGTCGACGTGCGGATCGTGTCGGCGAGCAACAAGAACCTCGCTCGCCTCGTCGGGGCGGGTGAGTTCCGCGAGGACCTCTTCTATCGCCTGCGCGTCCTCACGGTGGACCTCCCGCCGCTGCGTGACCGCAAGGACGACGTCGCGTTGCTCACCCAGCACTTCCTCGAGCTGCACACGAAGTCGGGACGTCCGGTGAAGCAGCTCGATGACGGCGTGCTCGAGCTCCTGCAGGGCTACGACTGGCCCGGCAACGTGCGCGAGCTCGAGAACGAGGTGAAGCGCATGGTCGCGCTCTCCGAGGAGACGATCGGCGCCGACGTGCTGTCACAGCACGTGCGCCGTGGCGCTCGCGGCATCGTCGATCTGGCGGACGACGACGAGGTGCACAACCTCATCGAGCTGGTGGAGCGCGTCGAGCGCCGCGAGATCGAGAAGGCGCTGCGCGTGGCCCAGGGCAACAAGACGCGCGCGGCCGACCTGCTCGGCATCAGC
The DNA here is from genome assembly GCA_030065025.1 of Planctomycetota bacterium. GTDB lineage: Bacteria > Planctomycetota > PLA2 > PLA2 > JAEUHO01 > JAHEIK01. The sequence goes on from JASJDY010000219.1 coordinate 729, forward strand.
CGCTTCACGCTGCAGCGCAAGCTCGACAAATACGACATGAACTCCTGAACGCGGGCTGCGTGGGGCGGGCTCACGCCATGTAGGGGCGGCCGGAACCTGCGCCGCCAGGCGCAGGTGAACGCCCGCCCGCGGGCAACCAGTTGCGTTTGATCGGGCGGGCGTTCGCCTTGCGATCGGTCCCAGGGAGGATGAACGGGTCGGGCCGAGATTCGGCGTCCGCTGCGCGTCCGCCTCCCAGCGGCCCCTACAAACCCCTGGGGTGCGGACGCCCTATTCAGCCTCGGCCGCCGCGATCCGCTTCTTGGCGTAGGCCTTGACCGCCTTGCGGAACGCCATGGCGATCGGGGAGTCGCGCGCCGGGAGCCCGTCCTCGCCGGCCTTTTCGGGTAGGTCCTCCGCTGCGTGGCCCCACCAGCGATCGAAGAGGTGCTTCTCCATCTCCGCGCGGACGTCCGCACGGCTCTTGCCCTCTGCCCCGTCCTTCGTCGAGGCCTCGAGCATCGAGCGTCCCCAGGCCGTGAGCTCACCGAGCTCCTCGGTCGCCAAGGCGTCGTCGTAGATCGCCTGCACGAGCCTCGGCGCGGCATCCTTCAGACAGTTGGCGGCCTTGGGCGAGCGCGCGGGGAGCGCCGCATGCAGCGCCTCCAGCAGCCTGCTCAGCTGCCGCACACGGACCGCGGCGCCGACGTTGCCGTACGTCGTGTCGACGGTGCGCTTCTCGAGGCTCCGCATCCACAGACGCCACTCCTGTTCGCTGTGCACGTTCAGCTCGCGGCTCAGCTCCAGCGTGCGGCTCCCGTCGCGACTCGTGGCGCGGGCGCGCAGCAGCATCCCGGACCGTCGATCGATCCACCGCTGCTCGTGCTTGCCCCGTAGCAGCACGTACTCCTCGTTCGCGTCCTCGACACGCTGCTGCTCCCAGAGGTCCTTCCGGAGCCAGCTCGGATTGCCGTCTCCCGGAGCGACGGCCACGCGCAGGGAGCCGCGGAGTTCCGCGTCGGAGGGGCGGCGGATGAGCAGCTCGATCGTGAGCCGCATCGGCGGGGTGCGGGCGACCTCGAAACCGTATTGCTGCCGCATCCGGGCCAGCTGGTCGTTGATGCGCCGTACACGCTGCTCGTGGAAGTCCCTGCCGCGGGCGACCGTCGGTTCTTCCTCTTCGTCCGCGAGGATCACGTAGCGCCCGGGCGTGATCAGCCACGCGCGGTTCATCGCCTCCTCTGCGCCCTCGTCGCTCCAGGCCTGGAACGCGATGCGGTCGTCCTCGACGAAGAGGCTCATGTGGCTTGGTTCCGCGGGCTTTCGCTTGGCGGACACGGACAGGCCGAACGTGACGTGGATGCTGCGTAGCCGGCGGTAGGCCACGAGCAGTTCGACCCGGAGTCGCTCACGCTCCCTGGCCGCCTTGGCAGCCTCGTCAGAACCCTCCTCGGCGGACGCGGCGTCCGATCCCAGCACAAGGGAGAGGAGCAGGATCCAGGGGATCAGGCGCATGTGCGCCTCAGCCTCGCTCCGGAACTCGATCGGCGCAACATGATGCTGTAGGGGCCACGGGAGGTCCGAGCGGAGCGAGGGCCGAGTCTTGGCCCGGCCCGTGATGCAACGAGGCATGTGCGCACGCGATGTCGATCGTTTGGCCCGCGATCGGTCCCAGGGAGCATGGACGGGTCGGGTCAAGACTCGCCCTGCGCGGAGCGCAGGGCTCCCGTGACCCCTACAGGCCGAGGATCTCGCGCACCTTCGGCTCGAGCTTCGTGAGGCCGACCGCCTTGCCGGCCGCGAGGGCCTCCTCCGGCGGCACGCCCTTGCGCTCGGCCTGGTAGAGCGCCCACATGGCGGCGCAGCGGTTCCCCGAGCTGCAGTGGAAGTACGTGCGCTTGCCCTCGGCCTCCGCGGCCTCCAGCAGCGCGTACACACGCTCGCGCACCGCGGCGTCCTTCACGGTCTCCTTGGTCACCGGGGCGTTCTCGTAGGCGAGACCCGCGGCCGCCACCACGTTGGCTTCGTCGAAGGACGGACCCTTCTTCGCCGGGTTGAGGCTGATCACGAGGTCGAAGCCCTGGGTGCCAAGTTCGGCGATGCGTGCCTCGGTCGGCTGACCGGCCACGACGATGGCGTCGCTCGCTTGGGCTTCCTTCGCCTCCCGAGCGCCGCCACTCCCCCCGGCCTGTCGCGGCGCTTGTGTGCAGGCGGCGAGCGACACGAGTACGACGAGCAGAGCGAGCGAGGCGAGGCGCATACCAGGGACTCCAGAACGAAGGGGCCCGCAATGTATCTTGCGCGGCCATGAACGCCGCCGTTCTCGCCGTCGCCGGACTGCTGCTCTACTTCGTCGCCATGCGCGTCTACGCGCGCTGGATCGAGAAGCGCGTCTACGAGATGGACAACGACGAGCCGACGCCGGCGCACGAGACGCCCGACGGCGTCGACTTCGTGGCCTGCAACAAGCACGTGCTCTTCGGCCACCACTTCTGCTCCGTGGCCGGAGCAGCGCCCATCGTCGGCCCCGCCATCGCCGTCATCTGGGGCTGGTTACCCGCGCTGCTCTGGGTCGTCTTCGGCACGATCTTCATCGGGGCCGTGCACGACTTCGGTGCCCTGGCGCTGTCCGCCAAGCGCGGCGGGCGCACGATGGGGGACATCGCCGGCGAGATCCTCGGACCCCGCGCCAAGCTGTGGTTCCTCGGGATCATCGTGCTGCTCACGTGGATCGTGATCGCGGTCTTCGCTTTCCTGATCGCCGTGCTCTTCGGCAGCCCCAAGGTCGGTGTGCCGCAGGCCGTCTGGCCCGTGAACTTCGAGATCGTCGTCGCCGTGCTCATCGGCTGGTGGATCTACAAGCGCAAGGGCAGCCTGCTGTGGCCCTCGATCCTGGCGGTGACGGCGCTCTACGTCGTCGTGTTCATCTGCGCGGAGCACCCGGAGTGGGGCACCCTGCCGCCGAGCCTGCACCTCTACGACTCGCCGATCGTGACCTGGATCGTGTTCCTGCTCGTCTACAGCTACATCGCGAGCGTGTTGCCCGTGCGCATCCTGCTGCAGCCGCGTGACTACATCAACAGCCACCAGCTCTTCCTCGGGCTCGGCGCGCTGCTCGTCGGCATCTTCATCACCAACCCCGAGGTCACCGCGCCGGCGTTCAACACGAACGTCGATCCCGACGCGCCACCGATCATCCCGCTGCTCTTCATCACGATCGCCTGCGGTGCGATCAGCGGCTTCCACGGTCTCGTGGCCAGCGGCACGACGTCCAAGCAGCTCAACAAGATGCGCGACGCGCGCACGATCGGCTACGGCGGGATGCTCGGCGAGGGCTTGCTGGCGCTCGTCGCCATCCTCGCCGTCACAGCCGGCCTTGGCTCGACCGCCGAGTGGAACGCCAAGTACGCCTCCTGGAAGGAAGTCGGTAACTCCGGCATCGGCAACTTCGTGGCCGGCGCGGCCACGTTCCTGAAGCCGATCGTCTTCGGCAACGAGGCGCTGGCCAAGACCGTCGTGGCCGTGATCGTCATCTCGTTCGCCGCCACCACGCTGGACACGGCCGCCCGCATCCAGCGCTTCTGCCTGGCGGAGCTGGGACAGAGCTTCGGCATCAAGGCACTGAAGAACCGCTACCTCGCCGCGGCGATCGCGATCCTGCCCGCCGCGTGGCTGGCCATCTTCACGGACGGCGGGCGCGGCCCCGGCAGCGGCGGGTTCATCCTGTGGCCCGTCTTCGGCACGACGAACCAGCTCATCGGCGCCATCACGCTGCTGGTGCTCTTCTTCCACTTGCGCACGCGCAAGAGGCCGACGCTGCCCATCGTGATCCCGCTCGTCTTCCTGGTGGTGATGACGACCATGGCGGGGGTGCGCGTCCTACTCGGGCAGATCGAGGCCCGGAACTGGGTGGTCGTGACCTTCGGCTCCCTGTTCCTCATCCTCCAGGTGCTCGTCTTCCTCGAGGCGTGGCGGACCTGGCGTAGCGGCCGCAATACGCCCGTACCCGGTTCGTAGCCCGTCGCCGATCGGGCGGTAGCATCGGCGCCACCATGACGACGCGCATCCTCGCCGCCATCCTCCTGATCACCTTCGCCGCGCCCGCCTTCGCGCACGAGGTCGAGCTCAACGACGGCACGAAGTACGAGGGCAAGGTCCTCCGGCAGGACGAGAACGAGGTCGTCATCGAGACCACGTTCGACGGCATGAAGACGTTCAAGCGCGCCGACGTGAAGCGCGTCAACACGAACGTGCCGCCCCTGCGTGAGCAGCTCAAGTACCGCGCGAAGACGGCAAACGACGCCAAGTCGCGCTGGGACCTGTACGCCTGGGCCAAGAAGAAGGGCTTCACCGAGGAGCTGGTCTGGATCCTCGAGGCCATCGTCGATCTGGAACCCGGCGACAGGAAGGCACGCAAGCTCCTCGGCCACAAGAAGGTCGACGGCCGCTGGATGAGCCCGGACGAAGAGAAGCGCTACCTCAAGGAGAAGTTCGAGGCCGAGCAGCGGGCGAAGGGGCTCGTCGAGTACGAGGGCGAGTGGGTCACCCCGGAGGAGCGCGACGCGCGCGAGAAGGGCTTGAAGAAGGACGGTGACGAGTGGGTCACCGAGGAGGAGTACCACCGGCGTCGCGGCGAGAAGCTCGTCGACGGCAAGTGGATCAAGGTCGGCTTCAAGGAGGGCAAGGAGCTGGCCGGCAAGGCGCTGCGCGAGTCCCGCGTGAAGCTCACCTACCAGTGGAGTCCCCACTTCGACGCGATCGCCGAGATCAAGCCCTCGCTCGCCAAGCGCGTCCTCGACTCGAGCGAGAAGGCGTTCGCCGTGATGCGCCGGACCTTGCGTCCCACGGCGGACGACTACCCGGAGACCATTGATGAGCGCGTCAAGCTCGCGCTCCTCAAGAAGCTCCCCGGGTTCGTGCGGTTCTCGCAGTGGTTCGACCGGACCTACAAGGCGGACTCGCTCGTGCCCGGCTTCGTGAAGGCAATCACACGGCAGCACTCGTGGTGGTGGGTGCAGGACCAGCGCTGGACCGCCGCGTATCAATTCCCCAACACCGACAAGACGTTCGTGAGCAATGTCGTCCACAACGTGGGCCTCATCCTGATCACGCGCTACAAGGCCAACTACGCGTTCCCGTCCGTGTGGCTGCGCGAGGGCTTCGCCTACTACCTGGAGATGGAGGCCCTCGGCTACACGCAGTCGTTTACGCTCGGCCGCGGCGGCAGCGCCGGCGCAGGCGTCAAGGGGCCCGTGTGGGCGGACAGCGACAAGTGGCGCGGCGCGCTCAAGAAGCTCGTGAACGAGGGTCAGGACCCGCCCCTGCGCCGCATCGCGCGCATGACCGTCGACCAGACCGACTATCCCAAGCTGGTCAAGTCGTGGAGCGTGGTCGAGTTCCTCGTGCGCTACGACGCCAAGCGCTTCAAGCGCTTCATCGACCTGAGCAAGGACCGCTCCAAGAAGGAAGAGGACGCCCTCAAGGAGGCGTACGGCTGGACCTACCGCAAGGCGGACGCCGCCTGGCGTGCCTACGTCGGGGCGAACTTCACCGTCCAGAAGTGAGTGTCTCGGTCGCGCCCGTCCGCGCGTCCGCTCACCGGTGCCGCGAACGTATACTCGGCGCATGACCGGATGGCCGCGCCGCTCCACCTGCCTACTTGCAGCCGCCTTGCTGCTGCTGGGCGGGACAGAACGCAGCACCGCGGACGAGGAGCGGGACCTCGAGCCGATCCCCCGCGTGGTCATCTTCACGGATCCCTCGCAGGGCGAACGCGACCTCGAGACGCATCGCGCCATCGACG
>JASJDY010000220.1 GCA_030065025.1 Planctomycetota bacterium
CCGGCGAACAGCAAGTCCTTCTGGGCCGTCGTCGAGGCGTTCTTCGCCAAGAACCTCGGCGGCCGCAGCGAGCCGATCGGGGACGACTTCGACGGAGCTTCGCTGCAGGTGCCGGACGGCGCCTCGTGGGTGCCGGGACTGAGCGCCGGGCTCGAGAAGCGCAAGGGCAAGTGATCCTCTACGGCGTCGCGGGCTGGTCCTACGACGACTGGGCCGGCCGCGTCTATCCCAAGCCGCGGCCAGCGGGCTTCCATCCGCTTCCGTATCTCGCGGCGTTCATCGACCTGATGGAGCTCAACAGCAGCTTCTACGCGCTCCCGCGTCCGGATCACGCAGCGCGCTGGGTCGAGTTGCTGGAGCCCTTTCCCGAGTTCCGCTTCACGGCGAAGCTGCACCAGGGCTTCACGCACGGGGCTCTCGACGACGTGCGAGCGGACGCGGCGGAGGCCTTCCGTGTGGGCGTTGCGCCGCTGGCCGAGGCGGGACGGCTGCTGGCGCTGCTCGTGCAGTTCCCGGTGACGTTCCGCGCGGGCGCGGAGGCCTGGACGCGACTCGAGCGCATCCGCGACCTGTTCGCGGAGGAGACGCTCGTGCTGGAGCTACGGCACCGGAGCTGGTTCGAAGCCGAGCGCCTCGAGCGCCTGCGGCGGCTGCGCTACGGTCTCGCGCAGCTCGATCTGCCCGCAGCGCGTGACCACCCGCCGGAGGAGCACGGAGGCCTCGTCGGCCCCGGCTACCTGCGCCTGCACGGACGGAACCGCGCGGCGTGGTTCGACGCTCGCGCAGGCCGAGACGATCGCTACGACTACCGCTACGGCCAGAGCGAGGTTCGCACGCTGGCCGATCGGCTGCGCGGGATCGACAAGCGCAGCGAGAAGGCCCTGCTCGTGGCGAACAACCACTTCGGCGGCCAGGCGCTGGCGGTGGCGCTCGAGATCAAGGCCGAGATCGAGGACCGACCGCCGCTTGCTCCGGCTCCGCTCGTGGAGGCCTTTCCGGACCTGCGCGAACGTGTCCGCACGCCGGGTCAGCAGACGCTCTTCTAGGGAGAGGCGCCGCCCAGCGGCGGCCGGTCGTCGCGCCGCAGATCGCGCAGGAGGCGCAGGGGTCTGCGCACGGGCCACGTCCAGCGGGGCCAGCGTTCGTCCGTGCGGGGTTCGCTGACGCGCGTCACGGCTCCGAGCACGGCCGAGAACCGATCGCCGGGCCGCTCGCGGAGGCGCACGGCACGCGTCAGGCGCCCGCGGATGTCCTGCTCGACGGGACGCCCGCTGCGCAGGCGGGAGGCTGCCGACGTGGCGAGGTCCACGGCGCGTCGGTCCGCGCGCGCGGCTCGCTCGACCTGCTCGGGTAGCGACGCGCCGGCCACGTCCTGCGCAAGGAGCAGGGCGAGATGCAACATGCGGCGCGCACCGGTGCGCTTCGCTAGCGCGCCGACCAGGTCCCAGTCGAGCTCGTGCTCCGCAGCGAGGAGGGCGGCCATGTCGGCGAGCGCGGTCCAGTAGACGTAGTCGTCCTTCGCGCCGCGGAAACAGGTGTGGAGCAGCGTGTCCGCCGAGCTCAGGGTCCGACACCAGACCCCGCCAACGGTGATCTCGCGCGTGCGCTTCCACAGCCCCGCGCGCGTGAGGTCGAAGGGCACGAGGGGCGTGGAGAACGCCCAGTGAAGATCCACGTCGACACGATCCTCGGCTTCGAATGCCACAGCTGTGTGGTGCCGCGCTCGGGATGCGCCGCGGGGAGCGACGAGCTGCGCAGGGCGATAGCCGGCCGCTTCGAGCACGGCCGCGGCCCGGAAGCGGTGTGCCGGGGGTACGAGCAGGTCGAGATCGCCGTAGCCGCGCGCGGTGGGTGCGCCGTACGCGAGCTGTGCAAGGACGGGTCCCTTGAACGCGAGAGCGCGGACGCCGGCCTCTGCCAGGGCTGCCAGCAGCGTGCGCAGCGTCTCGACGTAGACGAGACCGGTAGCGTGATGGACGTGGCGGCGCGCCCGCAGGTCTTCGAGCACGGGAGCGGGCACGCTGCCGGCGCGAAGGGACGTGAGGAGCACCGCCGCACGCTCGACCAGCGTCTCCCGCTCGAAGCGATCCAGCAGTCGCGTCCACGATCCGTCTTCTCGCGCGAGCGCGACGGCGCGCTCGCGGACCGTCTCGTCGTGGTCTGCGTGTACGACGAACTCGAGCCAGGTGGACTCCCACCGCGCTCGATTCGGCGCGACGGGCATCTCGCCGGAGCTCCGTCTCATGCCGCGCCTCCGCCCCGGGCGAGCAGGAGACCAAGCAGAACGCCCGCGGCGTCCGCGGCGAAGTCGAGCACGTCACCCGAGCGGCCTTGCTGCAGCAGGCTCTGGCCGACCTCGGTGATGACGGCCAGGGCGAGCCCCAGGGCGAGTGTGCGGGTTGCGCTCAGACCCGACCGACGCCAGGCGAAGGCGACGGCCGCGAAGGCCACGACGTGGACGACCTTGTCGAGGTTCACGACGGGCGCGGAGGGCGTTGCGTCGCCGGGAAGGAAGCACATGACCAGCACGGCCGAGGTGCAGAGCACAGCCAGGACGCGCCACCGCGCCGGCCTGCGTGCCGCGATCTCGCGCGTCTGCTGCATTGCCGGTCAGAGGTTCAGGATGAAGTGCCAGCGCAGCTGCGGCAGCGCCTGGATGTCGCTGTCGCCCTCACGCGCGACGAGCGACAGGGACACCTCGGGGCCGGTCGTGAAGCGTGGCGTGATGTCCCACTCGTAGCCGAGACCTGCATAGAGGCCGACGTGGTCGCCGGTGCGGTCGAGGAACTCGTTCGGCGCGGTGCTGCGCAGCCACACCACGCCGCCGCGCACGGTCCAGTGGGCACAGGAGCAGGGGGAGAAACTGCCCTTCGCGCCCCCGCGGATCTGGCCGTAGTTGCCACTGCCTTCGAACCACAGGTCGTCGCTCGGATCCTGGAGCTCGGCGAGCATCTCGAAGGACCAGGTGGCCTGCGGGGTGCGCGCGAACACCTGGCCGAACTGCAGGCCGGCCCCGAGTCCGGGCGACACGACGGCAGCGGCGCCCGCATAGAACTCGCCTAGGGGCGGTCGCGGGAGGTCGACGGCGCCGGGACTCTGCCACCAGGTGACGTGCCAGTTGAGCTGCGGCACGGGCTCGACGGAGAACTCCTCCTCGCGCGTGACGAGGAACAAGGACAGCTCGGGGCCTACGGTGAGGCAGGGCGTGACGTCGGTCTCGAAGCCGATGCCGCCGTAGATGCCGAACCAGTCGCCTGGATCGTTGAGGATGTTGGGCTCGCCGTTCGCCTGCAGCCACATCGCGCCCGCGCGCAGTGTGAGGTGCCGGCGCGACTTGGGTGCGAAGGACCACTTGGCGCCTGCGCGGATCTGGTACCAGTCGCCGGCTGCGGGATTGCCGTCGTCGACGAAGTCCTCGTCGTCGAGGAACTGCCAGGTGCCGAGGATCTCGAGTGACGTCTGCACCTGCGGCGTGCGGCTGATCACCATGCCGCCGCCGAGGCCCGCGCCGACGTTCGGCAAGAAGGAGAGCGAGGTGTCCACGTAGGTCGTGCGGCAGGGCGTCTCGTCCCAGCAGCCGATGCGGCACGGCTCGCAGCAGCGCGCGCTGCGCTCGAGCACGGGCAGGTCGCACGGACTCTCCGGCTCGGCGCAGCCGCCGAGACGCGCTCCGGTGCAACCGCCGAGCCACAGGGCCAGGGCGATGATCCAAGCGGTCCGTCGCATGCGTCCTCCCTCGACCTCTGCGCCTACGGCGTGGCCGGCGTGCCGGCCTCGACCTGCCCGGCGATCCAGTGATAGGTCGCCTCCATGCCCTCCCGCAAGGGGCGCGAAGGCTGCCAGCCGAGCCTGTCGGCGATGAGCGCGTTGTGCGAGTTGCGTCCGCGCACGCCCAGCGGCCCGTCGATGTGCTCGATGGTCAGCTGCTTGCCGGCGATCTCCATCGCGATCGTGGCGAGGTCGTTGATCGTCACCATCTCCTCGGAACCGATGTTCACCGGGCCGGGGAAGTCGGAGTCCATGAGCCGGCGTGTGCCTTCGACGCACTCGTCGATGTAGAGGAACGAGCGCGTCTGCTCGCCGTCGCCCCAGATCTCGATCGAGTCGCCGTCTTCGGCCTCGGCGACCTTGCGGCACAACGCGGCGGGAGCCTTCTCGCGGCCTCCCTGCCACGTGCCCTCCGGGCCGAAGATGTTGTGGTAGCGGGCGATGCGCACATCGAGCCCGTAGTTGCGCATGTAGCTGAGGTAGAGCCGCTCGCTGAAGAGCTTCTCCCAGCCGTACTCACTGTCGGGTGCGGCGGGGTACGCGCTCGACTCCTCGCAGACCGGATGGTCCGGATCGAGCTGGTTGTGCTCGGGATAGATGCAGGCCGACGAGGAGTAGAAGTAGCGCTGCACCCCGGCCAGCCGGCCGAACTCGAGCGTGTTGAGGTTGATCAGCGCCGAGTTGTGCATGACGCAGGCGTCGTGCTCGCCGGTGAAGATGTAGCCGGCGCCGCCCATGTCCGCGGCCAACTGGTAGACCTCATCGACGCCGTCGACCGCGGCCTGGACGACCTCGGGCTCGCGCAGATCACCGACGATGAACTCGTCCGCCTCGGTGGGGGCGAACTCGGGTCGCTTCAGGTCCACGCCGCGGACCCGGTAGCCCTCGCGCTTGAGGCGCTTGACGAGGTGGCTGCCGATGAAGCCGCCCGCCCCGTTGACGAGTGCCGACCTGGAACCCATGCCCGTCTCCTCCGACGTCCGCGCGAGACGGTAGCACGGCCCTCCCAGGCTCCCCAGAGGCCGATTTGCCCACCGTCAGCGACCTGTGGGGGGCGGAAACTTGGATCTCGGGAACGTGGGGTGCAGTGCCTACGATGAACGAATCCACGGCCCTGGGGGAGGACCCGCCAGCGATATGCTCGCGACCGATGTCCATTGCCATCTGCTGCCCGGTCTGGACCACGGCAGCCGCAATCGTGCCGAGAGCACGATCATGGCCCAGGCGCTCGCGCGTCTGGGGGTGGAGGACGTCCACGTCACGCCGCACCAGCACCGCTGGGGCATCGATCTGTCGCCCGACGAGGTGCGCGAGCACACGCTCACACTGCAGGCACACCTCGACCGCCTGCGCGTCCCCTTGAGGCTGCACCCGAGCGCCGAGCACTACTACGGCGAGCCGTTCCTCGACGCCGTCGAGCGCGGGACCGAGCTCCTATCGTGGAGTGCGCATGGTGACGAGTCGCCCGCGGAGTTCGTGCTGATCGAGCTCCCCGCGCGCGATCCGGTGATCGGTGTCGAGGGGCTTGCCGCGCGCCTCGCGGAGCGCGGATTGACCCCCGTGATGGCGCACCCCGAGCGCGTGCATGCAGTCCAGCACGATCCGAACAGGGCCGTCCGCTGGATGGAGGCAGGCTGGCGCCTGCAGCTCGACCTGATGTCCTTGGCCGGGACCTACGGGCGCCCCGCGCGCCGCGTCGCGCGCTGGCTGCTCGCGGAGGGGCACTACGCCTGTGCGGGCAGTGATCTGCACCGCCCCTCGCAGCTGCGCGATCTCGAACGCGCGCACGCCCAGTTCCGTGCCCTCGCACCTCTGGAGACCGACGCATGATCGCTCCGCGCAGCAATCGAACTTCAGAGGGACACGGACCTCCGCGCTCCTTCTTCCAGTACCTGGACATCCTGCGCGACCGCTGGCTCTCCGCCTCGCTCGCGTTCCTCGTGGTCGCCGGACTGGTGGGGGCCCAGGCGCTCTTCGCACGACCGTCGTTCGAGTCGCGCGCCATGATCCAACTCGAGACGGGCCGCATGGCGAGTGATCCGCTGGCGGACGTGACGCTTGCCGACCCGCAGGCGAACGTCGATGCCGAGCTGGAGGTGATGGGGTCGTTCAGCGTCGCGGAGCGGGCCGCTGTGCTCGCCGGGGCCGGCGTCATCATCCAGCAGGAACACGCGTATCGCCCCTGGGAGTCCCTCATGCGGGACTACGGCGAGGGCGCGGAGCCTGCGCGCCTCAGTGCGCGGGTCATCGGCAAGCCCATGCCCGAGAAGAGCGGGCGTTTCGACGTCACGTTCGATGCGGAGGGACAGTCGTTCACGGTGAAGGTCCCGGAGGGGGCTGAAGCGTGGGGGCCGTTCGAGTACAAGCCGGATGTCGGTGCGCAGATCGAAGTGCTCGGTGAGCAGATCCGCCTCGAGCCGATCGAGGACTCTCCGCCGCCTGCCGGGCGGCGCTTCGTGCTCCGGCTTCAGACCAAGGGACAAGCGGCGGCGTTCGTTCGCGGCATGGCGTTCGCCGAGCAGGTGGGAACGTGGACCGGGATCGTGCACCTCGGCGCACGCAGCAACGACCCGCACCTCGCAAAGCGCGTAGCCGATGCGCTGACGGAGAGCTACCTCGAGCTGAAGCAGGACTGGAAGGACCGCCAGATCAGGAACCGCATCGAGTGGCTGGAGAAAGCTCTCGCGAGCCAGAAGAACATCCTCCACAAGGCCGAGGACCTGCGCGACGCATACCTGAT
>JASJDY010000047.1 GCA_030065025.1 Planctomycetota bacterium
TTCGCGGACGATGCCAGCCAGTGGGCGCCGCCGTCCGAGCGGCCGGCGCTGCTGCTCGACGCGCTGGAGTCGACCGCGCGCGACCTGCAGGCGCGCGGGCTGGATCTCGACGCGCCGTGGGGCGCGGTGCACACGCTCACGCTGAAGCACCCGGCAGGGTCCACGGCGCCGCTGGACGTGACGTTCAACCGCGGTCCGCTGCCCTTGGACGGCGGTCCGTACAGCATCCGCTCGGGCCAGTACTTCCACTCGCGGCCTGGACCGATGGTCGTGGGGCAGTCCTACCTGCACGTCGTCGACCTCGGTGCGCCCGAGGAGGCGGAGATGATCACCTTCGGCGGCCAGTCCGGCCACATCGGCTCACCGCACTACGACGACCTGACCCCGCTGTGGGCCGAGGGCAAGCGCATCCCGATGCGTCTCGAGACGCTGCCGAACGACGCGCGCGTCATCCGCTTCGTGCCGTCATGACCGTTCCGCGGCGTACGCCTCGACCTCGGCGACGTACGCGGCCTTGTCCTCGTCCGACAGGAAGGACGCCTCGAAGGAGTTGCGCGCGAGCGTGACAAGGTCCTCGCGTGCGAGCCCCAGGCCGTTGGCGACGGCCTCGTAGTTCGCACCCACGTACCCGCCGAAGTAGCTGGGATCGTCGGAGTTGACAGTGACCTTCAGGCCGCGCGCCATCAGGTGGGCGAGGTTGTGGCCCTCGATGCGGTCGAAGACGCGCAGCTTCACGTTGCTGAGCGGACAGACGGTGAGCGGCACCTGCGCCTCGCGGAGGCGCTCGACGAGCGCGTCGTCTTCCAGGCAGCGCACGCCGTGATCGATGCGCTCGACGTGCAGCAGATCGAGCGCCTGTTCGATGTACGCGGGCGGTCCCTCCTCGCCGGCGTGCGCGACGGTGAGGAAGCCCTCGGCACGCGCGCGGTCGAAGACGTCGCGGAACTTCTCCGGCGGATGGCCGACCTCCGAGGAGTCGAGCCCCACGGCGGTGATCCACTCGCGATAGGGCAGCGCCATCTCGAGCGTGTGCATGGCGGCCTCCGCCGAGAGGTGGCGCAGGAAGCAGAGGATCAGGCGGAACGAGATGCCGAGCTCGTCGCGGCCGTCGACCAGCGCGCGGTGGATGCCCGTCACCACCGTCTCGAACGCGATGCCGCGGTCCGTGTGGGTCTGAGGGTCGAAGAAGATTTCGACGTGCCGCACGGTGTCGGCCTTGGCGCGCTCGAGGTAGGCCCACGTCATGTCGTAGAAGTCCTGCTCGGTCTGCAGGACGCCCGCGCCGGCGTAGTAGATGTCGAGGAAGTCCTGCAGGTTCGAGAACTCGTACGCCGCGCGGATCTCCTCGACCGAGCCGTAGGGCAGCTCGATGTCGTTGCGCTGGGCAAGCTGGAACATCAGCTCGGGCTCGAGGGAGCCCTCGATGTGCATGTGCAGCTCGGCCTTGGGCAGGTCGCGGATGAACGGGTCCATCGGGGTCCTCCTCCCGGAGATCCGCCCGCGCCCGTCGGGGTCAGTCCGCTACGGGCTGCTCGGGCAGCGAGAACTTGATCCAGCGCTCGGTGTTCGGCGCCTCTTCGTCGATCTCGACCAGCTTGTACCGGACGAGGCGGGCGACGGCCTGGCGCACATCGCCGAGGTGGCGCGCCGTGCGGCTGCAGACGCGCGTGAGGTCCAGCCAGCCATCCGACTCGTGCTGGGTGTCCACGATCGTGCTCAGGGTGGCGGACTCGAGGGGCGTGAGGGGCTTCTTCATGGGCGGCGTCTCGCGCAGCAGCATATCCCAGGCGGCCAGTCGCCCTAGCCCGGAACCGTGCGCCCGCTCAGGACTCCAGCCGTAGGCCCTCCGCCGTGAGGCGCACCGGCAGGGGCTCCCAGGGTCCCTCCGCGAGCACGCGGTCGACGGCCGACCCGCCGGCCGTGTCCTCGAGCACGACCAGGACGCAGCCCCCGCCGCCCGCGCCGCAGATCTTCGTGCCCCGCGCGCCGGCGTCCCTCACGGCCGCGTCCAGGGCGTCGATCCCGGGGGTCGTCACGCCGGGGGCCATCCGCCGGCGCTCGGCGCCATCGGCCAGGATCGCGTCCAGGGCGGCATCGAGATCGCCCGCCCGCAGTGCTTCCTCTGTGCGGAACGCGTGCTCGCGCAGCGCGGCGAAGGCGCTGCGGGTGGTCGGGTCGCCGTCGAGCCAGCCCTTCACGACGCCCCAGTTCGTGAGCCCCGACTCGTGCGGCTCGCCCGTGTAGACGAGGCGCAGGCGCGCGGCGAGGGCGCCGAGATCGACGGGGAGGGGACGGACGTCCAGCCCGCCGACGCCGGCCCCGATTGCCAGGCAGCCGCCGAGCAGGGGCGGCAGGTAGTCCTGATGACCCGTGGGCGCCTGCAGCAGGCTCGTCTCGATGTCCTGGGCCAGCGGCTGCAGCTCACGGGCGGGACGTGGACGGTCGCACGCCGCGAGCAGCGCGCCCGTCGTGGCCGCCAATAGCGCGGACGATGTGCCGAGGCCGCTGCCCGCGGGCGGCGTTGCGGAGGTGGTGAGGGTGAGGCCGCCCTCGGGGCACACGGCGCGCACCGCCTCCGAGAGGAGCGGAAGGGGGCAGGCGCGTGCCGCGCACGCAGCGTCGAGAGCCTCGAGATTCGCGTAGCTCGCCTCGCGCCCGAGGTCTTCGCTCCGCAGGTGGATGGCGTCGTCATCGCGCGACGTCACGCGTGCCTCGACCGGCAGATCCAGGGCGACGTTCACGGTCACGACGCCGCCGAGCGCCAGGTACAGCGGCCAGATGTCGAGCGTGCCGCCGGCCAGGTCGATGCGGACGGGGGCGCGGGCGTGGACGCTCTGCATGCGCAGATGCTGCCCGCCCGGGCCGACGCTCCCGCGCCGATTCCGCGCTCGCGGTCAACCTGGACGGGGCGGAACGCCGATCAAGATGAGGCTGTCAGGGCTTTTCTGCGGGATGGCGCCCGCAGGATCGCGTCCAATTGGCAGCGGCGGCGCATCGGCGCCGCGTCCCTGGATCCCTCGAAAGGCGATTGGCATGGCGTCCCGAGCCCGATTCGGCCTGATGTTGCTCGGCCTCGTGGCCCTGGCCTGCGTGGCGTACGTCGTGCTCGGCGACGACGACGCGGACGTATCCCGCGGCGGAGACGACCTGACGGCGGATGGCGGGAGCTCTTCGCGGGGCGATCCCGACGGGGGTCTCTCGGCGCGCGGCACGGCACCGCCCATGAACAACGGGCGCGCGCCCATGCGTCCCGGCGGCACGAACGGCGGTGGCGGCAACAGCCTGGTCCGTGCGCGCGAGCCGTCGGGCATCGACTACTCGGATCCGGCCGTACGCGAGTCGGAACTCCGGCGCATGCTCGGCGGGGACCGCGTCGACGACTGGCGCAAGGTCGCGAAGATCGTCGGCCTCATGCAGCCGGGCGAGCGCATCCCGGAGGATCTACGCGGCGTCATCTTGCGCGAGCTCGAGGGCGGCAAGCGTCTCCAGGTCATGCACGTCTTTGCGCAGCTGCGCGACGAGACCTTCGTCGAAGACCTCTTCGAGGTCCTCGAGCGTGCCGAGGCGCCGTCGGGTCATGTACGCGCGGCGCTCGAGGCAATCTGGAAGATGCCGGGCGGCGACAGCGACGAGATCGCGCGACGTCTCGAGAGCAGCCTCGCCGGCGACACCCAGAAGGACGTGCCGCTCCTGCGCGCCATCGGCAAGCGCGGCGGGCCGGAAGCGGCACGCGCGCTCGTCGAGTACCTGCAGCGCGTGAAGAACCCCAGCGACGTGCAGATGCATGTTCTGCAGTCGCTGGACGTCAGCACCGACAAGGCGGCCGCCGAGATCGTCGCCGACGCGCTCAAGCGCGAGGGCTCGCCCAAGGTCCAGCGCGCCTTGATCGCGATGGTGATGCGCCCCGGCGCGTCGGCCATGACCGCACCCCTCATGGGGCTCGACCGCAGCGGCGTCTCCGACGACGTCCGTGCGATGGCGATCAAGGCCCTCGGCCGCATCGCCGACGTCGAGGCCACGGGGTACCTCCTGAAGAAGGCCGGCGAGCCCGGGGTCTTCGGCGAGCGTGCGCTCACCGCGATCCAGCGCATGAGCTCGGCCGACCCCAAGGTCGGAGCGCTGCTGTCGCGGGCGCTGGGCGAGGCCGACAACAACCCGCGTCCTACGAAGGCCAAGGCGAGCCTGCTCGAGGCCCTGGGCACCGCGGGCCACGCGCCGAGTCTGCCCGTCATCGTCCGCTCCCTGGCGGACCGCGATGACACCGTCCAGACCGCCGCCATCCGCGCCATGGGCCGCATGGGCTCGAAGGCCGAGGAGTACGTCCCGCGTCTGGGCGAGATGTTCGAGGGGCAGGCGGGGACGCGGCAGCGCGACATCGCCGTCGCGCTCTCCAACATCGGCGGCAAGCAGGCGGTGGACGAGATGCGCCGCCTGCTGAAGATCGAGGGGCTCGATCCGTCGGTCCGGCGCAATCTGCAGATCGGCCTGCGCAACGCCGAGAGCAAGCTGCCGCAAGAGACCAAGTAACGCGGACGTACCGCCAAGGCGGATACGATGGAGCGTCACGCTCCACGGGACGTTCTCAAGCACCGGTGCGCACGCTTCTCCTGGTCCTGATCGCCTTCTTGTTGCTACTGCCGGCCCCCGTTGCGTCCAGTGCGGACGAGCTCTCGAACCAGGCGCTGCTGGCGAAGCTGAAGCGTGCGCTCAAGAAGGACGACGTCGAGCGGCTGCGGGAGGCGGTCAACGACATCGGCCGCTTCGGCAAGCGGCTCTCCCGATCCGAGCAGCTGACTGCGGCGAAGGCGCTGCGCAAGGCGCTCGACGGCGACGGCACCTCCGAGGTCCGCCGCTTGATGATCCGCGCGCTGGCTCGCATGCGGCACGAACACGCGTGGATCCCCGTGATCCTGACGTCGCAGCAGGACCGTGATCCGGCCGTGCAGGCGCAGGCGCGTCGTGAGGTCCTCGGCGGCGGCGCCGACGAGCTGGAGGCACTAGGGCGCATCCTCGCCACCGAGACCAGCGCGGCGTTCCGCGCCGAGCTGCTCCTGATCCTGCGCGACCGCCGGAAGCACGATGCGGTGCCGCTCCTCTTGGAGCGCCTCGGCGACAAGAGCCCGATCGTGCGCTCGGCTGCGGCGGAGTCGCTCGAGGCGATCAGCGGCGCGGCCCACGGCTACGACGCAAAGGCGTGGAAAGCCTGGCACCAGGCGTGGCTCGCGAAGCGTCCGAAGGACGCCGGCCCCAGCGTGAGCAGTGGGGGCGAGGTCACGGAGCCGGCCCCGCACACGACGCGCTCGCTCCATCCGCGCTTCTACGGCTTGCCGCTCACGGCCAAGGACATCGTCTTCGTCGTCGACATCTCCGGATCGGTCGGCTCCGGCGGCGTGAACCGCGCAAAGCAGCAGCTCACGAAGGCAGTGGCACTGCTCGGTAGCGACGTGCGCGTGGCGGCGCTCTTCTTCTCCGACCAGGTCCACATGTGGCGCCAGGGGCGGATGGTGGCGGCATCACCCGCGAACAAGGAGGACCTCGTGAAGTTCCTCCGCGGCTTGCAGCCCGGACGACGCACCGACGTCTACACGCCGCTCAATGCGGGTCTGAAGATCCTCGACCGCCGCGTGCGCGCGAAGCAGGACGCCAAGGAGGCGTTTCGCGAGCCCGTCACGATGATCACGGTCAGCGATGGCCGCGACAACATGGGCGCGCTGCCCACGCGCGTGGTGGCAGAGAAGCTCGACCGGCTCGACCCGGCGCTCTCCGTCTTGCACTGCGTCGTGCTGGGCCGGAAGGACAGCCCGCTCATGGCGTCGATCGCGAGACTCGGCGGCGGGCACTACGTGCGCGCCGAGAGGCCGTGAGCGGGGCTAGCCGCCCAGCGCGTCCACCAACGACGGATGCGTCGCCGGGTCCTTCAGGAGCTTCTCGAGCTCCGGCGGACGACCCTCGGTGCCACGTGCTCGGGCGGCCTCGATGCGCACGCGCAAGGGGCGTGCGTCGTCCAGGATCACCTCGTCGAGCAGGGCCATGGCCTCGGCGCCGCCGCTCTCGGGCAGCTGCTTCAGAAAGAGGATCGCGGCGGGGGCGCGAGTGTCGTCCGTCAGTGCGACGAGCGCGCGCAGCTTGAGCTGCAGGAGGTGCTTCTGGCTGGCCGGCTCCGCGTCGCGCACGAAGCGGGCGGCCGTCTCGAACGCCTCCGTGCCGGCCCGACCCTTCAGACCGGCTGGCTTCACCAGCGCTTCGAGCACCTGCGCGCGGAACGTCGCGCGGTCCTCGCCCTCCGCGGAGCCGAAGCGCGCGACGGCGTCGGCGGCGCTCATGGCGAGCGTGGCGTTGCCGATGCGCAGCTGGATCTGGAGGGGGCCGTCGGCGTCAGGCGCGCCCGGAGCAGGCCGGCCGGGCTCGCCGTCGGGCCGCGAGGGCGCGACCGGGCGCTCGGCGTTGCCGGCCGAGCGGCCCACGGCGCGGCTCGCGGCGCCTCGGCCCGTGAAGTCCCAGATCAGGGCGCCGAGCACGGCGACCCCGAGGATCATCATCACGAGGCCCTTTCCCTTGGGCGCGGGGGCGTGCATCTTCGAGGCGGCTTCGACGCGGCCGGCGATGCCACCGCGTGCGCCGCTACCCTCCGACGTCCGGCCCTTGGGCTTGGGATCCCCCGGGCTGGGTGAGGGGTTGAAGTTCATCGTTGGCTCCTCTCCGGGTCGGAGCACGGCTTCCATCGTACCTTGGCCGGCCGCATGGAACTCTTGATCGAAACCGCAGGCGAGAGCCACGGCCCGATGCTCAGCGCGATCGTGGCGGGGATGCCCGCCGGATCGCCCGTGTCGGAGGCCTACATCAATGCGCGCCTCAAGGCTCGTCAAGGCGGTGCCGGGGCCAGCCCGCGGCAGCGCACCGAGCGCGACGAGGTGCACTTCACGGCCGGGGTGCGCGACGGCCGGACGACGGGCAACCCGATCGCGCTCCAGATCAAGAACCGGGACAAGACGTACGAGTCCCTCCCGCCTGTGCACACGCCCCGTCCGGGGCACGCGGATCTCGCCGGCGCCCTGAACCGCGGCATCACGGACGCGCGCGATGTCCTCGAGCGCTCGAGCGCACGCGAGACGGCGGCGCGCGTGGCGGGCTGCGCCATCGCGGCCGAGTTCCTCGAGGCGCTGGGCATCCACGTGCTCGGACACACGGCCACCATCCACGGCATCGAGGTGCATGGCGACCCGGACGCGGACCTGGAGGCCGCACGCGCGCGGCGCGACGAGAGCGAGCTGCACGCGCTGGGTGACGCGGACGCACAGGCCGAGGCGGTCGCGCGTATCGCCGAGGCGAAGAAGGCGGGCGACACGCTCGGCGGCATCGTCGAGGTCGTGGCGACCGGTGTGCCCGCCGGGCTCGGCGGACACGAGCGTCCGGCAACGAAGCTGTCGACGGGGCTCGGTGCCGCCTTGATGGGCGTGCAGGCGGTGAAGGGCGTCGAGATTGGTCTGGGCTTCGGCTCGACGACGGTCCTCGGCTCCGAGCTGCACGACGTGATCGTGCCGGGAGAGTCCGGCGTTCCCGGGCGCGGCAGCAACAACGCGGGCGGCATCGAAGGCGGCATGAGCAACGGCGAGCCGATCGTGCTCCGTGCGGCGATGAAGCCGCTCGCGACGCTGCGCCAGGCGTTGCCGAGCGTGGATCTCCGTACGGGCGAGGCGGCTCCCGCACGCGTGGAGCGCAGCGACGTGACGGCGGTGCCGCGCCTGGCGATCGTGGCGGAGGCCGTGGTGGCGTTCGAGCTCGCCCGCCACGTGCGCCGCCGGTTCGGCGGCGCACATCTGGACGAGGTGCGCGCCGCGATCGAGGCCCACCGGGCACGGATCCGGGACGTGTTGGGCTAGAGCGCCGTAGAATCGGGCTCGCCTCGTAGACCGCGTGGAGGCCGTCATGCCGTCCCAGCGGTGCCTACATTGCGGGCGGACGCCCGCGCGTCGCAGCTACACGTACTGCAGCAATCAGTGCCAGAGTGACCATCGGTACCAGCGCGACCGGGCTCATCACCTCTCCACGGGCACGTTCTGCGGACGAGGCCCCAGGTTCATCCGTCGCGTCCTGCTCGACCTTCATGGACATCGGTGCTCGATCTGCAGCCGAAGAACGTGGCGACGGAGGCCGATTCCCCTCGAGCTGGATCACATCAATGGCAATCCCCTCGATCAGCGCGCCACCAACCTGAGAATGGTCTGCGGCAACTGCGGCATGCAACTGCCCACCTACAAGAGCAGGAACCGCGGTTCCGGTAGACACGCCCGCCGGGAGCGGTACAAGAGGGGGCGGTCCTACTGACGAGCCCCTGTAGTTCTAATTGGTAAAACAGTGGATTTGTAATCCGCGGTTCCCAGTTCGAGTCTGGGCGGGGGCTCCACTCCACCTCGCGGACGCGACCGCCAACCTCATGGGCGAGCCCTACCCGATCCCGCCGAAGGAGCCCGAGACGCGCGCGAGCGACGTCACGTTCAAGGTGCTCGTAGGCGTCGGCGTCGTACTCATGGTCGTCAGCCTCGTGCTCATCCACACGATGCTCGAGCGATGCAGTGGGACCGTCGACAAGGTTCTCGACGAGATGGGCAAGCTGCGTACGGACGCGAAGTGGCTGGATCCCTACCGGAAGCTCACGCCGGTCGAAGCCGAGTCGCTGTTCCTGCGCCCCGGCGCTGTGGACCGCGCCGTGGTGGTGCGCGGCGTCGTCCTCCGTACCCACACCAAGCCTGAGGGCGGAGCCTCCCTGGATCTGGAGGCGGGCGATGGCGCACGGGTGCACTGCGTCTTCGGTACGCACATCGGCGGCATGGTGAAAGAGCACGCGCCGGGCGAAATTGCCGTCGTGGGCGGACGCGTCGGCGAGAAGGCGGGTGGCGTCCTCCAGCTGACGAGCTGCTACCTCCAAGAGCAGTGGAAGCGCTACTGATCCCCCCTGGGGAGTGAAGTGGCGCGCGCGCCGAGAGGGGCAGGGGGGAGCAGAGCGGTGGCGCGCGCGCCGTGAGCGGTCGTCAGTTGAGTTCGATCCGCTTGGGTTTGGCCGACTCCTTCTTGGGG
This sequence comes from Planctomycetota bacterium, assembly GCA_030065025.1. Lineage (GTDB taxonomy): Bacteria > Planctomycetota > PLA2 > PLA2 > JAEUHO01 > JAHEIK01. Next base: position 9,076 of record JASJDY010000047.1, read on the forward strand.
AGCCGGATGGACAGGACGCCGTCCTTGAACTGGGCCTCCGCGAGGTCGACATCGGCTTCCTTGCCGAGGAAGAACTCCCGCGTGAAGCGTCCGAAGCGGCGTTCTGCCCGGTAGTAGTCACCCTTCTTCTGGACCGCCTCGAGCTTCTTCTCGCCCGAGATCCGCAGGACGCCGGCCTCGCACGAGACCGTGATGTCCTCCTTCTTCATGCCGGGGAGCTCGGCGTTGAGCACGAAGGCGTCGTCCACCTCGCGCAGGTCCATCGGTGGCATGAATTCGATGGACTCGTCCAGCGGAGCACGCCAGAAGTCCTTGAGCGCGTGGCCGAAGGGGAAGGCCATGGGATCCCAGCGACGTGTCTTCAACAGTTCCATCGTTCGTTCTCCGGATATCAGCAACAGCCCACGGGCTCCGGAGTGAGGGCGCGTGCTCGGTTCACGCGCTCCGTGGGCTGCCCGTCGGGGCGCAAGCCGCGTGCCGGGCCGAGCCGCCCCCAAACGCCCATCGCAGGGCAGCCTGCGGGACGGAACCGCGGGAATCCGCAAGCGACCTGGGCACCAGGACGCAGGACCGGCTAGTTGCCGGAGGCCTTGCGCATCTTCGCGAGCAGCTTCTCCGCGTCCGCCCGCATCTTCGTGAGGTCCAGGGAGAGCAGGTGCTCCGTGGCGGCCACCGTCCAGTCCTCGCCCTCGCCGATCGCCCGCAGGTAGCGCTTGTAGGCCTTGCGGTACTTCAGCGGTCCCGTCTGGAAGAGCGCCATGTAGATCGCCTGTCGCTTGCGGGCGACCTCGGGATCGCCCTCCGGCTTGCCCTCGTCGATCGTGAACGGGATCTCGATGCGCTCGGGCTGCTCCAGCAGCCAGTCCGTCGCCTGCGGCAACGGCGCGCCCTCGCTGCCTTCCACGTACTGCAGCAGTGTCTCGCCGTCGTACATCCACGGCGGGTACGGCGCCCCGTAGCGCCGCGCCAGGAACAAGCCCCAGATCGTCAGGCGCAGATCGGATGTGGCGGTCGGGTTGTGGAGCATCAGCGGGACGGCGAAGATGCGGCGCTCCACGACGTGGCTGACGTGGCCCGAGCGGCCGCCGGCGCCGGCGAGGAACGCCTCCGCCGTCGCCTTCGACGGGTGGAAGACGATCGCGTACTCGCTGAGGGGCTCCTTGGCGAACTTCCCGTGTCGCTTGCGGAACTCCCGCTCCATCTTGCGGAAGTACGCCTGGTAGTCCTTCACGTCCTTCCGCTTGGCCTGCGGATGCACGTACCACGTGAAGCCGTCCTTCTCGCTCCGGTCGTAGCCCTTCGGAGGATCAGGCCAGGGGCCCAGGCGCGTCTCGACCGTCTTGCAGGCCGCGAAGTACGCGTCGCGAATCACCGGCCAGAGCTTCGCCGGACATTCCGCGACGAGCGTGAAGCCGCGTCCTCGGATCAGCCGGTACGTGTGGACACGGATCATCTCCTCGGAGCCGCGGTGCAGGTCGAGCCGTAGATGGGGGAGCGGTTCGAGCGCCACCGTCGCGTCGTCGGCGTTCTCGCGCTTCCAGAGAACGGGCTTCTCCCAGTAGGACTGCGGGATCGGAGCGCAGAGCCCCGGCAGGTGGTAGAGCTCCATGTAGAAGGCGCCGCCGCCGTCCGGCAGCTCGACGTCGAGGTAGATCGCGCAGCCCTCGTTGAACTTCCGATTGGGCGTCGAGACGGACCACGTGACGGGCAGCTTGAAGCTGTGCTGGTTCTTGGGGTCGCTGTGGCGCTTCGTGGGGACGGGCGGCGGGGGCTCGTCCTTCGCCCCGGCCGGAGGCGGAGGTGCCACGGCCAAGGCCACCAGCACCAACAGCAGCATCCGGCGCATCGCTCCACTCCCGTGCAGGCAGTCTACGCCGGGGGCGCGCTCAGAGGGTCTTGAGGTACTCCAGCAGCGCACGGCGCTGGGGCTTGCTGAGCTTCGCGGGGAAGTCGTGGCCTGCCGCGGACTTGCCGTGACCGGTCGTGTCGAACCACTGACGCCGCTCGTGCTTCGTCTTGGACTCCGGCACCTTCTCGGCCGTCTCGACCTGCAGTCCGACACGCTCGGTGTCGTAGCCCGTGGGACTGCGACGCCAGACCTTCGGACGCTCGTCGGGGAAGAGCAGGTGGTGCAGCGTGGGTACCGCTCCGTTGTGGAGGTAGGGCGCGCTCGCCCAGATGCCGTCCAGCGGAGGTGCAACGTAGCCACCGGGATCGGTGCGCACGCCCTTCGGGTCGTAGTTCGTGAACCAGCTCTTCGAGTAGGTCTCGCGGTCCGACGTCAGGATCGCGTCCAGCCGCGCGCGGTCGGTGCCCAGCTTCGCGATCGGCACGAGGCGGTTCGGATAGCCGCCACCCTCGCCGTATGTGCCGTGGCAGGACGCACAGCTCGCGCGGAAGACCTTCTCGCCCGATGCCGCGAGCTTCGTGTCGATCGGATACGGGTACTTGGGCGCTTCGACCGTCTTGATCCACGCCTCGATGTCCTTGAAGTCGTTCTCGTACTCGCGGACCTTCTCGCGCGAGTTCTGCGGTACGAGAATGAACTGCATCAACGAGCGGTGCCCCACGGGCGTGAAGCCGTCGATGTACAGGTGGGTCCGGCGCTTGTAGTGCCACCACGGAGGCGCGTCGAGGTCGTGGTGGGGGAGACGCAGCCGACGCTGCGGCGGTACCACGTTGAGGTCCTTGTCGCGGAACTGCAGCAGCACGATGCTGAACACGACGGCGTTCGTCGTGCCGACCGTGTTGCCGTGCGGGATCATGCTCGCGGCGATGTCGCTCGCCCGGATGGGCCGACCCAGCTTGCGACGCACCGTGCGCACGTCCTCCACGAGGCTCTGGAGCGCAATGTGGGCGTTGGGCAGGCCGGGCTGCTCGCGACCTGCCACCTGGCCACCGTGGCAGGTGAAGCAGTTGATGTGGTAGCCGCCTGCCTTGGTGACGGCGAGCTGCAGCGGCGGCCCGTCCGGATCGTCGGGGCGCTGCGTGAAGCCGTAGCGGGCGAAGACGAGCTTGCGGCGGGTCTTCGCGTCGGCCTTCTCCGCCTCGGCACGCTCCTCCTCGGGCCAGGCCTGCCACAGGTTTTCGAGGACCTCCTTGTCGAGCGTGGACGGCACGAAGCCCTTGTCGAGCATGTGCCGGTAGCCGCGCTGGGCGTCGGGCTCGAAGGCCGGCTGCTCCTCGTCCGCACGGGCGACGGCGAGCCCGGCGCTGAGCAGGGCGAAGGCCAGCAGGCCTGGGAGCAGGAGGCGGCGGGGACGGCGTGTGGCGAGCGGCATGGGGGGCGGATCCAGTCGGTACGCGGGCAGGCTACGCCGAAATTCCGGGGCGCGCGGAGGTCGGGAGGTAGAATCCCGCGCCGCGGTCGGCGTACGCGCCACTGCGACGACGTTCATTCACACGCGTGGCGGAATACCCAAGTGGTCAACGGGGGCAGACTGTAAATCTGTTGGCTTTGCCTTCACTGGTTCGAATCCAGTTTCCGCCACCACTTCACACAACCGGAGGTTGTGTGAAGTGGAGCCGCCGAGCCCGTCGCGGTGACCTTGTAGGGGCGGCCCAAGGCCGCGAGCGGAGCGAGAGGCCGCAGGCCCGCCCGCGAGCCACCCGGTGCTGGCGCCGACCCATCGCATGCCACGCCCCCCGCGGGTACCCTCCCGGCCATGCGCTGCCTGATCGCTGCTCTCCTGCTACTCGTCCTGCCCGCGTGCGGCGGCGATGACGACGCCGTCTACATCTACACCTCCGTCTACGAGGAAGTGATCAAGGAGATGCAGCCCGCGCTCGAAGAGCGCTTCCCGGGCGTGGATATCCGCTGGTACCAGGCCGGCAGCGAGATCGTCGCCGGCCGGCTCTCGGCCGAGATCGAGGCCGGGCGCACGCCCTGCGACATCCTCCTGACCTCGGACCCCTTCTACTACGCACAGCTCGCCGAGGCGGAACTCCTGCTTGCGTACGACTCGCCGGCCGCGCGGGACGTGCCCGCCAGCCTGCGCCATGCCCAACACGCCTACGCCACCGTTCGCGTGCCGCTCATGGTCATCGCCGTCAACCACGATCGTGTGCCCAAGGATCAGCATCCGACGTCGTTCGCCGACCTCGCCGACCCGCGCTACGCCGGCAAGCTGACCATGCCCGACCCGCTGAAGTCCGGCACGACCTTCACGACGGTCGCCGCGCTCTCCCGCAGGCTCGGCTGGGAGTACTTCGAGAAGCTGCGGAAGAACGACATGCTCTCGGCCGGCGGAAACGGCCCCACGCTGCACCGCTTGGAGACGGGCGAGCGCCCGGTGGCCATCATCCTGCTCGAGAACCTGCTACCGAGCCTGCAGAGGGGAGCGCCGATCACGGTGGTGTACCCCGACGACGGGGCGATTCCCGTGCCCAGTCCGATCGCGATCCTCAAGAGCACGGACCAGCCTGAGCTGGCCAAGGAGATCTACGACTTCTTCTTCTCCGCCGCCATCCAGGACGTGGTCGTGGACCGGTTCATGTACTCGCCGCTGCCCACGTACAGGGCCCCTGCCGGGGCAAAGGGCTTCAAGGAGCTGAAGGTCTACGCCTGGACCCAGGAGGCGCTCAGCCAGGTCAAGAGCGAGCGAGACGCCATCAAGAAGCGCTTCCGCGCGATCATGCGCTAGAGCGCCCCATGCGCAGTCGCGCCCGAGGCCGATTCCTCTGTGCCGTGGCCGCCGTCGCCGTGCTGGGCATTCTCCCTCTCGGCCTCGTCATCTCGCGCGCGCTCGAGTCCGACTCCCAGCTTCTGGAGACGGTCTCATCGCCTGAGGCCGTCGACGCTCTGCTGGGCACGCTGCATCTCTCAGTCGGCACGACGCTGTTCGCGGTCCTGCTCGGCACGACCCTGGCCTGGCTCACGACGCGCACGGACCTGCCGTGGAAGGGCTTCTTCCGCTCCACGCTCACGATCCCCTACATCATCCCGCCCTACATCGCGGCGGTCGCGTGGATCACGCTCGCCAACCCCAGCGTCGGCCTGCTCAACCAGCTGCTGGGGGAGGGCACGCTCGACATCTACTCGATGACCGGCCTCACGTGGGTGTTGGGCTTGAGCTTCTACCCCTACGTCTACCTCACCGTCCGCGCCGCGCTCGAGAGCGCCGATCCGTCCCTCGAGGACGCCGCACGCATGAGCGGCGCGGGCACGTGGCGCGTGCTCAAGGACGTGGCCCTGCCCCTGATGCGGCCGGCCATGATCGCCAGCGGCGGCCTGGTCTTCATGGCGACGGCATCGGCTTTCGGTGCGCCCGTGCTCATCGGCAACGCCGCGCGGCTCGACTTCCTCAGCACCAGCATCTTCGATGCCTACGCGAGCGGACTCGGCGGCATGGCGACGGCGAGTAGCCTCGCCTGCCTCCTCTTCGTCTTCGCCCTCGTGCCCATGCTGCTACGTGGCGCGCACCACGCCGTGCTCACCGGCAAGGCCGCACGTCCGACCCTCGTGCGCCTGGGCCGTGCGCGAGGCCTGGTGCTCACCGCGATGACGGCGTTCGTGCTGATCGGCATCCTGATCCCGGCCGCCGCGGTCGCCGTCACGGGGTTCCTGCGCGTCGCCGGCGACCTGAGCCCGTCGAACTTCACGCTCGAGAACTTCGCCGTGCTCGGTGAACCCGAGAACAGCGAGGCCATCCTCACGTCCCTGGGCCTTGCGGCTCTCGCCGCCACGGCGGCCGTCGCGCTCGGCGGTCTCATCGCCTGGCTGCAGGTGAAGACGCGTACGAAGGGGCGTCACCTGCTGTCCGGGCTTGCGGCCCTGCCGCTGGCCACCCCCGGCACGGTCCTGGCGCTCGGCCTGATCCTGGTCTGGACCACGCCCCTGCGTCTCACGAACACCATCTGGATCCTGCTGATCGCCTACGTGGCCAAGTACGTCGCCCTTGCTGCGCGCTCGATCGGTGAGGGCCTCGGCACCGTGGACGACGCCCTGCCGGAGGCCGCGCGCGTGAGCGGCGCCCGCGGCCTGCTCCTCCTGCGCACCATCTGGATCCCGCTCGTCTTGCCGTCGATCGTGGCCGGCTGGTTCCTCGTCTTCATGCCGTCCTTCAGCGAGCTGACGATGTCCGTGCTGCTGATCGGCCCCGACACCCAGACGGTGGGCACGCAGATGTTCAAGATGCGTGACTACGCGAGTCCCACGTCGGCGTCCGTACTCGCGACCGTCGTCCTGGCGCTGGTGATCGGATCCAACCTGCTCCTGCGCCGGCTCTCGAAGGGCCGCTACGGTGTGTGAGGGAGAAGCATGAGCGCCGTCACCTGCCGCGACCTGAACAAGTCCTTCGACGGCAATCACGTGCTGAAGAGCTTCGACCTCGACGTCGAGCAAGGTGCGTTCGTCTCCCTGCTCGGCGCCTCCGGCTGTGGCAAGACGACCGTGCTCCGCCTCGTCGCGGGTCTCGAGGAGCCGGACACAGGCAGCATCGCCATCGGCGAGCGGGTCGTGTTCGATGCCGAGGCCCGCACCTTCGTACCGCCCGAGGCACGGCGCATCGGCATGGTGTTCCAGTCCTACGCCGTCTGGCCGCACATGAACGTCTTCGAGAACGCGGCCTACCCGCTGCGCGTACGCGGCGTCTCCACGCAGGAGCGGCGGGAGCTCACGATGGACATCCTCCGCCTCGTCGGATTGGAGGGCCTCGAGGAACGCAAGCCCTCGCAGCTCTCGGGCGGACAGCAGCAGCGCGTCGCGCTCGCGCGCGGACTCGTGATGAAGCCCGACGTCCTGCTGCTCGACGAGCCGCTCTCCAACCTCGACGCCAAGCTGCGCGTGCGCATGCGCCGCGACATCCGCCGCATCCAGGAACAGACGGGCTTCACGGTGCTGTACGTGACGCACGACCAGGAAGAGGCGCTGGAGATCTCGGACCGGCTCGTGATCATGGACGAGGGCGTGATTCTCACCGAGGGCACGCCCGACGAGGTCCGGGAGCACCCGTTCCTCGCCGCGGAGGAGGACGCGACATCGTGAAGGCCTTCCTGCTCGACATCGACGGGACCACCTTGCTCGGACCCGAGGCGCTGCCGGGCGCCAAGGCGTTTGTCGCGTGGCTGCGCGCCGAGGGCATTCCCTTCCTCTGGCTGACGAACAACACGTCGCTTTCCAAGGGTGGCTGGCAGCGCCGTCTCGCCGCTGCCGGGCTCGATCCGCGCGCTGCCGAGATCTACACGGCCGGCGACGCGACGATCGACTACCTCGCGACGCGCGAGCGACCGCCGCGCATTCACCTCGTCGGCACCCAGGACCTGCGCCGCGCGTTCAACGCATCGGGGCTCGTCCTCGACGACCGTGATCCCGAGGCCGTCGTGCTGGGCTACGACACCGAGCTCACGTACGAGAAGCTGCGGGAAGCCGCGCTGTTCCTGCAGAAGGGGCTGCCGTTCTTCGCCACGCATCCCGACGACACCTGTCCCACGCCCGAGGGGCCCGTACCCGACGTCGGTGCGTTCCTTGCCTTGTTCGAGCGCGCGACCGGCCGCACGGCCCGCGTGCTGGGCAAGCCCGAGGCCACGATGGTCGAGGGCGCGCTCGGCCGCCTGGGTGTGCCCGCGAGTGAAGCGTGTGCGATCGGCGATCGGCTCGCGACCGACATCCGCATGGCCAACCGCGGCGGCCTCACATCCTGCCTGGTGCTCAGCGGCGTGACGGCCGAAGCCGACCTCGAGGGATCCGACGACCGCCCCGACCACGTGTTCGCCACCATCGAGGGCGTCCACGCGTGGGCCCGCGAGCTGAGGTGAGCTCCATCGAGCTGCCTGCCGGCTGGACGCTCGATGCCGAGGGGCCCGAGCTGCGCATCCGCTGCGGGGGTCTCGCTCCCGCGCCGGACCTCACCTCACACGGCTGGCGGCTGCGGCTCGTCGAGGACGACCTCGCTGGGCCCACGGCGGCCGACGCCGCAGGACCGCCCGCGTCCTACGAGCTCGTCCGCTGGTCCCCCACGTGTCGGGCCGATGCGTTCGCCGTGTACGAGGCGGCCTTCCGCGAGAGACCGGGCTTCCCACACTGGTCCCAGCAGAAGTGGCTCGCGTGGGCCACCGAGCACGACGCGTTCCGCCCCGATCTCAGCTACGTGCTCTACGCCGCGGGCAAGCCGGTCGGATACGCGGTGGGGGCCATCGAGGACGGCGAGGCGTGGATCGTGCAGATGGGTGTCGTCCCGAGCCACCGGAGGCGCGGGCTCGGCCGCGTCCTGATCGAGCACACGCGCGAGGCTGCGTACGCGGCCGGCGCTCAGTCCCTTTGGCTGTCGGTCAACCTCAACAACCCGGGGGCACGAGCGCTGTACGAGCGAACCGGATTCGTGTTCCGCGTGCGTCGCGCCGTGTACGTCTCCTAGCGAGCCTCCAGCGCCTTCACGCGCTTCTTCACGCTGCGCAGCTCCGTGTAGTTGCCCTCGATCCGTCCGTTGAACGCCTTGTACTTGCCCTGCATCTCTTCGAAGGCCTTGCCCAAGCTGCCCTGCGCGTCCTCGATGGCCGTCACCTTCGCCGCGTTGGCCTGCAGGCCCGTCTGCACGGACCCGGTCACTGCGCGGATCTCGTTGTGCGCGGTCGTGGCGAGCGACTGGGCGGCCTCCGCCTTGGCGCGTGCGTCCTTCAGGTCGCCGGCGAGCATGGCCAGCTGCTGCTCGAGTGCGGCGACGCGCGAGTCCGGCGCCGACGCTGTCGGGGCGTCGCCGGTCGCGGTGAGGCGTCCGACGCCGAAGCTGACCGCCGCCGCGACGACGGCGGCGACGAGGATGGACACGGGCATGTTCGACTTGCTCATGGCGCCTCCGGGGGACGTGGCGACCGCCGTCTCGGCGGCGCCGTCCTTCGCGGGCTGCTGCAGGATCTCGCACGTGGGCAGGCCGTCGTCGCCGATGCGCAGGCTCATGACGGCTTCGCAGCGCGCGCACGTGACGCGCGCCGTCGCACCGGCCTGGCACTGCAGGGCACGCAGGTCCGCCCTGTGCTTCTTGCCGCACGCAGGGCAATAGAAGGGCGGGGGGCGGACCGGGTCGGCGCTCATGCGATGCCGACCATCCTAGCCGCGGTAGGATCCCGGCGATGAACCGCGTCATCCTCTTCCTGATCGGCATCGTGCTCGTCGGCATCGCAGGCTTCGCCGTCGTCTGGTTCGGGGTGGGCCGGGAGCTGCAGGCGCCGGCCGCGAAGACCCTCGTCGATCTGCGCGACGGGAAGGCGGCTGAGGTACACGCCGCTGCCGACGCGAGCTTCCGTGAGCGCTGGACGGTCGACGACCTGTCGTCCTACTGGACCTGGTGGGAGAACGAGCTCGGCCGCTTCGTCGAGATCCTCGCGCGCCGAGACGTCTCCACGTCGACGAAGGGCAGCGAGACGGTGAAGACGCTGACGCTCGAGCTGGGCTTCATGAAGCGCAAGGCGCGCGCGAAGTTCGAGTTCGTGTCCCGAGAGTCCGGACCACTCCTGACGCACATGCGCATCTACGAGCTCGACGAAGGTGCGGGCACGAAGGACGACCGGGG
>JASJDY010000221.1 GCA_030065025.1 Planctomycetota bacterium
CCCCGGGGGGGGGGTTGGGGGGGGTGGGGGCCGGGGGGGGGCCGGGGGGGGCGGGGCGGTTTTCGCCCCCCGACCCGTTGCGGCATCAGGGGTCCGCACGACGCCGGGCACGACGTCCTACGGCTTCTCGACCCGCTTGAAGACGTACGGGCCGGCGTCCGGGCCCCACACCGGCTTGTTCTCGGCGTCATAGCCGCGGTCCCACGCCTCGAGACGGTCCTCGAACACGGTCACGAACGACGTGGCGTACGCCGCGCCCCCGAACGTGTTCAGGCAGCTCATCCCGAGCGTGCCGCCTGCGAAGGTGCCGTCGGAGCGCCTGCGCAGCACGACGCCGCAGCCCTCCTTCTCCTCGAGATCGTCGGGCGTGAGGTCGTCGAGCGGCTTGTCCTTCTTCCACGCGCCCGCGCGTGCCTTCGCGTCCGGGAAGGCGTACACGCGGCTCTCGTACAAGGCCTCGTCGATCCGGCGCAGCTGGTACACGCGCTGGCGGTACGGCCGCTCGAGGGCCTGCGCCACGGCCTGCTCGACGTAGAGCCAGGGGCCGTCGTCGCGCTCCGTCCACATGGGCACCATGGCGAGACGGATGTCGAAGTAGCCCTCCGTGTCCTTCGCCTGCGCAGCGCTGGAGAAGTGGCCCGTCATGCGCGCAAGCAGGTCCTCGAGGCCGGGGTCTCGCTTCGGCTCGGTGACCGCCTCGGGGGCGACGTCGGGGCTGTCCACGGTCGGTTGCGGTCTCGTCGCATAGACGCAGCCGGTGACGAGCGAGAGCAGGACGACGATTGCGAGCAGCCTCATGAGGCCCAGCGTAGCGAAGTCCTTCCTCAGTCGCTCACGACGCGCCAGAGGTTGCCGTCGCGGCCCGGCGCGTTGTTCGCCGGCTGGCCGACGATGCTGTTCACCGCACCGCCGGGCGCGAGCGCCGCTCCGGGCGGCAGGGGCGCGCCGGGGCCCGAGTAGAGGTGGTGCTCGGTGTAGTAGAACTCGCCCGTCTGGTTGGTGAAGAACGCGCGGCGGCCCGTGCCGTTGATCTTGCTCGGCCACGCGTAGCAGCACCAGACGCTCTCGCTGAGGTCGGCGTCCAGATTCGCATCCGCGCCGCCGCCGGGCAGCTCGAGCACGCCCTCACCCGCGGCGTTCGGTAGGTAGATGCGGAAGTGGTAGCCGCCGCGCACGATCTCGCCGACCGGCGAGATCGCGCGGAACGCCGGGCTGATGAGCGTCGGCTTCATGAACTTCGTGCCGCCGTTCGCCGCACGGACCGCGATGCTGCCGGAGAGCTCGCCGAACGTGCCGTACTCGCCGTTGCCGTTGTCGTTGCCGTCGGCGATGCTCGACGTCGTGAACTGGAGCTGGGCCTGGCCGATCAGGCGCAGGGTCGCCAGCGCCGCCTTCTCGTTGGCGCTGATCTTCGAGCTGACCAGGAAGGGGAGGGCGATCGTCGCGATGATCGCGATGATCACGAGCACGATCATCAGCTCGATGAGCGTGAATCCGGCCGAACGCCTCACGACAGGATCTCCCTTCGGAGGCCGTATCGACGGGTTCGATCCGTGGCTTGAGCGCGGAACTCAAGCTTCGGGGGTCTGCTGGCCGATGGGGGACTGATCCTCTACCGGGTCCGAGGTTTCCGCATGGCCGCCCCCGAACAGCAAGGCAAGCCGAAGTTCTTCCACCGGCAATACCTTCTGGAGCGCGGCACGCAGCTGCCCTTCGCCCTGCTGATCCTGGGGGTGCTGGTCGGTCTCGGGACCCTCTACGCCGGCGCCGTCTGGTTCCTCGCGGACACCCACTTGCTGCGCGACCGCTCGGTGGGCGAGGTGCGCACGGTCCTGCTGCTGGTTCACACGGGGTACGGCGTGATCGGCGGCGGGATCCTGTTCATCAGCACGCTGCTGCTGACGCACCGCTTCGTCGGCCCGTCCTTCGTGATGCGGCAGGCCGTCGCCAAGATGCGGCGTGGCGACTTCACGGGACGCCTGAATCTCCGCCGACGCGACTACCACAAGGAGCTCGCCGAGGAGCTGCGGCAGCTGCGCGACGAGCTGGCCGAGCGGCACGACCGGCGCACGCTCACTCTCGAGAGCCTCGAGGCGTGCCTCGCGAAGGGCGACGTAGCCGGCGCCCGCATTCTCGTGGCCGAGCTGCGCGAGCAGCCGCAGCCGGACGAGGAGTCGGCTGCGGCGTAAGTCCGCCTGCGCCTGCGTGACCGCGCACGGTCTTCGGCAGATCCCACACTCACCAAGGGCGCACGCGCTCTCGCTCGCACACGCGCTCGACCCTCGGGCAAACGCCAGAGTTCGTCCGCAATTCGAGCGAGAGCGCGATCGCGAGCGCGAAGGCAGCCCGTTCCTAATGCGCCAGCGGCTCCGGGCGGTCCTCCGACCTCGGCGCTGACTCGCTCTGCGACTTCTCGCTCTCCGTGAGCAGCTCGAAGCGGCTCTGGAAGAAGCGCAGCTTCGACGGCTCGTAGGTGAACTTCAGACCCCGGATCTCGTCGCGGCGCTCGTACAGCCGGATGATGCCCGCAGCCACCGCACGCATGTGATCGTTCGTGTAGACGCGGCGCGGAATCGTCAGGCGCACCAGCTCGAGCGGCGGACGGTAGTTCTCGCCCGTCTCCGGGTTGCGGCCCTTCGACACGTTGCCGCGCTCCATCGCGCGGACGCCCGTCTCGACGTAGATCTCCGCTGCGAGACGCTGCGCGGGGAACTCGTCTTGGTCGATGTGCGGCAGGAAGCCCTTGGCGTCGATGAAGATCGCGTGGCTGCCGGGAGGCGTCACGATCGGCACGCCGCCGTCCAGCAGCAACTTGCCCAGGAAGTGGGTCTGCTTGATGCGGGAGCGGATGTACCGGTCGTCGAGCATCTCCTTGACGCCCTTGGCGATCGCCGCCAGGTCGTGCGTCGCGAGACCGCCGTCCGTGACGTTGCCCTCGTAGATGCGCAGGCGCTCCAGGGCTTCCTTCGCCCACTCGGCGTTGTCGCGGAAGGCGAGCAGGCCGCCGATGTTGATGAGGAAGTCCTTCTTGCCGCTGACCGTGCAGCCGTCGCCGTACAGCATCATCTCGCGCAGGATGTCGCTGATGTGCACGTCGCGATAGCGCGCGTCACGCGCCTGGATCATGTAGGCGTTCTCGACGAACCGCGTGGCGTCATAGAACACCGGGATCTTGTGCTTGCCGCAGTAGTTGTAGACCTCCTTCATGTTGTCCATGCTCACGGGCTGGCCGCCCGCCATGTTCACGGAGTGCTCGAAGGAAACGTACGCGATGCCCTCGGCGCCGTGCTCTTGGACGAGCGCGTCGAGCTTGGCCACGTCGATGTTGCCCTTCCAGGGGAAGTCGCTCTGGGGATCGTGCGCCTCGTCCACGATGACGTCGCGGAAGACGCCGCCCGCCAGCTCCTGGTGGAGCTTCGTGGTCGTGAAGTACATGTTGCCCGGCACGATCTGCCCGGGCTTGATCATGATCTCCGACAGGATGTGCTCGGCCGCACGGCCCTGGTGGGTCGGGATGATGTGCTGGTAGCTCGTGATGTCGCGCAGCGTCTCGACCAGGTCGTGGTACTCGTCGCTGGTCGTGGCACTCGCCCGCACGCCCTCGTAGGCCGCCCACTGGTCCGTGCTCATGGCCGTGGTGCCCGAGTCCGTCAGGAAGTCGATCGCCACGTCGGCTGAGCGCAGGAGGAACGTGTTGTAGCCGGCCGCGCGGATCGCCTTCTCGCGCCGCTCGCGGCTCAGGACGCCGACCTTCTCGATCGTGTGGATCTCGTACGGGAACGTGTCGAACTCGTACGGCTCGAAGTCGGCGAACACCCAGTGGTACGCCATCTGGTCGCGCCAGCGCCCGGCCTCGACCATCTGCATGGGCGGGACCTTCTCGCGCTGCTCGTACAGCTTGATGACCGCGTCGGCGACCTGGTCGAGCTGCTCGTTCATCATGGCGAGCCGCGGGATCTGGACCGGAACGAGGTTGTCGCGTCCCACGAGGCCGCGCGCAAGCGCGCGCACGCCGGACAGCTCGTACAGCGCAACCGAGAACGCGTCCTGTTGGTACTCGTCGAGGTGCGACAGGAACTCGGCGGCCTTGATGTAGGCGCCGTCGCAGCCGCGCTCGAGCGGGACGCCGCCGTCGCGCAGGCGCTGGGTGAAGCGCTCGTTCTGGTGCATCACCCAGTTGACCTCGGTCTCCTCGCACATCTCGCGGAGACCCTCGGCGAAGACCTCCATCGTGCGGCCGGCCATGCCGCCGTACGTGTGCAGGCCTTCGTAGACGACCACCTCGTTCATGAACTTCTCGTGGATGTCCGGATGGTCCGTTGTGAGCAGGCCGCCCGTGTTGCAGCGCGCGTCCTGCGCGCCGTCCATGAGGAAGATGTCCGCCGTCTTGACGATGCGCTTCACGAGCTCGGCGATCTCGAGGCCCGCGCAGCCCTCTTCGTGGTGCTGGATGTACCAGGCGTTCTCGATGATCCGGGAGCCGTCGAGGATGAGCTTCTTGCCGTACTTGGCTGACAGGTCCTTGACCGCGCGCAGGTTCGCGAGGCTGAAGGGATGCTGCCCGTCGGCGAAGGCCTGGATGCCCACCAGGGCGACGTCGTCCTCCTCCAGCACCTTCGTCAGCTTGGCGAGGTCGATGTCGCCCGTGAAGAGCGGCTCACCCGTGTTGCGGACGTCGGGATAGAGCACGCCGGCCGGACCGAGCTGGTCCATGCGCGTGCGGGCGTTGCTCGGCACGATCGAGCCCGAGGGCAGCAGCGTGGAGACCACGAGCTTGACGCTGCCCAGGATGTTGTGCGTCGGGCAGACGTAGTGGTGGCCGAGCACGTCCTTCACCGCATCGACGAGCGTCTCGAAGTTGCGCGCGCCGGCGTACGCCTCGTCGCCGATGAACTGGGCCGCGACCTGCTCCTGGCTCATCGCGTTGATGCCGTCGGAGCACATGTCGAAGCTGACCTGCGACGGGGTCAGGTGGAACACGTTGAACCGCGCATCCGCCAGGTACTTCTTCCGCTCCTCGACGGTGGGGAAGGACAGCAGGCGGACGGTCTTGATCTTGTGCGGTTCGTGCAGGGGTGACTGCATGGTCGTGCCTCGTTCCGTTGGGTGCGTTCCGGGGGTGTACGTCGAGTGACGCATCCCGAACGAGGACTGCAGCGGCCCCTCCCCGAATCGAGATGCCGTACGCGTCAGTATCCGTCTGCGGGCAGAGGCGCGAAGAGGAGTCCGACTGCCTGAACCGGGATCACGTGCTCACGATCGCGCTCGGAAATCCCTTGGATCGGGCAGGATTGTCCAGCGCGTTCAGCGCGCGGCGCGGCGGAGCCGCGTGGTGACCAGAAGCAGCCGTCGGCGACCGTCGCCACCGGCGCTCGCGGCGATCATCGTCTTGCCGAGCGGCACCTGGAGAGCCGCCCTCAGCCGCAGCATGTCCATCTCCGGGACGCGCAGCGGGCCGTGCGGCGTGTCGACGCTCCGCAGCGGCGTGCGTACGCGCGTTCGCGCGTAGCGCAGGACCGTGTCGACCGCCTGCCCGCAGGTCGTGAGGTGGGGGAGCACATCGAGTCCCGCGCCGGAGAGGCAGCGCTGGACGATCGGGTTCGCAATCGTGCTCTCGCCGGCGATCTCGACCTCGTAGTCCGCGAGGTAGGCCGTACGGCGGCCGCTCGTGACGGCGTTGCGGGCGCCGCGCATCGCGGCCACGCGCGTGGAGCCGAGCCGTCGGGCCTTGCCCGTGCTGACCGCATCGGCGATCGCCTTGAGGCCCTCGGCCGAGACCACCCGGTCGGGCGCCGACTGCAGGCGGCGGCCGAGGGCGTCCGGCACGTCCACGACCTCGGCGGTGGTGACCGTCGACCAGATCAGCTCCCGGCGGAGCGTGGCCAGGCGGGACTCGATGGCGTCGAGGACGTCCGGCGCGTTGCGCGCAAAGAGGATCCCGTTGCGGGCCTCGAGGTAGGTCCCACGGAGCTCCCACGAGTCCGGCACGATGGAGTCCCGGATCAGCTCGACGATCGCGTCGACCGGCAGGATGGGGGCGGGCTCGGGCAACTCCGGCGGCGACGGCGGCATGTAGTTGGACGGCATCAGGAAGAGGTCTTCGCCGAGACGGCTCTGTACCGCGTGGTCGAGCATGGCGATGTCGAACGAGCGCAGCTCGAAGGTCCTGGACGGCTTCGCCTCCGGGACCGTGAGGGACACGGCCCGTGCCGTATCCGCGAGGTCGTCGAGCGGCAGGGCCGTCACGCGCACGGCGAAGACCCAGCTCGCGTCGTCGCCCTCGGTCGACTGACCCTCGAGCAGCGCCCAGGCACCGACCGGCAGCTCCACGCGCGACTGCACGTTCGCCACGAGGTTCTGTGGCGCCTCGATGATGCGCTTCTCGCCGGCATCGACCCGCTCGAGCTCCACGAGCTCCGAGAGCGCAGCGCCGACGGTGAGGAGCACGGTCTTGCCCTTGGGGCCGAGGATGGCCCGCACGTCCGCCGCGAGGCCCGCGTTGTCCACGAAGACGACGGGGTCCGAGATCTTCGAGCCCCAGGCGACCTCGACGTCGTACTCACCGACGT
>JASJDY010000222.1 GCA_030065025.1 Planctomycetota bacterium
CGCACGAACTGCTGCAGGTGCTCGCGGTCCTCGGCCTTGATGTCCTCGTAGCTGACGCGGATCGCGTCGACCGCTGTGTCGTCGTCGTCGCCGCCGGACATCTTGCTGACGTCCTGGATCTGCCCGCTCATCTCGAAGTAGTACTCCTTGACGGCGAACGGCTGGCGGAACTTCAGCTTGAGCGTCTGGCCCGCGGTGAGGAACTTCTCGACGGGATCCTCGCCCTTGTCGCTGTCGGGCTCGTAGCGGAAGAGGAGGCCGTCCTCGTAGAGGGTCACGATGCGGCCGACCTGGTTCGGCAGGGCGTTGGCTTCGTCGGAGCCGCTCGGCCGGAAGAGGATCGGGACGCTGCCCGTGAGGGCCTCGTCGTACTCGCCGCCCTCGAGGCGGATCTCTCCGACGTCCTCGCCCGTGCGGAAGTGCTGCACGCCCGCTTCGACCGACTCGAACATCTTGAAGACGTCGTCGAGCCCAAGCGTCGTGAGGGTCTTCTTGATGAACTTGCTCGGACGGGCCAGCACCATCTGGCCGCCCGTGCCCTCCAGCCGCTTGGATGTGCGGATGAGGTAGCCGAGCGCGGCCGAGTTGATGAACTTCAGCAGGCGCAGGTCGAACACGAACTGGGTGTCACCCGTGTCGATCATGCGATCGATGCGCTCGCTGAAGGCCGGGAGGTTGAACGTGTCGAACTCCCCCGTGAACTTCAGGATGACGACATCTTCGTAACGATGCTTCTCGAGCTTCATGGGATCTCCAGCAGGTCGTTCGACCCCTCTTCGAACACCTCAATCCTAGGAGGATCGCCGTCGGCGTTCAACAGAGGACGGCGTGGCTGTGGGCCGCGAAACCCGAGTTTTTCGGCCCTGCGGACCTATCCGCTGCCCGTCCGGGCCAGCGCCTCGTCGATGATCGCCTCCGTGGCGATGCCCTCGGCCTCCGCCTCGAAGTTCAGCACGATGCGGTGGCGCAGGGCGCTATGGGCGATGCGCTGCATGTCTTCACGCGCCACGGCCGCACGCCCTCCCGCCAGGGCGAGGACCTTGCCACACAGCGTCAGCGCCTGGGCGGCACGTACGCTCGCCCCGTAGCGCACGTAGCGCTTCGTCAGCGCCCCGGCGTCCGGGCTGTCCGGGCGCGTGGCGTAGACGAGGCGCGTCACCCAGTCGCGGGCCCGGTCGCCGAGCGGGACCTGTCGCGTCAGCGCCTGCATCGCGCGCACGCGGTCGCCGTCGAGGACGGACTCCACGGCGGCCTGGGTCTCGGCCGTCGTCCGGTCGAGGATCGTCCGCATCTCGTCCACGGTGGCGCCCGTCACCATGCTCTTGAGCAGGAAGCGGTCGAGCTGGGCCTCGGGCAGGGGGTAGGTGCCCTCCATCTCGATCGGGTTGATCGTCGCGAGGACGACGAACGGCTCCGGCAGCGGGAAGGTCTGGCCGCCGGCCGTGACCTGGCGCTCCTGCATCGCCTCGAGGAGGGCGCTCTGGGTCTTCGGTGTCGCGCGGTTGACCTCGTCCGCGAGCAGCACGTTCGCGAAGACCGGGCCCTGGCGGAACACGAACTCGCGCGTCCCGCCTTCCTCGGAGACCAGCCACGTGCCGATCACGTCCGCCGGCATCAGGTCGGGCGTGCACTGGATGCGTCCGAAGGAGAGGTCGAGGGCCTCCGCCAGCGTGCGCACGAGCAGGGTCTTGCCCGTGCCGGGCACGCCCTCGAGCAGCAGGTGGCCCCCCGCGAGGAGGCACAGCACGGCCGACTCGACGACGTCGGCCTGGCCGACGATCACGCGGCCGATGGCGGCCTTCAGACGGCCGACGTCCTCGGCGTACTGCGCGACGGCCTCAGCCGTCTCCTGGACCTGGGGGTTGCTCACGAACGCCCTCCCGCGCGCATCCTACCCAACCTCGCTCAGGGTGCGACCGCGCCACGTGACGCCGAGCTCGTCCTCGGCGATGCGGCGGCACGCCTCCATGTCCACGCCGTCGAGACCGGCCAGCGCCGTGCAGACGACGTCCAGCCCCGCGTCCTTCGCGGCACGGATCCAGTCCAGCATGGGCGTGTAGCCGTCCGGCGAGAACGCCGAGGGGCAGTGACGCTCGAACGTCTCACGGTCCTGCGCGTTGAGGCTGACCGACACCACGTCGACGAGGCCGACGAGCTCGGGCGCCACCGGCCGCTTGTTGATGAGGTCCGCGTGCCCGTTCGTGTTGAGCCGGACCTTGCCGCCGCGCTCCTTGACCCACTGGGCCACCTGCTTGAGCGTCTCGAGCCGGAGCGTCGGCTCGCCGAAGCCGCAGAACACCACCTCGTCGTAGCGCGTGGGATCGCCGATCCCTTCCACGATCTCCTCGAAGCGGGGGTCCTTCGCGCGGCGCAGGTCGTAGCCCTTGACCTCGAACTCGTCGTGTGTGCGCGGGCAGAAGGTGCACTTCGCGTCGCACGCGTTCGTCAGGTTCACGTAGAGGCTGTTGCGGATGACGTAGGTCGGCGGGCCGGCCGTCTCCTCGGTGGGGAGGCGGAAGAGCCGGCGCGCGTTGCGCGTCGTGATGCGACGGACGTCCGCTTCCGACAGCCCCTTCAGTTCCGCGAGGCTGCGCGCCGTGTGCGCCACGTACGCGGGCTCGTTGCGCTTGCCGCGTCGCGGCACGGGAGCCAGGAAGGGTGCGTCCGTCTCGACGAGGGTCTCCTCGATCGGCACGGCCAGTGCCGACTCCCGGACGTTGTCGCCCTTGGGAAACGTCAGGATGCCGGCGAACGAGATGACGAAGCCCGCGTCGAGGTAGCGGCGCGCGTGGGCGGGATCGCCCGTGTAGCAGTGGATGACGCCGCGCAGGCCGGGGAACTCCTCGATGATGTCGCCGACGTCGTCGAACGCCTGCCACGAGCCGTCCCGGTCGCGGATGTGCACGATCACGGGCAGATCGTTCTCGAGCGCCCGCCGGCAGTGGTGGCGGAACGAGCGCTGCTGCCTCTCGGGCACCGTGTTGTCCCGGTAGTAGTCGAGGCCCGTCTCGCCGACGGCGACGAAGCCGCCGCCCAGGAGCACCTCGTCCAGCTCGGCCAGCGCCGCGTCCAGCTCGTCCGGCACGTCGTTGGGGTGGATGCCGGCGGTCGGGTAGAGGCCCTCGTGGGCGTCGCACAGCGCCGCGCACTCCCGCGCATTTGCCACGGAGGTCGCCACCACGACGGCCTGCTCCACGCCTTCCTCCGCCATCCGGCCGATCACGGCGTCGCGGTCCTCGTCGTAGCTCTCCCACGTGAGGTGGCAGTGGGAGTCGACGAGGGGAGGAAGGTCCTGGGGCATGGGGGGCAGGGTATCCGCCATGGAGGCCCTCGGAGACTGGTGGTCGGGGGCCGTAGACTCGTGCCGGGAGACCCGCCGCCATGCCCGGACACGCCCGCACCCTGCTCACCCGTGTGCTGCCTTGGGCCGCGCTGGTGCTGATCACGAGCATGTTCTTCGTCCAGCTGAGCGCACGCAAGCAGGCCGAGAACCGCGCTCGCGAGGTCGAGGGCACCCTGCACGCCGAGCGCGCCGACCGCGTGATGGGCATGGGGCCTGCCGCGGCGGACACGCCGCAGCCCGTCCGCCCCGCCGCGCCGGCGGCCGCTCCGGCCCGCGACTACGAGGCCGAGCTGGGTCGTATGCGCATCCGCGTCGAGAGCCTGCAGGAGCAGCTCGCCGGCGCCCAGGAGGCCCACCGCGTAGCGCTCACCGCCGTCGAGCGTGCCCAGGCCCTGCGGGCGACGGAGGCTGCCCGCGCCGGCGCCCTCACCGGCGATCTCGAGAGCCGCCGCGAGCAAGCGGACCAGCGCGTCCGGGAGCTCGAGGCGCAGCTGGCCGAGGCGCGCGCCGCGCTCGAGCGTCGGCGCAGCCCCGTCGCGCGATGGCTGTCGCTGGTCGAGGGCGGGACGCCGCGGGCGCTCGAGCTCGTCGGGCTCGAGGCGGCCAAGGCGACGGCGGAGGATGTCGCCGAGCTTCGTGAACGCTGGGAGGCCGGCGGTCCGGAGGGCGGCCCGGGCCCGCTCACGGTCGCAGCCGTCCTCGGGCCCGTGCCGCCCGGCACGGCGAGCGCGGAACTAGCCGCCGATCTGCTGCTTGCGACCGAGTCGGCGCAGCGCTCCCGTCGACTGATCGAGCGCCTGGCCTTGCACCTGGTTCGCGCGGAGGCGGTCGCACGCGTGATCGAGCGCGGCAGCAATGAGCACCGCAGCGATCTCCTCGCGCACGCTGCCGCTCGCAAGCCCACCTGGGATGACGCGCAGCAGGCGCTCGTCGGTGAGGCGCTCGCAAGGCAACTCGCCTCGGACGACGCGTGGACGCTCGAGCTCACGATCCGCGCGTTCGCCCAGCTCGGCATCGGTGGACACCAGTCGAAATTGCTGCGCTTCCTCACGCACGAGGCGCCCACGGTGCGCATCGCCACCGTGTACGCGCTCCTGGCTACATCCGATCGCAAGAGCGCGATCGCGACACTCACGCCGACGGTCGTTGCCTTGCTCGACGACAAGGCGTTCGACGTGCGCATGGCCGGTCTCTTCCTCGCGCAGGAGCTCGCCGGCGAGAAGCGCAGCCTCGCCTTCGGCTCGTCGGATCAGGCCGTCGCCAAGGAGGTCGCGC
Source organism: Planctomycetota bacterium (assembly GCA_030065025.1). Classification (GTDB taxonomy): domain Bacteria; phylum Planctomycetota; class PLA2; order PLA2; family JAEUHO01; genus JAHEIK01. Next base: position 4,619 of record JASJDY010000222.1, read on the forward strand.
GGCTCAAGGCCCGGCTCTCCGAACTCGCCAAGTGAACAGTCCTGCGACACGACTCGCGAGCGGTCTGACGTCGGATGCCTGGCGGCTGGCGCTCCTGCCTGTCTTGAGCAGCCCCGGCTTCCACGAGCTCGCCGCGTTTCTCGAGACGGAGCGCGAGGGCGGCTCCCTGGTCCTGCCGCCGCAGGAGGACATCTTCGCCGCCCTGAACCTCGTCGAGCCGGACGCCGTCCGGGTCGTCATCCTCGGCCAGGACCCATATCCCACGCCCGGGCACGCCCATGGTCTGGCCTTCAGCTACCGGGGCGAGGGCACACTGCCTCGGTCGCTGGGCAACATCGTGCGCGAGCTCGAGCAGGATCTGGGCGTGGCGGTGCCCGCCAAGCGCGGCGACCTCACGGCCTGGGCACGCCAGGGCGTCCTGCTGCTCAACACGGTCCTCACGGTCCGCGCCGGTGAGGCCGGCTCCCACCGCCGCCGGGGCTGGGAGGCCGTGACGGATGCCGTCCTCGCGCACCTCGACGGGCGGGTCGATCCGTGTGTGTTCCTGCTGTGGGGCGGAGACGCGAAGAAGAAGCGCAAGCTGCTCGCCTCACGGCACACCATCCTCGAAGCCGGTCATCCGTCGCCGCTCTCCGTGAAGCACTTTCGCGGGTGTCGCCACTTCAGCCGCGCCAACGAAGCGCTCGCTCCTGCGTACATCGACTGGGCCGGCATTTGAACGTCCGTGATCCGCGCGGATACGGTGGGCCCACCGAGGGAGAGCCGTCATGAACCAGGCCGTCGTCGCAATCATCATCGGGCTCGCTGCCGCCGCCGGCGGCGTGCTGCTCATGGACAGCCTCCGCGGCGAGCCGGCAGGCGGCTCCGGGTCGACCGACCTCGGCGGCATCGAGGCCCGCCTCGAGGCAATCGAGGCGCGTCTGCCTGCGGAGGGCTCCGGCGGCGCCCAGCTCGCGACGGCCGGCATCCCCCCGGCGCTGCTCGACCGGCTCGAGGCGATCGAGCGCGCGCTCGTCGAGCGGCCTGTGACGACCGCGGCCCCTGAGGGCGGCTCGGCGCCGGCCGGCTCGCTTGCGAGGATCGACGAGCGTCTGGCCTCCATCGAGGAGAAGCTCGGCGGCGACGAGGCGAGCGAGATGGCGCGCGCCATGCGCCGACCGGCGAAGAAGCGCGTCAGCCTGGCCGAGGCGGCGAGCGAGCTGGAGCTCAGCGGCGCGCAGGAGGACGAGCTGCGCCGCATCTACGACGACTTCCACCAGAAGATGTACAAGATGGCCGCCGGGCCCAACGGGGATCCGGAGGAGGTGAAGCGCGAAGTCGCGGCCGCCGCCAAGGACCCCACGAAGGCGATGGGGCTCGTCGGCAAGTACATGCCGAACATCATGAACAACATCGGCGGCATGATGCAGGCCCAGCAGCAGCGCCAGGAGGCCATCGACAAGCTGCTCGGTCCCGAGAAGTCCCGCAAGCTGCGGCGCAACTACGACGTCAAGGAGGACAACATCCTCGGCCTCGGCGGCGCGCGCAGCGAGTTCCGTATGGAGGCGCGCTAGGCAGAGCCACCGCACCGAGAACGGCCTCGCTGGCTCTTGATGAGTCCTGTCAGCATGGCGCCGACGCGGTCGGCCAGGGTGCGCAGCGCAAGCACGTCGGCTAGGGGCGCCAGCTCGAGTCGCTCGACCATCTCGAGGGCGGCGTCGCACTCGGCCGCCTCGCCGCGCGCGATGATGTAGCGTGCCGCCTTGTCGCGCGGGGACCAGCGGTTGGCACCCTCGGTGATGTTGCGCGCCGTTGCCGACGCGGCCCGCCGGACCTGGTCCTTGAGATCGGCATGACCACGCGGTAGCGAGGCCGTAAGGCGTTCGACACCGACAGTCAGTTCCATGGCGACATGGAAGGCGTCGAGTCGCTGATGAGCGAAGCCGGTCGTGGTGGTGTGGGTCATGCAAGTTCCTCCAGGTATCG
>JASJDY010000223.1 GCA_030065025.1 Planctomycetota bacterium
GGGGGGGGGCGGGTGGGGGGGGGGGGTGGGGGGGGGGCCCCCCGAGGCCCCAACCAGATTTCCACCCTCCGAAACCCATGGGTCTCGTCCGCGCCCGGATCTACACTCCCGCCTGATGGCGGACCTGGCACACGCCCGCGCAGCCTTTCAAGGCCGCAGCGTCGTTTCCGCAGATGACTTCAGCAAGGACGACATCATCGCCCTGCTGGACGCTGCCCGGCAGTACGACCGATTCCAGGACGACGGGCCCACGTGGGCGGGCATCGAGCCGTCGCTCCAGGGGCGCGTCCTCGGCGTCCTCTTCTTCGAGCCCTCCACGCGCACGCGCCTCTCCTTCGAGAGCGCCATGCTGCGGCTGGGCGGCTCCGTGCTCGGCTTCGCCGACGCCAACATCTCGTCCTTCAGCAAGGGCGAGACGCTCGTGGACACGATCCGGGTGGTCGAGGGCTACTGCGACGCGGTCGTGTTGCGTCATCCCCGCGAGGGCGCCGCACGCCTCGCCGCCGAGGTGGCCAGCGTGCCGATCCTCAACGGCGGCGACGGCAGCAACCAGCACCCCACGCAGACCTTCCTGGACCTCTACACCATCCGCCAGGCAGCGGGGACCCTCGACGGGCTCAAGGTCGGCTTCATGGGCGACCTGCGCTACGGACGCACGGTGCACAGCCTCGCCACCGCGCTGCTGCACTTCGACGTCAACCTCAAGTTCATCGGGCCCGAGAACCTGAGCCTGCCGCCGGACCTGCGCGACCACCTCGTCGCGCAAGATCGCCTCGACGCCGAGGTGGAGTCGCTGGCCGACGCCGGCGATCTCGACGTGCTGTATGTGACGCGCATTCAGCAGGAGCGCTTCCCCGATCCGATGGACTACCAGCGCGTACGCAACGCCTACCGCGTGGACCGCGAGTCCCTCGCGCCGTTCGGGCCGGACCTCAAGGTGCTGCACCCGCTGCCGCGCGTGAATGAGGTCGCCACCGAGGTCGACGACCTACCGGGCGCGCTCTACTTCCAGCAGTCGCGCAACGGCGTGACGGTGCGTATGGCCCTGCTCGACCTGATCCTGGGTGCACAGGGCGGGGGGGAGAGTGCGTGAGCCGTCCCCGTGACTTCCGCCTGAACGACGGCACGGTGATCGACCACCTGCCGGTGGGCACGGCCGCTCGGGCGCTGGAGCTCCTGGGGCTGCCGCGCGAGGGCCCGATCACGGTCGGCATCAACGTGCCGAGTCCCTCGGTCGGCCGCAAGGACATCGTGCGCGTCGAGGGGCTGTTCCTTGAGAAGCCCGAGCTCGACCGGCTCGCCCTGCTCGGGCAGCAGATCACGGTCAGCATCGTTCGGGACGGCAGCGTCTCGGACAAGACGGTGCTGGACGTGCCCGAGCGGCTGATGGGCATCCTGACCTGCAGCAACCCGACGTGCATCACGCACACGGAGGAGGTGGACACCGTCTTCTTCAAGCAGGACGGCTTCCCCTACCGCTTCAAGTGCGCGTACTGCGAGCGCGTGACGAGCCTCGACGACGTCCAGGAGTAGGGGCGCGCCCCGATCGGCCGTCGTCAGCACCCCGTAGGGGCGACCTGAACCCTGAGCGAGACGAAGTCGAGTCGAAGGGTGGAATGGTCGCCCAGGTGATGTACGTGCGGAGGCCCGCCGGCCTTCGTCATTCCCCCAACAACCGTCCCAACGCCCCATCCACCGCCTCGACGAACGCGTCGACCTCCAGCGGTCCCGCGCCCGTGCTGCGGCTGAAGAAGTGGTTGAGCCCCGGCAGCACCTGCAGATTCGCGTGCGGCGGTAGGTTCGCGGCGAGCTCCTCGTGCGGGGCGACGACGTCCTGCTGGCCGACGATCACCTCGACCGGGCACGGCAGGCTGCGCAGGTTCTCGAGCACGTGCTCGTCGAGCGATGCCTCCGAGAGCGGCCGGCCGAGCAGCAGGTTGCCGAAGTCGCGCCGGGTCGTGGGCACGCGTGTCGCCGGCGCGAGCAGCAGAACACGGTCGACAGCCGGACGCGCCGCGCGCTCCGGATAGAGCACCCAGGCGAGCGAGCGCGCGCCGTAGCTGAAGCCCGCGCCCAGCAGCAGGCCCTCGGGGATGCGGATGCGCACCTCCCGGACCGCCTGGCGCCAGTCGTCGAGGTGGCCCTCGAAGTCGCGGGTGTTGCCTTCGCTCTCGCCCACGCCGCGGAAGTCGAAGCGCAGCGCGCCGAGTCCGACGCGCGCCGCGCGCTCGGCAGCCGTCACGACGACGGGATGCTCCATGTTGCCGCCGTGCGCCGGATGCGGGTGCGCCACGATCGCCGCGCCGCGTGAAGGCTCCGACGCCGGGTGGAACCGCGCGCTGATGCGGTGCATGCCCGAGGTGAAGGAGATCGCCCGCGCGGGCGAGGGCGCGTCACTCACCGGTGGGGTGGTCGGCGGCCGGGGGCGGGGCGGCGGGCTCGAGGACGGGGGTGTCGTCGGATGCGTCATCGGGCTCGGGATTGTCCGCGGTCGGTGCGGGATCCGGGACCGATTCCGCGCGCAGCTCGGACGCCGGTTCGGGTGTGGACGCCTCCTGCGCCCGGGATTCGGCATCGGCATCGGCATCGGCATCGGCATCGGGGGTGGGCGCGGTGTCGGTATCCGACTCGCCATTCGTCGGCATGGGGTCCGTAGGGGCGGCCGGAGCCGGCGCCGCAGGCGCCGGTGAACGCCCGCCCGCGTCATGCGTGTCGCCAGTGGAAGTGGAAGTGGAAGTGGACGTGGAGGTGGAAGGGCTGGTCTCGCTTCGCGAGAGCCGCCCTTCGATTTCCGACGCCAACGCGCGGTAGTCCGCCGCACCCGCCGACGTGTCGTCGTACGCGAAGATGTGCATCTGGTGGCCCGGTGCCTCGGCGAGTCGCACGTTCTGCCGGATGCGCGTGTCGAACACCAGCTCGCCGTAGTGCGCGCGGATCTCCTCGATCACCTCGCGCGCCAGTCGCGTGACCGGGCTCACCAGGGTCGGCAGGATGCCCAGCACCTGCAGGCGCGGGTTCACGTGCGCGCGAACCATGTCCACGATCTGGTCGATCTGCCCGAGACCGCGCATCGCGAAGTACTCGGTCTGCACCGTGACGATCACGTCGTCGGCCGCGGCCATCGCGTTGAGCGAGAGCAGGCCAAGACTCGGCGGACAGTCGATCAGCACGTAGTCGAACGTCGCTTCGTCGATACCGGCCAGCGCGCGCTGGAGCCGCATCTCGCGCGCGATCTCCGTGGCGAGTTCCTGCTCGGCTGCGGCGAGGTCCTCGTCGGCGGGCAGGACGAACAGGCCCGGCGTCGACGTCTCGAGCGTCGCGTCACTGACGGGCGCGCCGTCCGTGAGGACGTCGTACGTCGTCGTGCCGCGTACCGTGGCGTCCACGCCCAGGTGGTCCGTCAGGTTGGCCTGGGGGTCGATGTCCACGAGCAGCACGCGGCGGCCCGCCAAGGCCAGGGCGGCACCCAGGTTCACGGACGTCGTCGTCTTGCCGACGCCGCCCTTCTGGTTGAGGATCGCGACGATTCGCACGCCACGAATCTAAGGGGAGGCGTCGACGGTGCTGCGATCGGCTTCCGGCTTGAGCATCAGATGCTCGAGCACGACCGTCGCGAAGCCGCCAGGCGGCAGGACGAAGCGCACGATGACCCCGCCGTCCGGCTCGACGTCCAGGGAGGCCTCGCTCAGCGGACAGCGCAGCGGCCTGCGCAGCCCGCGGGCCTTGCCGGGGCCGTCGGCGTACTGCTCCGGGTCCGCCCCCTCCTCCGCGAAGATCGCCTGCTCGAGGGCGTCGGGGGCACCCGAGGGCCGCGCCGGCTCGAAGCCGAGGAGCGGGCCGGTGGGGGACGCCAGGCCGGCCCGCGCCCGCTCGGCTTCCGCCGCCTCGTCCCGCACGGGGTACATGGCGCTGCTGTCGTGCAGCCAGGCGAGGTCGCCCTCGAGGAGGCGGTCGAAGGTGCCGTCGCGGACACGGGCGTCCAGCACCCGGTTGAAGAGGTACGACTGCCACGCCGAGAGCCAGATGCGGCGCGGGCCGCGCCCCAGGGCCTCGAACGCGTCCTGCGGTGAGCCACCGCGCAGGAGGACACCGCTGGCCTTCTTCTCGTTGCGATGCTTGAGCGGGAAGAGGTCGTGGGCCGCCTGCAGGTCGCCCGCGTCGAACGCGTGTCGGGCCTGCACGATCTGGGGGTTCATCTCCTCCTCGCGGGGCCGCCCGAGCAGCAGCTCCACGAAGGTCGCCCAGTCCTCGTGGATCATCGCCCGGCCGAGGAGGTGGCCGTCCTGACGCGTGCCGAAGCGCTGGCGTCCGTAGCCGTTCGGTATGCCACGGCGCGCGAGGACGTCGAGCACCTCGCGGGCGCGGTCGACGCGGTCGAGGTTCGCGTCGCGGATCCGGATCGTGAAGCGGTTGCCCCTCAGATGACCGATGCGCAGCGGCTTGTCGTTCCGTATGGCGGAGAGCACGCGGAACCTGCGGTGGCGCAGGCCCAACACGCGCTCGGGCGGCACCTTGGGCAATGAGACGTACTGCCGGGCGATGGCGCGCGCGTCCTTGAGGCCGGCGTAGCCGATGACCCGCTCGCTGACCTTGGCGCCCTTGCTCAGGAAGAGGAGCGCGTCGAAGGTGGCGACGCCGCGCTTCTCGATGTGAGCGATCGTGTGCTCGCCCTGCCCGGTCGGGCGGTAGAGGGGCACCTCCTCGACGACGAAGTCCTCGTGTCGCCTGCGGTACTCACCGCCGAGCCCGGCGCCCATCCCGTCGAGCCGTGCCACGGCGGCGGGGTGACGGAGGAGGTGGGGCTCGGGCATGGGCGCATCCTATGCGTCCGGACCCGCACGCGCTCGCGATCGCGCACGCGCTCGAATACCGGCGCCCACGATCGGTGATCGAGGTCGAGCGCGAGCGAGAGCGGGAGCGCGACGATCCATGACACCTCCGGCCGCCCCTACGCACCGCACTCCGTGCGGCCGCCCCCCGGATGATCGCTGCCGCACGCGCGCGGCCACCAGGGACGCGCCCCGGCGTGTCGGGGCGAAGGCGCCGCAAGGAGGCGAGGACGACGCGTGGTTGACCCACGCGAGGACGACGACGACGCAGCGCCGTCAAGCATCCGGCGCGCCGATGGGCCTCAGTCCTTGAACTTGATGCCAAACTCCCACGACTCGAGCGTCTTGCGCAACGAGTCGCCCCACTTCTTGTGGGCCTCGCCCCAGAAGCTGACGAAGACGCGATACGAGTGGGCGCGGCCGCGGAAGGCGAAGCGCACGATCGTCTCGTAACCGGGGAAGCGCGGGCGCTTGCCGGACATGATCCCGCGCACCGGCTCGGAGACCTTGCCCTTCTTGCCGATCTGCTTGGTCTTCGGCTTCTCGACGAACTTGAACTTCTTCATCATGTCGGCCGCGTCGACCTCGACCGGCCGCTTCTTGCCGTCCTTGAACACGACCTTGCGGGCCTTCTCGTCGCCGAAGTCGGGCAGCGTGAGGAACGTCTTGATGCCCTTCGTCATGGGCTTCTTGGGCCACTTGAACGTGACGAGATCACCCTTCGGGTGGTTGACCGTGAAGTTCTGCCACCAGTCGGCCGTGATCCACTTGATCAGGTTCGGGGGCGGCGCCTTGACGCCGTCGATGTACTGCGTCGTGGGCGGGGCATAGACGTAGAGCGAGTAGCCACCGTGGCGGTCCGAGTCGACGCACTTGAGCTCGAGGTGATCCTGGCGCTCCTCGTCGGTGATCTCGAGGCGCTTGAGCTTCTTGTCGATCGTGATGCGCCAGCGCTGAGCGCGGTTCTCGATGATCTCGTCCTCGCGCTCCTCTTCCGGGTCGCCCTCGTCCGCCTTCTCGTCCTCGGCGGCCTTCTTGGGCGGCCCCTTGGTCTTCTTCGAGTCCTTGGTGTCGATCAGGCGCAGGCAGTTGGCCTCGAGGTAGTCGAGGTCGTAGACGAGACCCTCGTCGTCATCCGGCGTGGGGAAGGCGTACATGCGCAGCAGGTAGACCTTGCCCTTGGCCACGGAGACGACCATGTAGCCCGTGGTGTCCACCTTCTTGGCCTTGAGGTTCGCCGCCGTGCCCGTGGTGCGCAGGACGATCGCCGGATGGCCTTCCTTGTTGGTCCCCGACTCGATCGTGACCTCTTCGCTCTCGATGTCGCCCGCCGTGCCCTGGAAGCGCTTGAGCAGGAACTCGCGGATGTCGGAGTCCTCGGCGGCGGCCTGCAGCGTCATGCCTTCCGGCGCATCCCGCACGGCGAGGTGCAGCAACGCGCCGTGGCCGTTGGCGGGCTTGCCGGTGCGCTTGAGCTTCGTGACCACCCGGCGCGCACCCTTGATGATGCCGGCCTTGGGCCACTGCTGGTTGTAGCTGAGCCACTCCCACGGGGCCGGTGCGTCGGGGATGCTGAGCAGGACGTTGTCCTTGGGGCTGTCCCACTCCTTGGCATCGGCGTGGTGCGGGGCGAGCACCAAGGCGCCGAGCACGAGCACGGCGATGAAGAGGCCGAACGACGCAGTGCGCGTGCTGCGCGGGAAGCCGGTACGTGTGGACACGGTGTTGCCTCCGATTCCTGGCGGCCGCCTAG
>JASJDY010000224.1 GCA_030065025.1 Planctomycetota bacterium
CGCCGCCGCGCTCGACAAGCCGCTCGACGCGCGAGAGCAGCTCGTCGAGCTCGATCCCGCAGGCGCGGCCGGCATGCTCGAGGCGATCGGGAGCGCCTACCTGCGCCTGGGCGACGCGCGCAAGGCCCACGGCGTCTACGAGCGTGCGCTGGCCGAGCTGCAGGGCCTCGGCGACCTCGCGGGTGTGGCGCGTACGCGCGCGAACATGGGCAGCGCGCACCACGCGCTCGGCGAACACGCAGATGCACTCGAGGACTACACGCAAGCCGAGGCGGAGCTCCGCAAGCTGGGCAACCGTCTCGGCATCGTGCAGGCACTCGGCAATCGAGGCGTCGCGCTCGAGGGGCTGAAGCGCTACGACGAAGCCCTCGTCGTCTACGAGCAGGCCCTGGCCGAGGCCATTGCGCTCGAGAACAAGGCCGGCGACGCGCTGGAGGCCATGACGCGCGGCAACATCGGCGAGGTCCATCACCGCAAGGGGGATCACGGCAAGGCGCGCGAGTACCTCGAGGAAAGCGTGCGGCAGGCGCACAGTGCCAAGCGGGACCCGGAGAAGGTGGCGGCGTTGACCATGCTCGCCCGGCTTCACCTCGACACGGGGAACACGGCCGAGGCCTTCGACAGTGCCGACGATGCGCTCGAGTCCATGGAGACGATGCTGCTCGGCCTCGGCCAGGCGCAGGGAGCCACGGCTCGAGCACAGCACGCGAGCGTGTTCGGGATCGGTGCCGTCGCAGCCTTGCGTGAGGAGAACGATCCCCAGCTCTTCCGCTTCCTCGAGAGCGGGCGTGCGGTCGCGTTGCTCGACTCGCTCTCGCGACGCGGCACGAGCCGCCGCAAGGTTCGAGCGCGGGATCCACGCGTGGCCCAGGCTCAGGACGCACTCCGTGCGGCGCAGGACGCGAAACGCGCGGCCCAGCGCGATCACAGCCAGGCGGGCGAGAGCGGCGATGCAGCGAAGCAGCAGGCGGCGGCCAAGGCGCTGGCTGCGGCGGTGAACGCCGAGCACGAGGCGTTCGAGGCGCTCGAGCGCGCTCTCAAGAGCGGCAAGAACTACTTTCGTGTGGAGGACTTGCGGCGCGTCCGACGGGGGATGCCGGCGAAGCAGGCGCTCGTCTTGTACGGCTTCTTCCGGGATGAGAAGGGGCTCGACGATGTCGTGGCCCTGGTCGTGCGGCGCAAGGGAGAGCCCCGTCGCGTCGCGCTGGGGAAGGCGTCCGAGATCGCAGCCTTGTGCGAGCCGCTCACGGGCGGCGTCCAACCGTCCATCCTGGCCAAGGGAGTGCGCGGCCCCATGGAGGGGCGCAAGACGGCGCAGGATGACTGGCAGGCGGCGGTCGTGCGTGTCCGCGAGCAAGTGGTCGCACCGCTCGGTCTGGGCCCGGACGACGAAACCGTCGTCGTGTCACCTGACGGCCCACTTTGCTACCTGCCGTTCGCCCTGTTGTTCGAGCAACCCGTGACGATGACCCCGTCGGGCACGACGCAGCTGCTGCTCGCAGACGAAGCAGAGGAGCGGGGCGACGGCATCCTGGCCCTGGGGGATCCCGTCTACGCCGACGTCTCTCCGATCGCGCGCGAGATCTACTACGCCGGCGCCGAGCTGACCGCGTTGGCCAAGACGGGGCCGGAGGTCAGCGAGATCGGCGCCACGGAGCCGCTGCTGGGGGCGGCGGCCAGCGAGGCCGGACTGAAGGCGGCCCTGGCGAACGACGATGACGAGCCTCGACGCCGCCGCGCGGTCCACTTCGCGTGCCACGGCATGGTGAATGTCGAGCGCCCGATGCTCTCGTCGCTTGCCTTGTCTCCCGACGACGCGCACGACGGCTTCCTCACGGCCCTCGAGGTGTCCGGCATGCACATCCCGGCGGACATCGCCGTGCTGTCCGCGTGCCAGACCTCACGCGGCGAGATCAAGCGGGGCGAGGGCATCGTCGGGCTTACGCGTGCGTTCCTGCATGCCGGCGCGCCGCGCGTGCTCTGCTCGCTCTGGAACGTGGACGACGCCGCGACGAAGGCGCTGATGGTGAAGTTCTACGAGCTGTGGAACCCGACGCCGAAGGCCCTGAGCGAGCAAGGCGAGTCGAAGGGGCACGGTTCGCAGGGCATCGGCGCTGCCCAGGCGCTGAAGGAAGCCCAGGCCTACGTGCGCAGCAAGAAGCAGTGGGCGCATCCGTTCTACTGGGCTGCTTGGACGCTCTGGGGCCTGCCGAACTAACCGGGGAGGAGATGGCGATGCGCATCAACGCACGGAGGTGGGTCCCGAGCATCGCCCTGCTTGCAGTCCTGCTCACGGTGGGGTCGGCCCGCACGACGTGGAGTGAGGAGCAGCCGGACGCCAAGGTCGCGCCGCGCACGTTCGCGCTGCTGATCGGGTGCAACGAGTATCCCGAGCTCAAGAAGACGGTGCCGCCCGCGCGCTACGAGGCGCGCATCCGCCTCGCGGGCTGCGTCAATGACGTCGAGCTCATGCGAAAGACGCTCATGGAGAGCATGGAGGTCCCCGCCGCGCACATCACGACGCTCGCCGGATGGGACGCGGACGACGCCGCCACGCGCCCCTCCGGCGCGAACATCCGCGCCGCGCTCGAGGCCCTGGCGAAGCGCACGTACAAGCCGGGCGACCGCGTGATCGTGCACTACAGCGGTCACGGCGTGCAGCAGGCCGACGAGAACGGGGACGAGGCCGATGGCCTGGACGAGGCATGGCTCGTCGCGGATGCCACGAAGGACAAGAAGCGCGGCTTCGCCGGAACCCTGCGCGACGAGGAGATCGGCGCCTACCTCGCCGCGATCCGCGCGCGCGGTGCGAGCGTCTGGTGCCTCATGGACTGCTGCCACTCGGCGACGGGTACGCGGGGCGCGGACGACGAGCCCGTGCGCACGCGCGGCTTCGATCCCGCCGTCCTCGACATCGAGGTCGTCCCGGCGGCGACCCGTGGCGCGACGGATCCGCACGAGACCTCGCCCATGGCCCTCCTCGGCAAGGACGCGGCAGGGCTGTGCGTCTTCTATGCCGCGCAGAGCTACCAGGAGGTGCCCGAGGTGCGCCTCCCGAAGGACGGCGCCGAGCGCAAGTCGTACGGGCTGCTCACCACCGCCGTCGTGAGGGCGCTCTCGCATGCCGGCCCTGGGCTCACCTACGGCGAGCTCTACGAACATGTGGTCGCCGCCTATCGCGACCTCGGTCACCAGCACACCGTCCAGCCGTACGCCGAAGGAGATCTCGCCGGTCGTGTCTTCGGGAGTGGGCGCGCGCTGGGTGTGTCGCTCGTCGTGCGCAAGACCGGGCCTCGCAAGCTGGAACTGAACGCTGGTGCGCTCCACGGTCTGGTCGAGGGCACGGAGCTCGACGTGTTCCCGCTCGGCCACGCCGGCGGCGACGACGGCAAGCTCGGACGCGTACGCGTGAACCGCGTCGGTCCGGCGACCTCCGCCCTGCGACCCGCCGAGGGCGACAACGGCACGTGGGTCCGTGACGGGTCAGGCACCTGGTCGGCTCGCATCGCCCGCTTCGTCGTAGGAGACAGGAGCCTACCGCTCGAGCTGGTCGACGCGCGGGGACGGAAGGTGGAGCAGGACGTTGCGGCCGAGGATGTGCGCTCGGTGCTCGAGAGCACCGTCACGAAGGCGCGCTTTCCGCCTGCTTCCGACGCACAGCCCGCGGCCTGGCAGCTCGAGCTCGATGGAGACGGCCGCCCGGTCGCCCTGCGGCCGGCACGACGCGGCGGCCCGGCGCCGCGCTTCGCCGTGAACGCCGACACGCTCGAGGGCACGTTGCTCAGCGTCTACCGCGCGGAGAGCCTGCTGCGACTCACGGGGCGTGATCCGGGCATGGGTCGGCTGCCGCGCAACCTGCGCCTCCAGGTGCACGTCCGCGAGCCGGGCGGGAACTCCCGCCTGTTGAGCTCGGGCGGGCGCGTCGTCCCCGGCTCGTTCCTCGACATCGGGCTGATCAAGGAAGAGGCGACCGCCGGCTCCCACGCGGAGACGGTGGACGTGTACGTCTTCTGGATCGACCCGCACTACGGCATCTACAAGCTGTATCCGAACGACACGGGCGGTCCTCGTCTCGCGGAGAACGCGCTCTCCACCACGAAGAAGCCCATCCGGGTCGGCCAGCCGGGCGGGGAGGGCATCTCGGATGTGAGCCAGGGCCTGGAGCGCCTCGTCGTGTTCGCCGCACCGAAGCGCAGCGACGCCGGGCGCCTGCAGCTGGACTTCCTCGAGCAGTCTCCGCTCAAGCGGGTGCGCGGCGTCGGGTCGGGGAAGCACGAGGGTGTAGAGGATTTCCTGTACGACCTGGCCTTCGGCGAGCCGAAGACACGCGGCCGGCTCACGCCCGTCAAGCGCGTCTCCCAGAACCTGGCGATGCGCGTCTACACCTTCGAGACGCGCTGGAACGCGATCCGCATTCCGATGCCCGTGGAGGGCAGGCCGCGTACGCGGCTGTACTCGAAGCCCGTTGCGCCGGTCGCACCGGGGCAGCCGTCGGCGTGGGCCCTCGGGCGTGACGTCCACCTGGCGCCGGCCGGCCGCGACGGCCCCTGGTGCCTCCTGGTCGGCCAGGCGTTGGAAGCGGCGCACGTGCTGATCGACCTCGACGGCGAGGTCGATAAAGCGCGGCGCACGCCGAAGGGCCTGCAGACCCTGGTGGCGACGAGGAGCTTCGATGCCGAGATCGCGCTGCGCATCGAGAGTGAGCCGCGCCGCGCACTCGCCTGGTACGACCGCGATGACGACGGCACCTTCGACCTGCTGCTCGTGGACCGGGACGGCGACCACCGCGCCGACATGCGCTACGTGCGCAGCGGCGATGGCTGGGGCAAGCCCGCGGACGTCGACATCGAGCTGCTTAGCACCGGTCATCTGCCGGGCATCGAGGGGCGCGCAGCCCGCACGCGTTCACTGCAGCGCCTCGGCGCCATCGCGGGCGGTGGGGGGTAGAGGCGGCAACGACTAGGCGGTCGTCTCTGCCGTGAGGTGCTCTTCGAGGCACGCCTGGGCGAAGGCGTGATCGCCGAGGTCCGATTCGCGACGGCGCTCGAGCAGCCGCTCGCGGTTCTCCATCGCGATCGCGTGCGCGTTCTCGAGGACGCTGCCGTCCATCTTCAGCATGCGCGCGATGTTGTGGCGCACGACCTGGCGCACCATGCGCAGCGCCTTGTCCCGCATCGCCGGTACCTCCTCCGGGGAGGCGCGCAGCTCGTCTCGATAGGCCCACTCGACGTAGCAGCCGATGAGTCCGCCGCAGTTCACGATGTAGTCCTTGAGGACGATCGCACCGTGGGTCTCGGCGTAGCGCACGGCGTCGTCCGAGAGGGGGTGGTTCGCGCCCTCGACGATCAGGCGGACGCCCGTGTCCTGGAGGAACACCGCGATGTCTCGGCAGTCGGGGTTCTCCTTCGTGGACTCCGGCAGCTCGTCCGCCGTCGCGAACACCTCGGTGCGCGCGGCCGGTACGAAGATGTCGGCCTTCACGGTCAGGATCGCGTTCGGGTCCGCGTCGAACTGCACACCGTTCGGCAGATCCCCGGCGAGCGCGGTGAGCGCGTCGTCTCCGCCGTCCTGCCACGTGCGGAAGAAGAACGTCTGGTCCAGCCCCTCGTCACCATCAGCGATGAACGTGCCGCCCTTGAAGTTCAGCGCCGAGACGCGGATGCCACGCTCGGCGAGGAGGCGCCCCATGTGGGCCCCGACCGCGCCGTAGCCCTGGATCGTCGCGGTGCGCAACGGGACGTGCGTGAGGTCGGACACCACGGCGACGCCCTCGTCGAGCCCGACTGCTGTGAAGCCGTGCGTGTCGATGGAGATGCCGCCTTCGGCATCGCTGAGGCCCGTCGCGTGGTCGAGCAGGCCGTCGGTGCGCGCGAGCCCGTCCATGACGGCCTCGCCGTTGTTCATGTCGGGGCCGAAGATGACGCCCGCGTCCGCCTGCTTGACCTCGCCCAGGTGCTCGGCGAGAAGGCGGATGCGCGTCGCGCGGTCAGGCAGCGGGCCGCCCATCACGACGAGCGACTTCTCGCCGTCGGCCGGGAGATGCGCAGCCGCGCACTTCACGGTCATCGCGCTCGAGAGGTGACCCACCTCGGACTCGGAGCCCTGCATGACGGTGCGGGCGCCGCCGATGCGGCGGTCGAAGTCCTGGCTGTGGACGGCCGTACGGGCGACGACGCCTCCCTCGTGCTCCGTCTCGACGACGACGGCGAAGGTCTCGCCTCCGATGACGTGACTCCGCTTCACGCTGACGTTGACGACGCCCATGGGACTCCTCTCGATCGGCCGCAGGGGCCGAATTCTAGCCCTCCGGTCGCCCCCCGTCCTGCTCCGGCAGGGGCTTCGGCCGACGGATTCGACCGCTTCGCGGGACGTTGCTCACAATCCATGAATGGCGGACCGATATGGCATTCGTAAGGCGAGGCGTTTGCCTAGTCTGCATCCGGGTCCTCGGGGTAGGGGCCTGAGCCAGGGAGCTAGCCGTACCTATGCATGAAGCGCGCGTTGCTCGTAGCCCAAGCCTCGGGCTTGCGCGCACTTGCGTTCAGCTACGAGGCCTAGCCGCCGGATCAGGTCGTTCTCGCGACGGACTCGCGCCTGAGGTCGAAGCCGAAGTGAGGATGCGGGGCCGATCCCCCCTCGGACGAGCTTCGGCAA
>JASJDY010000043.1 GCA_030065025.1 Planctomycetota bacterium
GGACATCCGCCGCGAGGTGGAGGCGCTCCGCGGCTTCGTGCCCAACCACCGGTGCTTCATCGGCGAGGGCGCGTCGGTGGACGCGCTGCGACGCTACGGACGCCGTGCCCGCGTGATCCACGTGGCGGCGCACGCCCGCTTCGAGCGCGACGACCCCATGGAGTCGGGCGTGAAGCTGGGCGACGGCTGGCTCACGATCCCGCGCATCGCCCAGCTGCGGCTGCAGCCCGAGCTGCTCGTGCTGGCCGGCTGCGCGACGGGCCGGGTGACCGTCACGGAGGGCGGCGAGCTGTTCGGGCTCGTGCGCGGTTTCCTGCAGGCCGGTGCGGCCGGCATGGTGACGAGCCTCTGGCCCGTGCCGGACACGACGACGACCGCCTTCATGCAGTCCTTCCACCGGGCCTTGGCGGACGGGCGCTCCCCGGCGGCGGCGCTGCGCGAGACCGCGCTGCGCACGCGCGCCGAGAAGGCACACCCGTTCTTCTGGTCGCCGTTCGTGCTCATGGGCCACGGAGGCCCGCTCGAAGCACCTACTGCGTGAACAGCACGCCGACGTCGGCACCCGGCAGCACGGTCGGGTCGATCGTCGTCTCGGTCTCGTAGCCGAGGCTGTCGAGCTCGGACGCGACGGACGCGCTGACCGTGGCGCCCTCGATGCGGACGGCGTTCGTGCTCGTCGCCTGCGGCAGCTCGTTCAGGAACTCGCCGAGGGTCGTCACGGTCGCGGTGCCCTGGAGGTACCACTCGAGGGCGTACTGCAGCGAGACGGGCACGGCCCAGTAGGTGTCGTTGTCCTGGATGAAGCACATCTCCTCTTCGTCATCGTCCAGGATGGGAGCTTCCGTCTGCGCCTCGAGACCAGTCGCGCCCGCGGCGAAGGCGATCGCGAGGGCACAGAGGAAGGCGAAGAACGGGTGGTTGCTGTTGCGCGACATGGGGATTCCTTTCGGAAGTCGCCGGAGCCCGGCGGCGACGGATGGGTAGAACCCGGGCGTTCTCGTTCTTGGATGCACCCGGCCCACGCCGGATGCGCAGCGCCCCACACGGCGCGTGCGTTGCGCACGTCCGGGGCGTCGTTTGGTGCACTCATGGATGCGCGGCGGTCAGCGTGACCGCTGGCGATGTTGCAGGGCGGCGCGTTCGGCGCGGCCTGGCGCGGCGTCGCGATCGAGGCGAGCGCGCCTGTACGTCCCCTGGCCCTTGGCGTTGGATCTCCACTTCCCGCAGTGCGGGTTCCCTTGTTCTGCCGTCCACGCTACGACGTCGGGCCCCCAGGCACGCGGCAGAACCGCCCCGCTCCGCATCGAAGCGGTCCTGCGAACCCGGGAAGCACCCTCGGTGCGAACACGGCCACGCGTCGACAGCCGCGCGCACCCATGCCCGCACCCGAGGGATACCGATTTCAGCGGCGGGACGCGACGGCCATGTCGCTTTCCGTTAACAGGTTCGTTTCGTTCGTAAAGCCGCGAGGGGTCGTGCGCCGATACGTGCGCCGGACGAGGTCATGGGACTAGGTCGAAGCCGTATTCGAGGCTCCGTCCATGAACCGTTCTGCCCGTCTGGCGCCCCCCCGGGTCGGCGTCCGCGTCGGTGAGACGCTCCACCCCGCCGTCCCCGTGGCCCTCTGCGGACAGGCCGTCGCGCTCCGCGTCGATCCCGCCACCTGGCGCAAGCCCACCGCGCGGCTGCGCCTGGACTGGGAGGACGGCCGCGTCACCGAGCTGGACGCACGCCTCCACACGATCGACCGCCAGAACAGCGTGGCGGAGCTGGAGATCTACGGCGTGGCGGGCGACTGGCGCCCGTTCGTCGAGTACCTCGGGGTCGCGGAGCGCCGGCAGGTGGACGCGAACTGAGCGGAGACGAGAACGGGGCACGGGAAGCGGGCACGGGTCCGTTTCACGGCGGGCACCGGCACCGGCAGAGGCACCGGCACGGCAGCTGAGCCGCCCCGCCCCTGTGGGGCGCGACGGCCCGACTCAGGTAGCATCCCTCGCCGGGAGGCCGCCATGCAGCGACGCGACGGGCGTCAGCCGGACCAGATCCGCCCCATCGAGATCCAGCGCCGCTTCACGACGGCGGCTCCTGGGTCCGTGCTCTACCGCTGCGGCGGCACGCACGTCTTCGTGACGGCGTCCGTCGAGGAGCGCGTGCCCAACTGGATGTCGGGCCGCGGACGCGGCTGGGTCACGGCCGAGTACTCCATGCTTCCGGGCAGCACGCGCGATCGGAAGTCCCGCGCCTCCTCCACCGGTCGCGTGGACGGCCGCACACAGGAGATCCAGCGGCTCGTGGGCCGGGCGCTGCGCTCGGTCGTCGACCTGCGGGCGCTCGGCGAGCGCACGGTGTGGCTCGACTGCGACGTGCTCCAGGCCGACGGCGGCACCCGCACGGCCTGCGTCAACGCCGCGTACATCGCGCTGGCCGACGCGCTGCGGACCTACAAGTTCAAGAAGCCGCTCGACAAGTGGCCCATCGAAGAGCCGCTCGGCGCCATCTCGGCCGGCATCGTCGGCGGCCGCGCACTCGTCGACCTCGACTACTCCGAAGACCACAAGGCCGAGGTGGACATGAACGTGATCATGACCGCCTCCGGCAACTTCCTCGAGGTCCAGGGGACGGGCGAGTCGCGTCCCTTCACGCCTGAGGAGCTGCAGAAGATCCTCGAGCTTTGCTCCGGCGGCATCCAGCAGGCGCTGGAGACGGCGCGCGAGACGCTGGCGCAGCCGCTGTCGTGAGCAAGGACGCGCTCACCGGCCCGATCTACGTGGCCACGACGAACGAGCACAAGGCGCGGGAGATCGCCGAGATCCTCGCGGACACCGGGCTCGACATCCGCCCGGCCCCCGCGCTGCCGGAGGTCGTGGAGGACGGCGAGACCTTCCGCGACAACGCGCTCCTCAAGGCGCGGTCGGCGGCGGAGGCCCTCGGGGCGCCGGCCCTCGCGGACGACTCCGGCCTCGCCGTCGACGTGCTCGGCGGCGATCCCGGGGTGCGTTCCGCACGCTTCGCCGGTGAGGGCGCGGACGCGCAGGCCAACAACGCCCTGCTCGTGGAGCGCTTGACGGCGCTGGGCGTGACCGATCCCGCGGCCGCGTTCGTCTGCCACGTCGTGATCGTCGTGCCGGGCGGCGAGATCGTCGCGGAGGCGGAAGGTCGCGTGGAAGGGCTGATCCGCTGGCCGGAGCAGGGCGACCGGGGTTTCGGCTACGACCCGCTGTTCTTCCACCCCCCGAGCGGCTGCCGCATGGCCGAGCTCGCCCCGGAGGCCAAGAACGCGATCAGCCACCGCGGCGTGGCGTTGCGGCTGCTGGCGCAGCGGCTGCGAGAGAGCCCGTAGGGGCGGCCGGAGGAGGCCCGAAGGGCCGACGAACGCCCGCCCGGTTCGGCATGCATGCGGATCGGCGCTCGATGCACGAACAAGGCCCAGGGGAGGTGGAAGTGGACGTGGGAGTGGAAGTGCAAGTGCTCGATAGGGCCACCGCCCCCATCCACCCCTAGAATCCGCGTTCCATGTCCGTCCAGCCCATCGAACACGTCCGCAACTTCGCCATCGTGGCCCACATCGACCACGGCAAGTCCACGCTCGCGGACCGCTTCCTCGAGATCACGGGCCTCGTGGAGAAGCGCGAGGGCAAGGATCTGGTCCTGGACGACCTCGACCTGGAGCGCGAGCGCGGCATCACGATCAAGGCGCGCGCCGTCCGGATGCACTACGAGAAGGACGGTCAGACGTACGTCCTCAACCTCATCGACACGCCCGGCCACGTCGACTTCACGTACGAGGTCAGCCGCTCCCTCGCCGCCTGCGAGGGCGCCATCCTCCTCGTCGACGCCACCCAGGGCGTCGAGGCCCAGACCGTGGCCAACGCCTACCTCGCCGTCGAGGCCGACCTCGAGATCCTGCCGGTCCTCAACAAGATCGACATGCAGGGCGCGCGCCCCGAAGAGGTGAAGGAAGAGATCGAGGCCGTTCTCGGCCTCGCGCCGGACACCGTGCTGAGCTGCTCGGCCAAGACCGGCGAGGGTGCCCGCGAGGTGCTCGACCTCATCGTCGATCACGTGCCGCCGCCGAAGGGCGACCCGGACGCGCCGATGCGCGCGCTGCTGTTCGACGCGGTCTACGACACGTACCGCGGCGTCGTCATCTACCTGCGCATGATCGACGGCGTGCTCGAGACCGGGCAGAAGATCCACCTGATCGGCGTCGACAAGCAGTACGAGGTGACCGAGATCGGCGTCCTCGCTCCCGACCGCACGAAGGTCAAGTCGCTCGCCGCAGGCGAGTCGGGCTACGTCGTCGCCAGCATCAAGTCGCTCGCCGACGTCACGATCGGCGACACCGTCACGCTGTACCCTTCGCCCGAGGGGATCGAGCCCCTGCCGGGCTACCGCCAGCCGCGGCCGATGGTGTACTGCGGCCTCTACCCGACCTATCCCAAGGACTTCGAGCTGCTGCGCAAGGCGCTGCAGACCCTCAGCCTCAACGACGCCTCCTTCAGCTTCCATCCGGAGACGTCCGAGGCGCTCGGCTTCGGGTTCCGCTGCGGTTTCCTCGGCCTCCTGCACATGGAGATCGTGCAGGAGCGCCTCGAGCGCGACAGCGACCTCGACCTCGTGCAGACGGCGCCCAACGTGACGTACGAGGTCGAGCAGACCGACGGCGAGGTCATCCGCGTCGAGAAGCCGTCCGACGTGCCGGACCCCAACTACATCGCCGAGTTCCGTGAGCCGATCGCCCGCTGCAGCATGATCGTTCCGCACGACAACGTCGGACCGATCATGCAGATGTGCACGGAGAAGCGCGGCGTCTACGTCGAGACGCAGTACCTCTCGCCCACGCGCGTGATGCTCGTCTACGACGTGCCGCTGCAGGAGATCGTCTTCGACTTCTACGACAAGCTGAAGTCGGTCACGCGCGGCTACGGCACGCTCGACTACGACATCAAGGGCTACGAGGCCTCGAACCTCGTACGTCTACGCATCCTCGTGAACAGCGTCGAGGTCGACGCACTCTCGATGATCTGCCACCGGGACACGGCCGAGCGCCGCGGCCGCAAGGTGCTCATGCGGCTGCGCAAGTCGATCCCGCGGCATCTGTTCAAGGTGCCGCTGCAGGCGGCCATCGGCGGCAAGATCATCGCGCGCGAGACGATCTCCGCACTGCGCAAGGACGTGACGGCGAAGTGCTACGGCGGTGACATCACGCGCAAGCGCAAGCTGCTCGAGAAGCAGAAGGCCGGCAAGAAGCGCATGAAGCAGGTCGGCAACGTGGAGATCCCGCAGGCCGCCTTCCTCTCGGTCCTGGGCTCGGGCGACGAGGATCAGAGGAAGAAGAAGTGACGCCGGACGAGCCGCGAACGGCCGAGGAGCGGCGCCTACGCGAAGCGCTGGACGCCTCCGACCGCGACTCGCTGCTCGCCTTCGCGAAGGACAACCTCGAGGCGATCGCCGTCGCGGTCGTCATGGCATTGGTCATCAAGCACTTCTGCGTCGAGGCGTTCAAGATCCCCACGTCGTCGATGAAGCCGACGCTGCTCGGCGAGTCGGACAACGTGCGCGGCGAAGGCGACCGCATCCTGGTCAACAAGTTCGCGTATCTCTGGAGCGATCCGGACCGCTGGGACGTCGTGGTCTTCCGCTATCCGCTCAATCGGGCGCGCAACTTCATCAAGCGCATCGCGGGTCTTCCGGGCGAGCACCTGCGCATCTCGGACGACGGCGACCTGTGGGTCCGGTCCGCGGCGGAGGGGCACGGCGATCACGACCTGCGCATCCCGCAGAAGCCGCGCGACGTCCGCGAGCAGTTCTACCGGCCTGTCTATCCACCCGAGGCGAGCGACGACACCTCCCCCGGTGCTGACGAGCGGGTCGCCGAGACGCTGCGCAGCGTGTGGCGCGCCGATGGCGGCGACCCGAACGCGTGGCGCGTCGAGCGCTTCGACCACTTCGCCTATGAGGGCGGCAGCGCCGCCGTATTGCGGGCCGTCCCCTCGCTCCTCGAGCACACGACGCCGCGTACCTGGGCGTCGTCGAGCAACGCGGGGGAGCTCGTACGGGATGCGCGCTTCCGCGTGGACGTGCGCCTGCCCGCGCCCGAGGCCGGCGAAGCAGGCAAGGCTGCCGAGCCCACGCCGGCGGAGCCCACCCGCTTCACGCTGCGCTGGCGGCCCGACGACGAGTTCCTCGCCGTGCTCACGGTCAGCACCGAGGCCGGTCGCTCGGAGGCGTTCGTGCGGCGCGGCACGCAGATCGTCAAGCAGCAGGCGCTCGACGTGCAGCTGAAGCCGGGCGCGACCCACACGGTGGAGCTGGAGTACGTCGACGGACACCTGCGGGCGCACGTCGACGGCGAGGAGCTCGCCGTCCTGGCGGACGGACGCTCGTTCGCCGACACGTACACGGACAGCGGCGGTCAGCGCTTCCGCATCGAGGCAGAGGGCGGCCCCCTGGAGGCCGCGAACCTGCGGATCGACCGCGATCTGCGCTACGAGAACGACTGGGACGCAAACCCGGCGGCCGAGCGCACGGGCATCGACATCCCGGACGAGAACTACTTCATGCTGGGCGACAACACGTCGAACAGCAGCGACAGCCGTCGCTGGCGCATGGTGACGGTTCACCTGCGCGGCGACCGCAAGATCCGCCACGACTACTCGGACGCGCCGGAGTACCTGACCTCGGACGACGGCTCGCTGTCGCTGAAGCGCGTGGTGGACGCCGATGGCGTGACGCGCACGTGGTCGGAGGACGACGAGGATCCGGAGCTCGGCAGCGACACGGATCCGGCGCCGTTCGTCCACGAGGACCTGCTCGTGGGGCGGGCCTTCCTCGTGTTCTGGCCGTGCTGGCCCGAGTTCCCGGGGCGGTTGGGGTTCATTCGCTGACCCATCATCCAGCGGCGTGCGCCGGGCAAGGGCGCCGTAGGGGCGGCCGGAAGCGGCGCGCAGCGCCGCTGAACGCCCGCCCGATCCGATCATCCAGCGGCCCAGGTTGGGAAAGGCACATGTAGGGGCGGGCTGAGCGAGGCCTCAAGGCCGAGCGGAATGCCCGCCCGGAGCGGATGCACCGGTGGCGCCCTCCAACCGACCCACTCCCCTCGGTCAACTGCTGCGTGTGCGTGGCCGTGGCCGTGGCCGTGGCCGTGGCCGTGTAAGTGCGAGTGCAGGTGCAAGTGCAAGTGCAAGTGGGGCCGCCGATCTAGAATCGGCGGCCCATGGCCCTGCTCGAAGCCCGCAAGCTCGTGAAGTCCTACCGCCAGCGCGTCGTCGTGGACAACGTGAGCTTCCAGGTGGAACCCGGCGAGATCGTCGGTCTCCTCGGGCCGAACGGCGCCGGCAAGACCACCTCGTTCCGCATGGTCGTCGGCATGGTCTCGCCCGACTCGGGCCAGGTCTTCGTGCGCGACAAGGACATCTCGCGCCTGCCCATCTACAAGCGCGCCCGGCGCGGCATCGCGTACCTCCCGCAGGAGCCGAGCGTCTTCCGGCGCATGTCCACGGAGGACAACCTCCTGGCCGTACTGGAGACGCTGCCGCTGCGCCGCGCCGAGCGCAAGGCGCGCGCGGAGACGCTGATCGGCGAGCTCGAGCTGGGTCAGGTCCGCAAGAGCAAGGCCGAGGTGCTCTCGGGCGGTGAGCGGCGTCGCCTGGAGATCGCGCGGGCCCTCGTCCACGACCCGGCGCTGCTGCTCCTCGACGAGCCGTTCGCCGGCGTCGACCCGATCACCGTCCAGGAGATCCAGGGCATCCTGCGGCGCCTCAAGAGCGAGAAGGGCATCGCGATCCTGCTCACCGACCACAACGTGCGCGAGACCCTCGCCATCACGGACCGCTCCTACATCATCGCGGCGGGCCGGATCCTGCGGCAGGGCACGCCTGAGGTGCTGGTGACCGACGAGGTCGTGCGGCGCACCTACCTCGGCGAGGCCTTCTCGATGCCGGAGCTGGGCCGGGAGGCGAACGGCGAGGGGTAGGGGGCGCCGCTCCGCGGAGGGAGAGCGAAGGCGAAGCGCTTTCGACTGCCTCGCCGTCGGACGGATCGCAAGCTTCCTCGCCCTCGAATCGAATGCGAGGGGCACTGGACGGCGAGAGGACCAAGGCGGATCAGGACGAGCCTCGCTCTCGAATCGAAGGCGAGGCGTGCTCGCCGGCGAGCAGATCCCGGCGGAGCAGGAGCGGTCTCGCCTTCGGTTCCGAGCGCACCCAAGGGACACCCTGACCTCCCCTCCGGCCCCCGTGCACACCCCCGTAGACTCATCCCTCCATCCGCTATGGAGGATTCCCGCTGGTGCGAGTCATCGTCTGCATCAAGCGCGTCGTGGATACCGAGACGCGAGTCAAGATCGGTTCGGACGGCAAGAGCATCGACCTCGGCGGCGTGCAGTACATCACTGCCCCGTACGACGAGATGGCCGTCGAGAAGGCCATCCAGCTGCGCGATGCGGCCGGCGAGGGCAACGTGACGGTCGTGACCGTCGGCCCCGCTGCGGCGACCAAGGAGCTGCGCACCGCACTCGCCATGGGCGCGGACGAGGCGGTCCACGTCGTGTGCGAGGAACCGCTCGGCGCGCAGGCGACGACGACGGCACTCAAGGCGGCGCTCGAGGGCCGCGAGTACGACCTCGTGCTGTGCGGCAAGCAGGCCACCGACGACGACGACGCGGCCGTCGGCCCGATGCTCGCCGCGGCGCTCGACATGCCGTGCGTGGCGTTCGCGCACGGGCTCGCGATCGAGGACGGCAAGGCCGTCGTCGAGCGCGAGGTCGACGGCGAGACGGAGATCCTCGAGGTCGACCTGCCCGCCGTCGTGACGGCCCAGAAGGGCCTGGCCGAGCCGCGCTATCCGGGCCTCAAGGGCATCATGGCGGCCAAGAAGAAGCCGCTGGCGAACGTGGACCTCGTCCAGGGCGAGGACACGGTCGAGACCGTGAGCCTCGAGCTGCCGCCCGCGCGCGGCGACATGGTGACGATCGAACCCTCCGAGGCCGGCATGCGCTCCCTGCTCGAGAGCCTGCGCAACGAGAAGAAGGTGCTCTGATGGCCGACGTCCTGATCTATCTCGAGACGGCTCACGGCGCGGACGGCGCCGTCCTCAAGAAGCCCGCGGCCGAGGTCGCGACGGCGGGCCGCGCGCTCGCCGACGCGCTCGGCGGGCGACTCGTCGCCCTGCTGACGGGCGACGTCCCCCCCAGCGGCGTACTCGGCCGGCACGGCGTCGATCACGTCCTGACCGTGAGCGGCGACGACTACGGCCGCCACCTCCTCGCGCCCCAGGCGGCGGCGGTCCAGGCAGCCGTCGCACAGGTCGAGCCGCGCGTTGTGCTGATGGCCGCGTCCGTGCTCGGCAAGGAGCTGGGCGCGTTCGTGGCGGGTCGCCTCGGCTGGGCGCTCATGAGCGACGTCACGGCCATCGCGGTCGACGGCGAGCGCGTGACGACCGTCAAGCCGCGCTACGCCGGCAAGGCGTTGGCGCACCTCGCTGCCACCGGCTCGGCGGTGATCTCGCTGCGGCCCAACGCGATCCCGCCCGCGGAGAACCCGCGCGAGCCGGCCGCGGAGAGCCTGTCGGTCGACTCGTCCGACAGCCGCGTGCGCGTGCGCGAGGTCGTGGCGGCGGCCGAGAAGAAGCTCGAGCTCACGGAGGCCGAGACGATCGTGTCCGGCGGACGCGGCATCGGCTCCCCCGAGAACTGGAACATCGTCCTGGACCTCGCCACGGCCATGGGCGCCGCGAACGGCGCCTCGCGAGCCGTGGTGGACTCCGGCTGGCGTCCGCACGCGGAGCAGGTGGGCCAGACGGGCAAGACCGTGTCGCCGAAGCTCTACATCGCGTGCGGCATCAGCGGCGCGATCCAGCACCTGGCCGGCATGAGCAGCAGCAAGGTCATCGTCGCGATCAACAAGGACGCCGAGGCCCCGATCTTCAAGGTCGCGGACTACGGCATCGTGGGCGACGTGAACGAGGTCCTGCCCATGCTCACGGCGGCGGCGAAGGAGTTCCTGGGGTAGGACTGGGCATCGCGCTCGAGATCGCGCTCTCGCTCGCTCATCGGGCGATCTCCTGGTCCGTGGGCGAAATTCGAGCGCGAGCGGGAGCGGGAGCGCGAGCAGCCGCGTACCATCCCCCTGCCCGCCGCCACCCGTCCCCTGGGGAGCCCGCTTGACCGAACCGCTGTCCGACGACCGCGACGCGGCGGATGCCGACGAGGGCGCGCGCAAGGAGTACCCGGAGCTGGTCACCGGACGCGGCTCGCTACGCGACTACGCCCTGAAGCGACTGAAGGCGAGCAAGCTGCTCCAGATCAGCGCCGTGATCGCGGTGCTCTGCTACGGGGCGATCCCGTTCCTCGTGATCTTCCCCGATCCCGCGGCGCCGCGCCTGGGCTTCTGGTCGGCGGCCGTCGTGGTCCTGATGAGCCTCGCCTCGTGGAGCCTCCTCTTCTGGTGGTACCCCGTGCTGGAGCGCACCGAGGAGGCCCTGGGGGACGGCGAGCGCGGCCGGACGATCGCGCAAACCCTCGAATCGCTGGCGATCGGCTGCGTCCTGGTCGTCCATGTGCTGATGGCCTTTATCATCGTGCGTGCGGGAGTCGCATCATGAGCAAGCTCGGGAACCTGAGGATCTCCACCTGCGCGGCCGTGCTGGTCGCGCTGACACTCGGCGTCGGTGCCGTCTGGGCCGACGAGCCGCCGCCGGAGGACTTCCCCCCGCCGGTCGACACGCCCAAGCCGCCGCCCCCGCCGGAGGCCCCGAAGACCGAGGCGCCCAAGACCGAGGCGCCGAAGCCGGAGATGCCCAAGCCCGAGATGCCGAAGGCCGAGAAGGGCGAGCCGGCGAAGAAGCCCGCGACGGGCCGGCCCGGCAGCTGGAGCCCGCCGGCCGTCACGCCCGGAGGCAGCTCAGCGCTGCCGCCGCCGCAGATCGTCCGGCGGCGCAGCGGGTCGTCCGCACCGACCGCGCCATCAGCTCCGCTGCCCCCTTCGACGGGCTCAGGGCCTGTGGCGCCGGTAGCGCCGCCCATCGTGGATGTGCCGACAACGCGCCCGCCCGTGCCGCCGCCGCCGGCAGTGACGCCGCCGGCAGTGACGCCGCCCGTCGTGCAGCCGCCGACCCTGCCGCCGCCGAGCATGAACACACCAAAGGCACCTCCCGCGTTCCCGACGGCCGCGACGGCGTCGCGGGTGTTCGGCGTCTCGAAGACCCACAACGTGCCGCTCACCGGCGGTGACCTCGCGCTGCAGCTCGACGTGGACTACGAGGTCCAGGGTCAGAACGGCCGCAACGTGTACGTCGCGATCTGGTTCGTGCGCACGGACACCGGCAGCCACATCCGCTCGGCGGTCACGACGTACGCGGACTCCGACGGCTTCGTCACGCTCCAGACGCGCTCGGCCGCCGTGCGCGGCAGCCCGGCGCGCTTCACCGCGACGCTGAAGATCCCCTACCGCGCGTTCCCGGTCGCCCAGAGCAGCGAGAGCTACGAGGTCGAGGCCCGCGTGCAGATCCTGCGCGCCGAGGGCCAGGGTCGGGCGACATCGCTGGCGCGCGGCACGACGACCTTCCGCGTGTACGGCTACAGCGAGGACGAGAAGCCCGCGGACGCGCGGTAACGCCGGCGGCGCTCCGACGGATCACGAAGGCGAGGCGCCTCCGACTGCCACGCTGCAGGACGAATCGCAAGCGCCCTCGCCCTCGATTCGAACGCGAGGGGCGCGGGAAGGCGCATCGATCCCAGCGGAGGGGGGCGATCCTCGCCCTCGAATCGAGCGCGAGACGTGATCGCCGTCGCGCGCATCACGGCGAAGTACGAGGGGCCTCGCCTTCGATTCCGGGCGCATACCTCGCCCATGGCGCGCGGCCTACCGAACCTCAGACGCCCTTATGCGCCGGGCGCCTTGAACTTGTAGCCGGACCCGCGCACCGTCTGGATCCAGCGCGGGCTCGTCGGATCGTCGCCCAGCTTCTGACGCAGCTTGTTGATGAAGTTGTCGATCGTGCGCGGCGTGCCGTCGTAGTCGTAGCCCCACACCTTGTTGAGGATCTGGTCGCGCGAGAGCACCCGGCCGCGGTTCTGGATCAGGTGGCGCAGCAGCTTGAACTCGCGCGTCGAGAGCTCGCGCTCCTCGCCGTTGACCTGCAGGATCTGGCCGGCGAAGTCGATGCGCAGCTCGGCCTCCTCGAACGTGTCGACCTCGCCCTCCATGGCTCGCCGGCGGCGTAGCGCGGCCTTGATGCGCGCCGTCAGCTCGCGGATCGAGAAGGGCTTCGTGACGTAGTCATCGGCGCCGAGCTCGAGGCCGAGGACCTTGTCGCCCTCGTCACCCTTGGCCGAGAGGATCACGATCGGGATCGTCGTGTCGTACTTGCGCACCGTGCGGCACACCTCGAAGCCGTTCACGCGCGGCAGCATGATGTCGAGCACGATCAGGTCGGGCTTCTTGTCGAAGGCGCGCTGGATGGCCTCTTCGCCGTCGCGTGCCAGATCGATCGTGAAGCCCTCGAACTCGAGGCTGCGCTTCAGGCCGAGCCGGATCGACGGGTCGTCTTCAACGATCAGGATGCGGGAGTTCATGATGACGCACCAGGGTTCGAGGTCCGCGCGGAGGCGGACGGGGATTGCGGCGTGCTCGAGGCCTCCACCTTGCCATGCGCCGGGGCCTCGTCGTCAGCGGTGTCGAGGGGCTCTTCCCCGCGAGCGAGCTGGGCGGCGGTCTCGGCGGTCATGGCCGCGTGTGCCTTGCGGTCGAGCGGGATGCGCATGCGGAAGGTCGTGCCCACACCGCCCTCGCCCGGCTCCAGAGAGATCTTGCCTCGATGACCGGCGACGACGCTCCTGACGAGCGCCAGCCCGAGGCCGGTACCCGCCACGGGATGCGTCAGGTACTGCTCCGAGCGGTAGAACATCTCGAACACCTTGCGCCGGTCCTTGCGCGGGATGCCGATCCCGTCGTCGCTGACGACGATCTCCGCGAACCGACCGCGCCGTGCCGTCTTGAGCACGATGCGCGCCCGCTCCCCCCGCTTGTACTTCCACGCATTCGACAGCAGGTTCGTCACGGCATCGTCCATGGCCTGCCGATCCAGCTGCACATACAGCGGCGCGGGGTGGAGCTGGATCACGAGGTCCAGGCCCGGCTCGGTCACGATGCGCTGCAGGCGCGAGCCCGCCTCGAGGACCGGGCGGTTGAGATCCCCCGGTACGAGGTCGTAGGGGTTCTTGCGCGCCTCGCCCCGGGCCACGTCGATCATGCGATGGACGATGCGCTGCAGCCGCCGGGACTCCTGGCCGAGCACGGAGAACGCCTCGGCCTGATCCTCGCCGTCGGTGAGCTTGCCCTCTTCGAGCATCTCCGTGAACAAGGAGATGCTCGTGATCGGCGTCTTGAGCTCGTGGGACAGGTTGCTCACGAAGTCGGCCTTGAGCTGCGCCAGGCGCACCTCGCGCGTCAGCAGGCGCACGAGGACGTAGCCGCCGACGACGAGGCCGGCCACAGCCAGGGCAATCACGGCCCAGAACAGCACGATGTCGGTCCGCGCCCCGTCCACGTCCGCGGGATCGCCGACCTGCCACGAGTACAGCACGTAGGGCAAGCGCGCCTGGCCGACCAGCGCCACCGTCGAGTCGGGCGGCCCAAGGGAGGCCCCGGGCTTCGCCGTCACGTCGAGCATGCGGGCGGTCATGCCGAGGGAGTCGAGCGCGGCTTCCTGCCCGGCGAGCGTGCCGGCGACCTTCGCCGCGACAGCCTGGGAGTCGAGCAGCACGACGACGACGCCCCGGGGGGCGATCGCGACGCCATAGGGCTTCAGCTCGTCGTCGTGCTCGACGTAGTTGCCGAAGCCGCGCTTGGCGACGCGGTTGGTGACGCCGAGTAGCTGACCGCTGCGCAGGCGCACCTCGGCCTCGGTGCGGAAGGCCTGGAAGCGGCTCATCTCCCACGCCAGCAGCTCGCGATCGCCCGGGGCGACCTTCTCCAGCAGCTGGGCGAGGGCCGTCTCGAGGTCGCGTGTCTTCCAGCGGGTGTAGCTGCCGTCGAGGCGCGGCCGCTCGGCGTTGAGCACGGCGGTCTCGAGCGCGCGCAGCACGGCATCGTGCAGGGCCTCGGGCGGCACGGCTGCCGGGTCGGGCGTGAGCGCGTTCGTCGCGCAGCGGATCATGCGCACGGCCCAGCCCAGGCCGTACGGGGTGCGCTGATCGGGATCGGTGCCCTCGTCGTCCTCGACGTAGGCCACGAGGCCGTACTCGCGCACGAGCTCGCGCCAGTGATCGAGCGCCGCGGCGTGTCCGCGCGTGCGCGTGGCTTCATCGGCGGCGTTGAGCAGGTCGCCGGCCTGGGGCAGCTCCTCCATCTGCCGCTGGGCCCGCGCCTCGAGGTGCTCCTCACCGAGGTAGAGCTGGTAGCGCCCGCCCGGCCACATGATGGAGCCGCCGGCCGCCTCCGGGTCGACGCGGAACACGGCGCGGACCAGCGGGCCGTGCAGCGCGCGCTCGACGAAGTCGCGTAGCTCCTTGCGCTCCTTGCGCTGCCGGGCCGCCGTCGTGAGCGGCTGTGCGAGACCCTCGTCGGCCTTGACGGCGCGCTTGAGCAGCCCCTCCAGGTAGCGACCGACCTGCGACTGCACCCGCTCGAGGCGCTGCTGCGCCTTGGCCCGGGCCTCGGTGCGGGCGTTGCTGCGGCGGGCCTCCTGATCGGAGTTGAAGGCCCACAGCCCGAAGATCGCGACGACCAACACGAGGCCGAACACCACCAGGACCACCACGACGGCGGTCTTGGACCAGCGGGGAGCGGCTCGTAGGTCGTGCATGCGGGCTAGGAAATCGTACGGTCCGCGGCACGCAGATCCTGCACATGCCCGGCCTCACGCCATACAGGACCCGAATCCGCGTCGCGGATGAGGAGTCCGCCCGTGAGCGACGCGTCCTCCAGGACGCCGCGTAGGGGCCGGCCGGCGAAGCGGCAGACGATCTCCTCGCCGATCAACGCGAGGCGCCCTCGCCAGGCCACCTCGAGAGCCTCGGCGCCGCCCGGCTCGGCGCGACGCGCCGACCAGGCGTCCACGGACGCGAGCATGCGCTCGAGCACTGCCTGCCGCTCGACCGGATGACCGGCGACCACACCGAGCGCAGACACGGTCGGAGCCACGTCGGGCTCCAGCTCCTGTGGGATGGCTCCGACGTTGAGACCCACGCCGGCGACGACGGGTCGCTGGGCGTCGACGAGCTCGAGCAGGATCCCCCCAACCTTCTTGCCGTCGATCCAGATGTCGTTCGGCCACTTGATGCGAGCCTCGCGGCCGGTCTCGGCCTCGGCGGCTTCCGCGGCGGCGACGGCGACGAGTGCCACGACCCCGCCGGGCAGATCCGCCGGCGGCGCGTCGAGCAGGAGCGACACGTAGAGTCCACCAGGCGGCGAGGCGAAGGGGCGCCCCTCGCGACCGCGGCCGATGGTCTGACGGTCCGCGAGCACCAGGGTGCGAGCGGCGGCGCCCTCGCGGACGAGGCGCGCAGCGACGTCGTTGGTGGACTCGGTGACCGCGAGATGGTGCACCGTCCAGCCGGTGCGGTCTTGGAGGGCGGCGAGGTCCATGGCGCGATTATGCCTCCTCGCGTGGCTGTGTCCGCCCGTGCACGTGCGGGCAGAGGCACCGGCACCGGCAGAGGCACGGCGCGGGATTCAGCACGAACACCCCACTCCGGGTTCAATGGAGGCCCATGCCCCGCCGCGCTCCTCTCCTCCTCGCCGCCTACGCCGCGACCATCGCCCTCGCGTGCTTCGCGCTCCCTTCGCGCGCCGACGACGAGGAGCCGCCGCTGGACTTCCGCTACTTCAAGGCACGCATCGCGCCGTACCTCCACCGCGCCTGCGCCGAGTGCCACAACGACCCGCGCAAGCGCAGCAAGGTCGGCAAGTTCTTCCTGCGACCGGCGCCGGGACGCACGCTGCGTGAGCGGTTCCACGAGCGCAACTTCGAGAACGTGCTCCGCTTCGTGGAACCCGGGGATCCGTCGGCATCGCTCCTGCTGCTCAAGGCGCTCGGCGCTGAGCGCGGCGGCGTGACGCACGAGGGTGGAGCCGTGCTGGCCACGAACGACCCCGCGTACGGCGCGATCATCGACTGGATCAACGGCGCCAAGCAGCCGCCGGAGGAGTTCGAGCCGCCCGAGTCGGAGGAGGGCCAGCCGGACTTCCTCTTCTTCTACAAGCGCATCGCGCCCGTCGTGCTGGGTGTGTGCGCGGAGTGCCACGCCGGCCGCGGCAAGGGCCGCTTCAAGGTGATCACACACGGGCGAGGCGAGGAGTTCCCGCTCGAGGATCACTACGCGAACTTCCAGACGATCCTCCGCCTCGTGACGCCCGGCAACCCCGAGCGCTCGCGCTTCCTCGCAAAGCCCCTCGCGCTGGCCGACGGCGGCATCAAGCACCGGGGCGGAGACCGGATCGCGAAGGACAGCGCCAACTACGCCAACTGGGTCGCTTTCATAGGCGGCGAGAAGGGTCCGCCGCTGCCCACGCCGGGCGAGCGTCGCGTGCCCGAGCTGACGGCCGAGGGTCTCGTCATCCAGGCCGAGGACTTCGTCTTCGAAGGCGGCGTCGACGACGTCGAGGTGAAGGGCGCGCAGGAGTTCTACGTCGCCCGCGCAGAGCGAGGCGGCGGCACGGTGTGGACGAACGTGCGCGTGGTCGATCCCGGCGCCTACCGGCTCGCGTTCCGCGTGCTGCCCGGCCGCGAGGCCATGCGCTGGGGTCTGGCCGGCGGGGATCGGCGCGAGCTCGCGCGGCCGCGCGAGCGCGACGAGCACGGCTTCGGCTGGACCGGCCCGGACAACCTCCTCGACGGCGCGACGCCGCTGGCGCAGACCAGCGGCGGACTCACGCTGCGCGGCGACGTCCTGCTCATGGACGGGCGGCGCACGCCGGCGGCCTGGCTGAGCCCGAGCCAGGTCAAGAACCGCGGCTGTGCCGTGCAGGTGCGACCCGCGGACGAGGAGGACGGCGGGGACGACGCGCTGCTGCTCTTCGACATGGACGACGTGGACAACGGCAAGTTCGCGGGCCTCACCGATGGCGGCCGGCGGTTCGTCATGGGCGTGCTCGAGGGCGGCAAGCTCCGCGTCCTGAAGGCCGTGAAGGCACCGCTGCCGCGTCGCGGAAGCGAGCAGAAGCCGCGCGAGATCAAGGTGGAGTACTTCGGTGGCGTCGCGGTGGCGAGCCTCGACGGTAAGCCGCTGGCCTTCCTGAACCTGAGCGAGCAGCTGGGCCAGGGCCGCTTCGGCGTGCGCACCCATGGCATCGCGGCCGTGCACCGCGTGGCGGCTCTGGAGGAGTTCGAGGTCTACGCCGTGCGTTTCGGCCGGGGCCCGATCGTGGACCTGCCCGCCGGCACGATCCGCCTGGAGGTGGAGCTCCCGCCGGAGGGCGGCGCGCTGGACTGCGTGCGCCTGACGCCGTCGGAGGACTAGGGGGCACGGTCGGCCACGCGCTCGCGCTCCCGCTCGCGCTCGACCATCGGCCGCGGGCTCCGGGACCGATCGAGGGTCGAGCGCGTGAGCGAGCGGGGGCGCGAGGCGGATGGGCAACCGCAGGCGCAATTCTCGCCTGTCCAGCAACGCCAACGGCCCCATCGGGTATCAAGGAACACGCCGGGGGCTCGCCTGGGAGCCGCCCGCCGCCGGAGACCGCCCGATGCGCCTGACCGCAATCGCCCTCGCCTGCCTCCTCGCCCTGGCCGCCGCCCCGGCACACGCCGAGGACGAGCTCCCTCCGACGAGCCAGTTCTTCGACGAGTACGACACGAACGCCGACGGCAAGGTCCTCGCGGACGAGTTCGCCGGCTCGCGTGAGGTCTTCAAGCTGCTCGACAAGAACGGCGACGGCGCCATCACGCCTGATGAGCTCGGCCTCCCTGCCGACTACAAGCCCGCCCCGCGCAAGCGCGCGAAGGGCGGCGCCGACAAGGCACCCGGCGGCAGGAACCGCGGCGGCATGGACAAGCGCATGGAGCAGTTCCGCAAGCGCCTCCAGAAGATGGACGCCAACCAGGACGGCCGTGTCAGCAAGGACGAGTGGCAGGGTCCCGAGCAGGCCTTCGATCGCATGGACCGCAACAAGGACGGCTTCCTCGACGCGAAGGACCGTCAGCAGGATCGCGCGCCCAAGGGCCGCAAGGGCGGCGAAGGCAAGGGCCGCGGCGGCTCGCCCGAGCAGATGAAGAAGCGCGTGACAGCCTACTTCGAGCGGCTGGACAAGAACGCCGACGGCAAGCTGAGCGCCGACGAGGTGCCGAACCCGCGGATGATGGAAGGCGCGGACGCGGACAAGGACGGCAGCGTCTCGCTCGAAGAGCTCATGGGCGCGATGCAGCGCCGCATGAGTCAGGGCCGCAAGGGGAAGGGCGGCGGCCGCGAAGGCAAGGGTCGCCAGCGCGGACGCGGCCGCATGTCGGCCGGCATGCTGCGCCGCTGGGATCGCGACGACGACGGCAAGGTGAGCCCCGACGAGTTCCCCGGTCGCGCCGAGATGTTCGCGCGCCTCGATGTCGACAAGGACGGCTTCCTCACCGAGGCCGACGTCAAGGCGGCGCGCGAACGCCGTGGCGGCGATGCCCCGAAGGGCAAGGCGCCGGCGACGACGAAGAAGAGCGGCAACGTGATCGAGCAGCAGGACACGGACGGTGACGGGCGTCTGCACCGCGCCGAGTTCCAGGGCCCGAACAGCGTGTGGCGTCTCCTCGACCGCAACGGCGACGGCTGGATCACCGCGGACGAGCTTCAGGCACAGCCCGAAAAATAGGGTCGGTCATCCAGCGACATCCGCTGGGCCGACGGCTCTCCCTCGGCGCACGGCAACGACCACGGCTACGTGCGCGCCTTGATGGGTGACGAAGGCGAGGCGCAACCGACTGCCGCGCCGTGAGGCGGATCGCGAGGGCCCTCGCCCTCGAATCGAACGCGAGGGGCGCGGGACGACGCATGGATCTCCGCGGATCGGAGCGCCCCTCGACCTCGAGTCGAAGGCGAGGCGTGATCGCC
>JASJDY010000044.1 GCA_030065025.1 Planctomycetota bacterium
ATCGCGTCCTCCACCGCCGAGCATAGCCCGTGCGCTCTGCGGTGTCAGCGGGTCGTGTGACGGGAGGCGCTTCAGGGTGTCTTCTTCGTCGCGGCCAGCTCGTCCTTGATGGCCTGCTCCAGGCTGCCCCTGTACGAGCGCAGCCGGTTGTCGGCACCGAGGAGGTACACGCCGGGCATGCGCTTCATGCCGTAGCGCTTGGCCGTGACGCCCGTGTAGTCGAAGCCGACGCCGAAGGACCACTTGCGATCGCGCAGGTACTTGCGGGTGTAGTCCTTCTTGCCGTGCGTGATCGTGAGCACCTTGAGGCCCTTCGAGGCGTACTTCTTGTGGAGTCGCCCCACCTCCGGCATGTACTTCTTGCAGTGCGGGCAGATGGGCAGCCAGATCACGAAGAGCGTCACGCTGCCCTTGTAGTCCGTGATCTTGGTCTTCGAGCTCACACCGTTGATGCCGTCCGACACGGCGATGGCCGGCGCCTGCCGTCCGACCTTGTTGGCCGCGAGCGAGGTGCCCGGCAGGGAGGTCACGACGAGCGCAACGAGGAGGAGGATGCTGGCGAGGACGGTGCGAGTGGGGTGCATGGGGGCTCCTGGGCGACGAGGCAGGAGCATAGGTCCAGCTACGGACCCTGCAAGCGTGCCGGCTGGAAGAACACGAACACCTCGCCGGATGCACCGAGGTTCTGGTCACTTCCCCGGCAGGAGACGACGAGGTCGTCGCGTCCGTCTCCGTTGAAGTCACCGCTGGCGAGCGCGACGCCGAAGCGGGCGCTCTGTTCCGGCACCGGCTCCGTGAGCGTCGCGTCGTAGACCACGTGGCCCTGTGCGCGGTCACCGAAGAAGAGAGCGACACGGCCGGCCGCGTCCTCGGATCCAACCCGCGCGAGCGGCGCCGCCACCGCTGCATCGAGCACGCCGTCGCCGTCGAAGTCGCCCGGGGTCAGGGCCTGACCGAAGCGTGCGCCGGACTGCGGCGTGGGATCCACGAGCTCGAGGGCGAAGCTCACGCCGCCCAGGCCGTCGGCGTAGTAGATGCGCGCGCTGCCGCCGCGCACGAGCGTGGTGCCCGTGAAGTCGAAGGGCATCCCGACGAGGACGTCTTCGCCCGGCAGATCGTCGAAGCGGCCCGCGGCCAGCGCCGCGCCGACTTCCGCGTCTACGATCGGGTTGCTGTCCGTGAAGCTGAAGATGCTGAACTGCGTCGGGAAGTAGCCTTCGCCCGGGGCGCTCGCGGTGCCGTCCGAAGGCAGGTAGTCGATCGAACCGGAGCGCACGGGACCGGCTCCGATCGGCACCGGACGTCCGGGCGCGCCGAGGACGACGTCATCGACGCTGTTGCCGTCGAGGTCTGCGGATACGAGGCTGGTCCCGAGGTTGGTGAACGGCCTGAAGCCCTGCAGCAGGTCCGTGACGACCCCGTCCTGCAGTGTGCGGACCACGCCGCCCGCTTCCCCGCCTGGCTCGGGGGCCTGCGCTGCGGCTGTGGCGTCCGGCGCGCCGATCACGGCCTCGCGACCACCGCTCGCCGCACCGTCCAGCTCCGCGAGCGCGACCGCGAAGCCGTACTGGCTGCCGGCCTCGGGATGCGTGTCCAGCACGACGGGAGCCGCGAACGAGCGCGCGGGCCCGCCGGAGATGGCGACGTCGGCGCGCTCACCACCGGGCACGCCGATGAGCAGATCATTGACGAAGTCGCCGTCGATGTCGCCTGCCGCGAGACTGAAGCCGAAGGCGAGGTCGGGGAAGCTCGGGGGCCGGATCGACACGGGGGCCGAGAACGTCCCGTCGGGATTGGCGAAGTAGACGAGAACCTCGCCGACGTCGTCGCTGCCACCGAATGACCGTCCCGGAACGCCGACGGCGATGTCGGGCGGGCTCGTCGCGTCCAGGTCGGCGACGACGAGCGAGCGTCCGGCTACGCCCACAGGACCGGAGTCCGAGCGCACCGTCCGCAGGGTGCCGCCGAAGGCGGCGTCGGCTGCGGGCTCGGGGTTGGCGAGGCGCACGATGTAACCAAGGGCTTCGGGTGCTTCGACGGCTACGCCTTCCGAGACGACGCGTAGGTCGGCGACCCAGGGCGCGCCTGCGACGTGGGCAGGGGCTGTGCAGCGGATCCGACGGGGATTGTCCACGACCAGATCCGTGACCGGACGCCCGTCGATGGTGACTTGCACCTGGCCGGCCGTGAAGTCGTTGCCCTGGATCTCGAGCGCCGTCCCGCCCGTTGCGGAGACCCAGCGGGGGAGTACGCCACTGATGAAGGGCGCGTGTTCATCGCCGCCACTACCGCCACCACACGCCGTGAGGGCGGCGAGGAGAAGCAGAGGCGAGAGCTTCCGACACATCGCAGAACCGTCGCGCGACCGCCGTCACGCACGCGCTGCGTCGGGAGGAGGCGCGCCCCCAGTCTACCTGCGACGGGACAGACCGCGTTCGCGCACCGGTGCTCCGGCCTGGGAGCGGCGCTCGCGCACGCGGTCGATGCCGACTCGTCCGTTCACTGCCTCGTAGAGGTCGGTTGCTTCGGCCTTGGCGATGTCGGAGCGCAGCTTCAACGCGGCCATGTTGGGCGTCGTGAACGCCAGCGCGGCCTGATTGACGAGCTTGGCGCGCTTGAGGGCGCCGCGGTCGAGGTAGGCGCGGGCCTTCACGTTCAGTGCGCGAATCAACGCCGTCTCGATGCTGGCCTTGAGATCGCCGGCCGTGCCGTTCAGGTGCACGTGCTGGATCGCCTTAGCGCGGTGCAGCGACGTAAGCGCTCGCTTGGCGAGGCTCAGGCGCGACGACGTGTCGTCTACCTTCGCAGCACGCGCAAGCACCTGCGTTCCGGCGCGGAGGTACTTCTCCGCACGATTGTGGTGGGGCGACGTGGCTTCCGCCCCGAATGCGGGGACGGCGAGAGCGAGAGACAGGACCGAACCGGTGATGGCAATGAGGGTCTTCATGGCATCCGGTCGATGCCCGCCGATGACGTGGGTTTCAGCCTGTTCGCGCCGGAATCGAGGCCCCGATGGGCGGCCCGCGCCCAGCTGCAAAGACCTCGGCTTGCGCCCGCCTTGCGGCGTTGCGAGACTCCCGCCCTTGCGGCGGCGGCCGACTTCCGCCGTACCGGCTGGGAGAAGAGCACGATGGCCAACGACGAGAACATCCGCAAGACGATCGACGCGGCCAGCGAAGAGGTCTTCAAGGTCGTCGAGTCGGCGCTCAGGGACGTGTGGCGCGTCGCCAACGACCTCGCGCGCATCCGGCCCCCGCACGAGTACTACCGCGTCACGGTCTTCGGGTCATCGCGCGTGGAGCCTGGCGATCAGATCTACGACGAGGTGAAGCGCCTCGCCGCCGACCTCGCGCGGATGGGATGCGACATCGTCACCGGCGGCGGTCCCGGCCTCATGCAGGCCGCCAACGAGGGCGCCAAGGTGGGGGACCCCGACAACGTCACGCGTTCGTTCGGTCTTCCGATCGAGCTCCCGTTCGAGGAGGAGCCGAACCCCTTCGTCGAGAAGATGTACCGGCACCAGACCTTCTTCACGCGGCTGCACCACTTCGTGCGTCTGTCCAGCGCGTTCATCGTCGTGCGCGGCGGCATCGGGACGACGCTGGAAATGGCGATGATCTGGCAGCTCCTTCAGGTGCGGCACATGCAGAATGTCCCGCTCATCCTGGTGGGGGACATGTGGGGAGAGCTCATCGAGTGGTCGCGCCGGCACATGCTCGATGGCGACCACGAGCTCGCTTCACCCAAGGACCTCGATCTGCCCATCTGCGTGGCCTCCGTCGAGGAGGCGGTCGAGGTGATCCGCAAGAGCCGCGATCGCTTGGAGCGCTAGCCGTCCTTCTTCTTCTCCGGCGCCTTCTCCGGCGCCTTCTCGGCGGCCGGCTTGACGGGCGGTGCGTCCGGGTGACAGCGCTTCATGAGCGCCTCCCACCGCGGATCCTCGCGTAGCGGTGCGAGGTCACCGTCCACCTTCGCGGCGTGCTCGTAGTGACGGGGGTACTCCAGCTGCGACGCGCCCGTCCCGCTCTTCTCCTTGTCCACGAGCCAGGCCAGCTTCAGTCCCTGCAGGCTGGTCTCCAGGTGTCCGAAGGCGGGATCGAGTTTGCCCAGCCGAGCGTACGTGCACGCCAGGTTGTAGCGGTTGCCGAACCGGTGGAACGGGTTCGTCGCGTGCTCTTCCGCCGCGACGCCCCGCTGGAGGACGTGGAGCGCTTCCTCCAGCACGCTCTTGTCCTCCATCAGCAGGAGACCCTGTCCCGCAACGAACGCCGCCGTGGCGACCATGCGCTCCGGAGGCGGTACCGGTGCCCCTTTGGCGAGCGCCTTGCGGTAGTGCTCGATGGCGGTCGCCTGCTGACGTTCGAAGCCCGCACGGTCGCCCATGCCGGCCGCGCCGCGCGCCAGGGACTCCGCCATGCGGCCCTTCCACATGTGGAAGACGCCCGCTCGCGGCTCGGTGCGGCCGGCCGCCTCGAGGATCGCGACGCCTCGGTCGTAGACAGCCTTGCCGCTGCCACGGTCCGGCTGCCGGCCTGCGCTGTTGATGGTCTCCACGCCCAGGTCGCAGAGCCGCTCGACCGCCTCCGCGACGCCCCAGGTCAGCAGCGCTTCGCGAGAGGCGGCGTCGCTGCCCCAGGCGATCAGCAGGCGCGTCGGTCCGCCGACCTCGCGCACGCTCCAGCCACGCTCCTGTGCGGCCTTCTTGCGTGCCGCCGCGAACGCTGCGCTGCCGGCATCGAGGGACACCCACGCCACCACGCCGAGATCGGCGCGCTTGCCGTCGTGCACGCGACGAAGGGAGCGGCAGCGCGCCACGAGCTTGCCCGTGTCGAGCCCAGCCTGCGTGGCGAGCTCCAGCATGCCACGGACGCTGGGTGCACTCGCCGGCATCACGCCGCCCGAGGTCAGTCCGCTCCAGCCATCCGGGAAGGCGTCCGCCGGCGGTATGAACGCCTCGAGGCCGAACGCGGGCACCTCTGCTACGGGCTGTTCGCCCGGCGCCGCAGGCTTGGCGGGCGCATCCTCGTCCGCCACCGTGAGCGGCGCCATGAGCAACAGGAGAATCGCGGCGAGCGACGACGTCCGGAGCACAGCACACCTCCATGGGGCATGCTACGCAGCGGGCTCACGGCGACGTCACGGAGCGTCGATTTCGCCTCAGCGGGACTTGGGGAGCGTCTGCGAGAAGGCCGCCACGTCCACGATGTCCTTCATCGGTACCTTCGCACCCACGGCGCTCGGCATCACCGAGCCCGGATGCCCGAAACGCACCTTGTGCAGGAACTCCCAGGGGTTCTTCTGCGCGATCTTGCCGACCCACTCGTCGTAGTCCTTGGGCGCCGTGTCGGGCCGCCGCAGACCGTCCACCCCGTGGCACGTCGAGCACGACTTGCTGCCGCCGAGACCCTTGTTGTAGAGGCGCTTGCCGCGCTTGGCGTCGCCCTTGAATGCGCCCTCGTCGTCGATCGATGCCGCGGTGTCCACGAGTCCCTCCTGCATGAACAGCACGAGGCTCTCGATCTCCGTGTCGCTGAGGCCCGCGGCCCGGTAGCCATGGGTCTCCGCGATCGACTCGGTGAGCTCGGCCGCGCTCAGCTTCGTGCCGAGCACACCGCCGAAGCCCGTGCGGTGCGAGCCCTGGGCGTACGCGCCGTCGACGCCCTTGTAGTCCCACCCGTGGCACTCCTTGCAGCGCCAGGTCGTGGAGCCCGTGCGATCGTTCGACGTCGTGTCGGTCCGCTTCTCCCAGAGCGGGTGGGTCTCGGTCGGCTCCCCCGCAGCAGACGCCTTCCAGAACTTGTCGTACAGCAGGCCGCCGCGGGCGACGGTCGCCTTCGGGACCACGTCTTCGTCGGGCAGATCGGACGACGACGGCTCGCCGCAGCCGGCAAGCAGGGCGATGACGAAGGCAGGGACGAGCAGTCGAGCGGTGGTCAGCATGGGTCCTCCGGAGGCACGCGTCTCGTGCCCGCGCCGCAGGAGGCTATCGGAGTCGCTCATCGATGTCAGCCTCGAGTTGGCGCGCCGCCCTGACCGCAGTCCTACACTCCGACGCATGAGCGCTGCACCCCGTGTCCTTCTCGTCGGTCTTCATCCGGACGTCGTCGACTTCGCCAAGTGGCCCGGGCTGGATCGCGACAAGCTCATCGCCGGCCTGGAGGGAGCGACGCGCGCCTTGGCTGAGAAGGGGTACGACGCCTCCTGGTGCCTCACGGACCGGGGCGAGACCGCCGCGGAGACGCTCACCGCTGCGCTTCGCGAGGCAACCTACGCATGCGTCTGCGTCGGTGCGGGCGTGCGCATCGATCCCGAGCACACCGTGCTGCTCGAGACGATCATCGACGTCGTGCGCACGCATGCTCCCGACGCCAAGCTCGCCTTCAACACGAGCCCTTTCGACACGACGGACGCCGTGATCCGCAATACGTAGGGATCTGCGCACCACTCGTCGGTGGGGGAGATTCCGCAGATTGCAGAGGCTCACCTGTGGGTCGATACCCACGAGTCGGCAGTCCTGACGTCCACGACTTCGCGTGCCGATGCGAGAAACACTGCGGCACGGTTCTCGCTAGTGTTGTTGACAGGGGGGTCGCGGCGGATGCGGACTCGCGTGGGCCCCGGATTGGTGGCTCTACTGATGCGTCCGCTTCACTCTGTGCGCAACGGCCCACTCGACCAGGCCGGAACCCCCGCGACCCAGGCACTACGAGAGATCGAGAAGCGAGGCGATCCTCCGGAGCCCGCTGTATCGCTCTCCCTCGAGGACTCGCACTGGGACATCCTCACGGGCAACACCGCCAAGGACCAGCGCAACGTCCGCATCCTGCTCGAGTCCGTGGAAGAGCTCTACGGCAAGCACGAGCTCGACGAGCTCTTGTCGGGGGCCGTGGACCGAGCCATTCGCGTGACGGGCGCAGAGCGCGGCATGCTGTTCCTCGACGGGCACGGCGGCACGCTGGAGCGGGCTGTCGCAAGGCACCGTACAGGCGTCGATCTCCCCTCCGACAGCGGCCACTCGGACACCGTCCTGCACCGCGTCTGGGGCACGGGCGAGCCTTCGTTGCTGCTCGACGCGGCCGGTGAGGTCGACCTCTCACACTCCATGCACAAGCTGCAGCTCTTGTCGGTCATGGGCGTGCCCCTGCCCGCCAAGGGGCGCAACCTCGGCGTGCTCTACGTCGACAGCACCGGCCCCGTGCAGGATCGCTTCACGCGCTCGGACCTGGCCGTCTTCCAGGCCCTCGGCGGCCTGATCGCGCTTGCGGTGGAGAACGGTCGGCTGCGCGCAGCCCGCGCCGAGAAGGAGCGCATGCAGCGCGACCTGGGCATTGCGCGCGACATCCAGCGCGGTCTGCTGCCCGAGGAGCTGCCCCAGGTCGACGGCTTCGACATCGCCGGGATCTGGATGCCGTGCGAGGAGACGAGCGGCGACTACTACGACGTGCTGCCGGTCTGCGGTGATCGACTTGCGCTGATCGTCGGCGACGTCAGTGATCACGGCCTGGCGCCAGCGATGCTGATGGCCTCCACCTGTGCGCTCATGCATACCGCTCTGCTGGCGAACGCCGGTCCGATCGAGGTCATCAAGAACGTGAACGCATTCCTCGAGCGCGATGCTCCGGCCGAGAAGTTCATGACGATGTTCCTCGGCATGCTCGACCCGCAGCGCCGCGAGCTGCGCTACGTGAGTGCCGGGCACGAGCCGCCGTTGCTGCTCTCGCGCGACGGTACGCTCGAGGAGCTGCCGAAGACTGGACGTGCCCTCGGCATTCTGGCCCAATCGAACCACGTGCTGTCGGACGCGCACACGCTCGAGTCGGGACAAGTGCTGTTCCTGTACACCGACGGCATCTACGAAGCACACGGCCCGGACGGTGAGATCTACGGAGAAGAGCGCTTCCAGGCTTCCTTCCGCAAACACGCGCAAGGCGACACGTCGGCACGGGCGATCCTGGACGGCGTGCTGGAGGATCTCCAGTCGTACGTCGAGGACCGGCCGCTCGAGGACGACGTCACCTGTCTGGTGGTACGCGTTCTGTAGACAACTTCACACGTGGAACCTCGGGCACAGCGTGTGGCCCCGCTCCGTGCTAAGGTGTCTACCTGAGGCGTAGAAGTCGCCGGCGCATCGGTCTGCGACTCCTTCCGTCCGCTCGTACCTGTTTTTCAGCCTGCCGTCCTTGCCGTACGGCCTGCTCGAGTGGATCCAGGCGGCGTTCCTCGTGGAAGCCGCCCTCGCCTCGAACGCGCGGGCAGCCCCGCTGCGCCCGCGTTGCCAAGTCCTGTCCCGCGCCGTGTATGGCGCCGGACGGGTCGCGACCGTGAAAGGAGCCTGCCATGTACGACCCCACGAACCCCACCCGGCCCGGCATTCGCCGCCGCGCCCGTGAGATCCGAGGACGCCTCGACGCCCTCTGCCAGCGGTTCGAGTTGCGTACGTCACGGGCCTACCGGCTCCGCGGACCGGATGCGCACCGGCTGAACGAGCACATGCGCCGGTTCTGGACCGCACGCGATCGCGTGCAGCTGCACCTCCACGCCGCGCGGACCTGCTCCTCCGATGGAGCCTGGGACCTGCGGGACCGTCTCGACGTCGACTGGCGCTACCTCAAGGAGCTTGCGGAATCACCGGAGACGGATCTCATCGCCCGCAACTGACGCGTTCGCGGTCGTCATGCATCCGGATAGCCTCTGCGCGTGGGATTCGACGACGGAGAGCGCCCCATGTAGGGGCGCGCATCGATTGCGCTTCAGCGCTCGGTGCGGCCCTCTCGATGAGAGGCGGATGCCCTCCCCCTGGTGGCTCCTCAAGGTCTCTGCCGGCTTGGCCCTCGTGGCCTGGGGTCTGCTCGTGGCTCTGGGGTTGGGACCCATCGTGCCTCGGCTTCCCTTCCCGCCGCCGCTGGCCCAGATGCTCGTCCTGGTGGGCGCCGGCCTGCACCTCGTGCACTACGCCATTCTCAAGCGCC
The DNA here is from genome assembly GCA_030065025.1 of Planctomycetota bacterium. Lineage (GTDB taxonomy): Bacteria > Planctomycetota > PLA2 > PLA2 > JAEUHO01 > JAHEIK01. The sequence goes on from JASJDY010000044.1 coordinate 8,970, forward strand.
GCGCGGGCGACCTGTCCAGGCCTCACGCACTGGTGACCGACGTTGGTCTCTTTCGGCGCATCCGCCATCCCATGTACCTGGGCGATCTGGTTGCCTACGTCGGACTCGCGGCGCTCTCCGCCGATCCGATTGCAGCTGGTCTGCTCGTGCTGGGCGCGATTGGGCTGGAGCGTCAGGCGCACCACGAGGATCGCGAGATGGCTCGTCAGTTCGGGACTCCATACGAGGATTGGCGCGTACGGACGCGCCTCCTCATCCCCGGCCTCCTCTGAGTAGGGCGGCCGGCGCTACGGCCGCGTGATCGGTGCTGACAGCGCGGCGCAGATCAGGCATCCTGGGATACCTCTGTGGAACCGGTGGGCCGATGTCGAACGCGAACTTCGATCTGCATGTCGTCGCACGCATGACCAACCGCCTCATCGTGGGGCTGTTCGGCGCGTTCCTCCTCGCCGGCATGTACATCCACTTCTCGTTCCACTTCCTGACGGTCTTCTTCCTGATGTTGTCCGTCATGAACGTCTTCTATCTGCGCGTCCAGAAGAAGCACGCCATCCTGCGCAACTTCGGCGTCCTCGGTCAGGTGCGCTACATGCTCGAGGGCGTCGGGCCGGAGCTCAGGCAATACCTCTTCTCGTCTGACACCGAGGAGCGGCCGTTCAACCGTGTCGAACGCTCCGAGGTCTATCGCAAGGCCAAGGGCGTCGACTCGGCGATGTCGTTCGGCAGCGCGCTCAACTACGACGCCACCGAGATCAAGATCCGCCACTCGATGTACCCGACGGCCGCCGAGGATCTCGAGCCGTTCCGGATCACCGTCGGCGAGGAGCGGGGGCTCGCGAGCGCCTACACGCTGACGCGCCCCGTGATGATCAGCGCCATGAGCTACGGGTCGCTCGGTGCGCCTGCCATCCGGGCGCTCGGCCGCGGCGCCCGCATGGCCGGCATCCCGATGAACACGGGCGAAGGCGGCCACCCGAAGCACCACCTCATGACGGGCGCCGACCTCATCTTCCAGATGGGCACGGCCAAGTTCGGCGTGCGCGACGAGCACGGTCTGCTCGACGACGACAAGCTGCGGGACCTCGCCGCCCTGCCCGAGGTCAAGATGGTGGAGATCAAGTGCTCCCAGGGCGCGAAGCCCGGCAAGGGCGGCCTCCTGCCCCGGGAGAAGATCACACGCGAGATCTCCGAGCTGCGCGGCGTCCCGATGGGGCAGGACGTCGTCTCTCCGCCGAGTCACGCCGAGTGCGCTTCGCCTGCATCCACGGTCGAGTTCATCCAGCGCGTCCAAGAGGTGTCGGGCGTGCCCGTCGGAATCAAGTTCTGCGTCGGCGACCCGGAAGAGGTGCGTGTGCTCCTCGAGGAGATGAACCACCAGCGCATCTACCCCGACTACATGTCGATCGACGGCGGCGAAGGCGGCACGGGCGCCGCGCCCAAGCCCTACCTCGACGGCTTCGGCATGCCGCTGCTCCCCGCACTCTGCAAGGTGCAGCGGCTGCTCGCCGAGCTGGGCGTGCGCGACAAGCTCAAGGTGTTCGCGGCCGGCAAGCTGATCAACGCGGCGAAGTGGGTGCACGGGCTGGCGCTCGGCGCGGACGCGATCTACACAGCCCGTGGCTTCATGCTCGCGCTCGGCTGCATCCAATCGCTGCAGTGCGGCAACAACACGTGTCCGGTCGGCATCACGACCCACGATCCGGACTTGCAGCACGGCCTCGACATCGAGGACAAGGCCGAGCGCGTGAAGAACTACGTCGAGGGCGTCACGCACGACTTCGATGAGTTGATGCGCTCCCTCGGCGTGCGCTCGACGCGTGAGCTGTCGCCGGCGCACCTCTACGTCCCGCCCGCATCCATCCTCGCCCCGGAGATCGGCGCATGACCACCACGTCCAGCGATGTCGGGTCCGGGCGCCCTTCGGCCGGCATCGTCGTCCTGCTGTGGGTCGCGAAGCTCGTGGCCGCCGGCATCCTCGGCTACGCGGCGATCCTCAAGCTCATCAGCCACGAGCACGAGATCGAGATCTTCACCACGCTGGGCTGGGAGCCCCATGGACGCTTCCTCATCGGCGGAATGGAGATCGTCTCGGCGATCATGATCCTCGTGCCGCAGAGCGCGCTCTACGGCGCGTTCCTCGGACTGGGCGTCATGTTCGGCGCGATGATCGGCCACCTGACCGCGCTGGGGCTCGCGGGCATCCACCTTGCCCTGCTCGTCGCGGTCTGCTGCGTGATCATCCTGTACATCCGCCGCCACGACGCGACGTTCATCCGCAACCTCTGGGATCGGTAGCGCGACGTGCAGCACGGACGTGTCCTCATGTTCGGAGGTAGCGGCTATCTCGGCCGCGCCGTCGTGCCGCATCTCGGTCGGAACTGGACCGTCGAGGCGCCCACGCACGGCGAGGTCGAGCTGCTCTCCCAGGCCGATGTCGAGCGCTGCGTTCGCGACCACCAGCCGCAGGCGATCGTGAACCTCGCGGCGGCGACGCCCGGCTCCCCGGACTTCGCCGTGAACGAGGAGGGCGCGCGGTTCGTCGCCGAGGCCGCGCAGGTCCGCGGTGTGCGCCTCGTGCACATCTCCACGGACATGGTGCTCGACGGCCGGACTCCGCCCTATGCCGACGACGCGCCCGCCCGGCCCCTGAACAGCTACGGTCGCTCCAAGGCTGTCGGCGAGAACATCGTGCTGGCGAGTGGGGCCGATGCCGCGATCGTCCGCACGTCACTCATCTGGGACCCGCACGAGATCGATCGCGCCACCCGCGGCTTCGCGGAGCGCTTGACTCGTGGCGAGGCGGTCGGGTTGTTCACGGACGAGGTGCGCTGTCCTGTGACGCGTGAGACGTTGGCTGCTGCCATCGCCGCCCTGCTCGAGACGCCCTGGCGCGGAACGCTGAACGTCGCCGGACGCGAGGCCATCACGCGTCACGACTTCTCGGTGCTGCTCCTCGAGCACTTCCGCATCGAGGGCCGCGAGCACGTCGCTCGCGCGGCGGCCGCCGACCTCGATCTGCCCACGGACGAGCAGCGGCCGAGCGACCTCACGCTCGACGTGTCGCGGGCCGAGGAGCTGCTCGGCGTGCCCATGCGCGGCGTGCGCGTGGTGCTCGCTGACGCTTGAGGCCCAAGGCCATCGCTACAATCGATCCCATGAGCGACCTGCAGACGGACCTCGGCGGCTACGTCCTCCTCACGGAGGCGCCCAACCTCATGCGCGCCCACCTCATCGCCGGCGCGCTCGAGGACGCCGGCATCCCGTTCCACGTGGGCGAGGACAACCTCGCCGACGAGTGGGCGATGAGCCTCAAGCTCCGCGGTGGCCTCGGCGTGCCCGTGCTCGTTCCGAGCGAGCGTGTCGAAGAAGCGCGCACGGTCTTCCTGGCGATGAGTCAGCCGATACCCGAGGTCGAGGAGGACGAGGAACTCCGGGCGCACGGCTCGGCGCGCGCCCGGAGACAGCGTCTCTTCATCCTCGGTCTGCTGGCGCTCTCAGGCGCCCTGACGCTCTTCTTCGTCGTCCTCAGGTGGCTAGCGCACGGGGGCTAGGCTCCCGCCGTCACGGCCTCCACGTCGGCCTTGCCGTCCTGACCGATCAGCTTCAGGCCCCACTTCTCCTGCAGCACCTGGAAGACGTTCGGCGTGACGAACGCGGGCGGCTTCGGGCCCACGGCGATGTTCTTCACGTCGAGCGCGAGCAGCGTGAGCAGCACGGCGACCGCCTTCTGCTCGAACCAGCTCAGCACGATCGTCAGCGGCAGGTCGTTCACGCCGCAGTCGAACGCGTCCGCGAGGGCCACGGCGACCTGGATCGCGCCATAGGCGTCGTTGCACTGGCCCATGTCGAGGAGGCGCGGCAGTCCCAGATGCGTGCCGTAGTCGTGGTCGCGGATCCGGAACTTCCCGCACCCGAGCGTCAGCACGAACGCGTCGTCGGGCGCGTTCTGCGCGTACTCGCTGTAGTAGTTGCGGCCCGGCTCGGCGCCGTCGCAGCCGCCGACCAGGAAGAAGTGGCTGATCTGGCCCGCCTTCACCGCTTCCACGATGTCGCCCGCCTTGTCGAGGATGACCGATCGATGGAAGCCGACCATCGAGTCCTTCACGTGGAGATCCTCGCAGGGCGTCAGCGCGCGCGCCTGCTCGATGACGGCCGCGAAGTTCTCGTCCGTGATGCGCTTGCCGCCGGGCACCGCAGTCGCGCGCGTCGTGTAGAGCCGGTCCTTGTACTCCTCCATGGGGATGAGGACGCAGTTCGTGGTCGCGATGACCGGGCCGGGGAAGGCGCGGAAGTCGTCGCGCTGCTTCTGCCACGCGTCGCCGAAGTGGCCGGCGAGGTTGGGGTGCTGCGCGAGCTTCGGATACATGTGCGCCGGCAGCATCTCGCCGTGCGTGTAGACCATGACGTCCGTGCCCTCGCACTGACGTAGCAGATCGTGCAGATCGAGCAGGTCGTGGCCGGTGATGAGGATGCCAGGGCCTGCGCGCGTGCCCTCCCGCACGAGGTGCGGTTCCGGCTTGCCGAACCGCTCCACGTGGGCGGTGTCCAGCAGCTCCATCACGCGCAGGTTCTTGCGGCCGCACTCGAGCACGAGCTCGAGCAGGGTCGGGATGTCGAAGTTGACGTTGGTCATCGTCGCGAAGAGGGCCTCTTCGATGAACGCCGAGACGCCCTCGTCGTGGTAGCCGAGCCGGCGTGCATGGTGGGCGTAGGCCGCCATGCCCTTCACGCCGTAGAGCAGGATCTTCTGGAGCGACTCGACGTCGGCGTCCTTGCCGCAGACGCCGGGCCGGCTGTTGATCGCGCAGGCCTCGCCGCGGAAGGTCTGCTCGCACTGATCGCAATGCATGGGATGGGTCGTGTTGGACATGACTGGGCGTCTCTCCGTCGGGTGTCGTGGTCGTGTCTCCAGCCCGAGACGATCCACCCACGCGGCACGGCTGTCCTTGACCTGGGACAATTCCAGTACATTCCCCCGGTCCGCCGGCGCCATGGGGGCGTGCGGGGGGCCGGGAGCCGACGTGCCTGCCTCGAACCGGGACGTGCTCATGCGCTGCCGGCTGTTCCGGCGCGTCACCGCCGCCTGCCTGGACCGCGTGGCCGCCATCGCGGTCTCCCGGCGCTACGGCGCAGGGGAGCGCATCTTCGCCCAGGACGACGAGGCTCCCGGGCTGTTCGTCGTGGACGAGGGAGCCGTGCGCGTGTTCAAGATCGCGCCGAGCGGCAAGGAGCACGTCCTGCATCTGGCCGAGCCGGGGCACACCTTCGCGGAGGCGGCCGTCATGGGCGGCTTCCCCGCGCCGGCACACGCAGAGGCGACGGTCGACACGCGCTGTGTGCTGCTGCCGGCCGCCGCGTTCCGAGCCCTGCTCGATGCGGATCCCGAGCTGCCGCGGCAGCTGCTCACGGGCATGGCGGTCTGGGTCCACCAGCTGGTGGCGCACGTCGAGGACGTCGTGCTCCACGACGCCACTGGGCGGCTCGCGCGCTACCTGCTCGAGGCGGCGCAGGACGACGTCGCCGTGCTGCCGGCGCGCAAGCGCGACATCGCCAGCCACCTCAACCTCACGAGCGAGACCTTCTCGCGCACCCTGAGCCGCCTCGTGGATCGCGGTCTGATCCGGCGCGAGCCCGGCCGTCGCATCCGACTCCTGGATGCTGGCGGCCTAGGCTTCCTCGCGCGCGGGGTCTGACCGGCTACTGCGTGCGCAGCTCGCGACGGAGGATCTTGCCCGAGATCGTCTTGGGGAGCTCCTTCACGAACTCGATGATGCGCGGGTACTTGTACGGGGCCGTCGTGCGCTTGACGTGGTCCTGGATGTCCTTGATCAGCTCGTCCGACGCCTCGAAGCCCTTCACCAGCACGATGAAGGCCTTGACGACCGTGCCGCGTACGCCGCCCGGATCGGGCGCGCCGACGACCGCGCATTCCGCCACGGCCTTGTGCTCGATCAGTGCCGACTCCACCTCGAACGGCCCGATGCGGTAGCCGGACGACTTGATGACGTCGTCATCGCGCCCGACGAACCAGAAGTAGCCTTCTTGGTCCTTGTAGGCGCGGTCGCCCGTGAAGTACCAGTCGCCCCGGAAGGCAGACTCGTTGGCCTTCTCGTCCTTCCAGTACTCCATCATCAGTCCGGCGGGGCGGCGGTCACCGAGGTAGATGGCGATGTTGCCCTCTTCCTCGTCGGGCAGTTCGTTGCCCTCGTCGTCGACGATGCGCACGTCGTGCCCCGGCGTCGGCTTGCCGACGGAGCCGAACTTGATCGGCAGGAACGGGTAGTTCGACAGGACGCAGACCGTCTCGGTCTGGCCGTAGAAGTCGTAGATGTCGAGGCCGAAGTGCTGCTTCCAGATCCGGATGACCTCCGGGTTCATCGGCTCGCCGGCCGACATGCAGCGGCGCAGCGTCAGGCGGTACTTCGACAGGTCCTGCTGGATCAGAAGGCGGTACACCGTCGGCGGGGCGCAGAACGACGTGACGCCGTGCCGCTGCATCGCGAGCAGGAGGCCGTTCGGATCAAAGCGCCCGGGCGTGTCCCATTGGATGATCGCCGCACCCACGATCATCTGACCGAACAGCTTGCCCCAGGCGGCCTTCGCCCAGCCGGTCTCCGAGACGGTCCAGTGCAGGTCCTCTTCCGTGAGCGACTGCGCGAAGCGCGCCGTCACCTCGTGGGCAATCGCATAGCGCTGGGCGTGCAGCACCATCTTCGGCTGTCCGGTCGTGCCGCTCGTGAAGTAGAGCAGCATCGGATCGTCGGACCGCGTGGCCTCGATCTCCGAACGATCGAGGTTCGCGTTCACTTCGCTCATGAGCTTCTCGTAGCTCAGCCACTCGAGCACGGAGCCGTCGACGACCATCTTGTGCTTGAGCGTCGGGCAGTCGGCCGCAACACGGTCTACGCGACCCACGTGCGCGACGTCCGTGATGACCATGCACGCCTCGGCGCGGTTGATGCGGTAGGCGACGTCCTTGGGCGTGAGCAGCACAGTGCCCGGCATGGGGATCACACCGAGCTTGATCATGCCGATCATCGCCACGTACCACTCGGGGATGCTCTCGAGCATGATGAGCACCCGGTCGCCCTTCTTCAGGCCCAGCCTCCGGAGCACGTTGCAGAAGCGGTTCGAGAGACGACTCAGGTCGAAGAAGGTGTGGTAGTCGGCCTTCTCCGTGTCGCGCTGGATCGACACGAGTGCCAGCTTCGTGCGGTCCTCGGCCCAGCGATCCATGACGTCGAACCCGAAGTTGAAGTACTTCGGTACGTCGAGCTCGAAGGCGTTGTAGAGGGTCTCGTAGTCGGTGGTCGCGGTCGCTTCGGCAGTGCTCATGGCGGGTCCCCGTCGGCCCGCCCCGATGCGGGCTTGGATGGGACAGTGTCGCTCCGCCCGTGCCGCGACCAACGGAGATCGGACCGCCGAATCCGCGTGTCTTACTGCTTGGCGCGGCGCGCCGAGGCCCGTACGTGGCGCACGTAGTCCGCGCCGAGATCATGCTCGTGCGCCGCCTCGATGAGCAGCTGCAGGTACGCCGCCCGCGGGGCGACGGGGACGTCCAGCTCGTGGGCGGGTGCCACGCGGTAGAGCCAGGCCTGCACCGCGCTCCCGTCGGCGAGCAGCGTCGCGGTCAGCGGGACCCGGCCGCGGTCGTAGCGTCCCGGATGGCCCTCCTTGGCGTCGAGCGCTGCAAGCATCCGTTCCGATCCTGCCAGCGCGAGTCCGCGGAGCTCCCCACCGGCCCTCGGCATCGCGTTGGCCGCGCCACCCCGGCGGGCGATCGACCGGTAGTTCCAGGCCAGCTCGTAGCCGGCCAGGCGGGCCGGCTCCCAGCGGTGGGGGAAGGCGTCCTCGGCGTCGTGGAGCCGCAACCAGCGTCGGAGGTCGGCCAGATGCATGTTCGAGCCGTAGGCGAAGATCCAGGTCACCCGGCCGAGGGTACGGCCCGGAGCCTCCGTTCTCGGGGATCAGGGGTTGCCACGCACTATGTACGGATATATATTTATACAAACCATGACCCCTGCCCATACCCGGAGTCCGACATGCCTCACATCCTGCGCGGAGCCCTCGTGACCCTCGCGGCCCTCACGTTCGGAGGCGGTGCGAGCGCCGATCCCAGCGATCTGCTGTTGACGGACTTCTCGGCGGAGGCCAGCGTCCGCTGGGTCACCGTCAATGACGGCGTGATGGGGGGGCGCAGCCGGGGCGGCTTCCAGGTCGCGGACGGCGTCCTGCGCTTCCGCGGCTCCACGAACACCAAGGGCGGCGGCTTCTCGTCGATCCGCAGCCGTCCGGTGGACCTCGACCTCTCGAGCTACGAGGGGATCCGACTCCGCGTACGTGCGGACGGCCGTCGTTACACGTTTCGTCTCACGACCTCGAGCTCGCGTCGCGGCCGGTACCAGCCCTCGTACTGGGCCGACTTCGAGACGCGCAAGGGTACGGAGTGGCAGGTCGTCGATGTGCCCTTCGAGCGGTTCCGGCCGCGCTGGCGCGGGCGCATGCTCTCCGGCCCGAAGCTCGACCTCGCCCGCATCGACGGTCTGGGACTGATGATCTACGACAAGCGGGACGGCCCGTTCCGCTTCGACGCGGACTGGATCCGCGCGTACCGCTCGCGCCCGACGTTTTCGATGAAGCGCTACCAGTGGAAGCAGCGTCCGTTGGTGGTGTTCGCACCCGAAGAGGCCGACAAGCGGCTCATACGCCAGCTCGTCTCGATCCAAGGCGCCAAGGACGGCTTCCGCGAGCGCGACATGGCGTTGATCGTCGTCGTGGACACCGGCGTCTCCACCGCCGACGGGTCGCCGCTCACGCTCGCTGAGGCTGCCGCTCTCCGGCGTGCCTACCGCATCCCGGCCGGCTCCTTCGCCGTGCGCCTCGTCGGCAAGGACGGGGGCGTGAAGCGCGAGAGCGCCGAGGTCGTGGAGCCGACTGCGCTGTTCCGTCAGATCGACGCGATGCCCATGCGCCAGCGCGAGATGCGGAAGCACGACGGCGGCTCGTAGTCTCGCGTCAGCGCGCGAGCTCGGGATTGAGCCGTGCGTGCTCCCGCTTCCACACCTCTGGATCTCGCATCTGGAGCGGAACTTCATCGTGCAGGGCCACCCCGCCTGCGGCCTGGGCGGCGGCCCACGTCTGGAACAACGCGCTCACGCTCGTGAAGCGCAGGTCCGCTGTCGGATCCTCGAGTAGCCGAAACAGCACCGGGAGCGCACGCCGCGTGCGCGACTCGCAGACCACGTAGAAGTACTCCTCCTGGAACGCGAGGATCGGCAGGGCGCCAGCGGGCATGCGGAACAGGTCACGGACCTCGCTACCCGTTGCTGCCGCGAGAGCCTCCTGCAGGCTCAGGAGCCGGTGTCCGCCGACGAAGGGAACGTCCGTGCCTGACCGGGAGCCGTTGCGCCACCGGTACAGCTCACGCACCTCGGTCGGCAGGCTGTACTCGAAGCCTGATGTGCGGACGGCAGCGTCGATTTGCTCGTTGCTCAGACCCGGTTGGAGCAGGCTCACGGCCTCGGGTGCTCGTGGCTCGAGCCAGGCGGTGATGCGCTTCAGGGCATCCGTCAGTGGGCCCTGGACGTAGCGTGACTCCGCCGCGTCTCGCACGCGAGCGTAAGCCTCCGGTGACGGACCGTCGCGCATGGGCCCGCCACAGGCGGCCGTCAGCAGCAGGATGGCCGCGGCCACGAGCTGACCCCGATGCGCGCTTCCATGCGTATTCCTCATGCGCGCTCTGGCTCCCCATGTTCCCGTTCCACCTCGACGATCGCGTCGACCTCGATCTCGATCAGCATCTCCGGATCGATCAGGCTGCGAACCTCGACCATCGTCGTGCACGGTGGGTGCGCACCAACGGCCTCCCGATGCGCGCGGCCGAACTCCTCGTAGCGCGAGATGTCGGTGACGAACATGCGCGTGCGCACGATGTCGGTCAGGCCTGCCCCCAGGTCGGCCAGAGCCGCCTCGATGATCTCGAAGCAGCGCTGCGTCTGGCGATACCCGTCGCCCGGCGCGACCGTGCCGCCGTCTTCT
>JASJDY010000045.1 GCA_030065025.1 Planctomycetota bacterium
CGGGGACGCGGTCGTGGCAGCGGCCGTGACCGCGAAACGAGGCCCTACTCGCCGGCCTCGGCCTCGGCCTGGGCGGCCTCTGCTTCGGCCTTCTTCTGGGCCTTGCGGGACTTCACCTTGAACTTGGTGCGCACCTTGGGCAGGCCGATGACGGCATCGCCCTCACGCCACTTGTCCGCGTCCATGAGCTTCTCGATGCGCTCCCAGCGCGTCAGCACGCTGCGCTCGCGCTCGAGGTTGTTCTTCAGCTTGAGGCTCTTGTGGATCGACATCTGGAGTCTTCCCGCGAATTCGTGGGCGAAGCCGGAGAGTATGGCGGCTCCGGCGGCCGGGGAGCCCGAAATTCCGGGGCGCCTGTGCCCCAGGGCGCCCTCAGCGCTTCGGGCGCCAGCGGACCAGCTTCCACCAGCGGAAGGGGTCTTCCATGTACAGCTGGAGCATCTCGATCCCGGAGTCGGCCACGAATCTCTCGGCCGCCCGGCGGGAGCGGAAGGGGCCCAGCTGGATCTGGAGCTGGCCGTCCACCGGCTCGATCCGCATCTGATCGGACTGGAGGCCGTAGTCGCGCTTCAGGATGGCCGCGACGGCCGCCGGCTTGATCTTCTTGCGCGTGGCCTTGTCGAGCAGCGGCAGGGATCCCTGGACCGCGATGTAGACCGGCGTGCGCCTCTCGATCTTCGGGGTCTGCTCCTCGGCTCCCGGCCGCGTGCGGCCGGCGGAGAGGCCGAGGACGAAGCTCAGGACCAGCAGCAGGGCGACCGCGCTCGAGCCGAGCACGACCTGGCGCCGGTTCAGGATCAGCCCCTGCGCACGCTTGCGCTTCGGCGCGGGCTTCTCGCGCTTGGGCTTCTTCTTCGACGCACCGCGACCGCTGTCCCGTGCGTGGTCGTCGCCGCCGTCGTCGTCACCGAAGCGGAAGACGTCAAGGAGATCGGTTGCTTTGCGCGCCATGCCCTTCCCGAACCTTGCGAGCCTCGTCAAGTTAGGTCGGAGGGGGGACGTGCGGGGTTGAGTGCTCAGCGCACCGAAGCGGTGCGCGCGTCGAATTCCGCGCGCCGCAATGCGACAGAGGCGGCCATGACCGTCGCCGCGCGTAGCGAGGCCGCGGTCGCACGGCCCTCGCCCGCTCGGTCGAAGGCCGTGCCGTGGTCCACGGACGTGCGCACGTAGGGCAGGCCCAGCGTGATGTTCACCCCGTGGCGCTGCGCGACGCTCTTGACCGCAGGCAGCGCCTGGTCGTGGTACATGGCCAGCACGGCGTCGTAGCGGCCGACGACCGCGGCCGGGATGCACGCGTCCGCCGGCAGGGGGCCGTCGGCCTGCACGCCGCGCGCGCACGCGGCAGCGACCGCCGGCGCGATGAGGCGCTCCTCCTCGTCGCCGAACAGGCCGCCCTCACCGGCGTGCGGATTCAGCCCGCAAACGGCGATACGCGGTCGATCCGGCCCGAATGAGCGTGCGACCTCCGCCGCGAGCAGCACGAGGTCCTCCGTCAACCGTTCCGTGTCCAGCAGCGCCGGCACGGACGCCAGCGGCACGTGTGTCGTCGCCAGCGCGGCCCGCAGGCGCCCGCCGACCAGCATCATCAGGACGCGCTCCGCGCCCGCGTGCTCGCAGAGCGCCTCGGTGTGTCCGGCGTGACGCACACCTGCGGCGTGCCAGGCCTCCTTGTGGATGGGCCCGGTGACGATGCCCGCCACCTCGCCGCGCAGGGCGAGGCCGGCGGCCTGCAGCACCCAGGCGTGCGACGCGGCCCCCGCTTCGGCCGTCACCGCGCCGTGAGGCGGCAGCGCAGCGAGCGGCTCGCTGCCCCGCCAGAGCGCCGTGGCACCCGATTCGTCCGGGACGTCCGTCGGCGCGTCGACCTCGGGAGGCAGGACGGCGCCCGGCACGTGCCGCAGCTCGCGTGCGAGCGCCTCCCGGCTGCCCACGACGAGGAGTCGTGCTTCGGGCGGAGGCTCCGCCAGCAGGCGCAGGGTGATCTCGGGTCCGATGCCGGCGGCATCCCCGATCGGCAGGGCGAGCAGCGGCGCGCGTCGGCTCACGTGATGCTTCTCCGGCGGTGCAGGAACACGTCGACCGGCAGCAGACCGACGGCGAGCCAAACGAACCACGGCCAGAGCGGCTTCCGCGAGGTGCGCTCCACCTGCGGCAGGCCCGCGACGAAGCGCCCTACGGGCAGCAGGGGCGCGTCGAGCGCTACGGCCAGCGCTCGCGCGTCGGCCGCCCGCTTGGCCTCCTGCGGCGGGGCCTGCTCGAGATAGGAGAGCACCGGTAGCGTCGGCCCTTCGGGGACCGACGCCTCCAGGCGGCAAAGCGCGCCTGCGGCGGCAGCCGGGAGCGGGCGAGAGCCGTCGCCGTCCTCCGCACGGAACCGGCCCAGGGCTCGCGTGCCCTCCGGGCCGCGCCAGCGGACCTCCAGCACCCCGGTGCTGGTACCGCGGGGCCACGCCACGTGGAGCCGCGCGCCGTCGGGTCCGTGCGACACCCGCAGGCTGGGCAGATAGCCGAACGCCCCGCGCGGAGCCATCACCGACCGCGCGGCCTGGCCGAACAGCCGGCCGAGGGGCGCCCAGTCGAGCGTCCCCGCGTCGTCCGGCGGGAGCGTCCAGAGCAGCACGCGGCCGAGCCCCGGTCGGGCCGCAGCCAGCACGGCGCGGCCGTCCTCACGCTCGAGCAGCACGGCCGCGCCCGGCGCGGCCCGCGTGCGGCGCGGCGCGCCGACCTCGGGCCACGGTCCGTCGCCGAAGCCCGTCAGCGCCTCGTGCGGGCGCACGAGACGCAGCGGCAGGCGTGCGGGGGCCTCGGCCGGCCCGGGCTCGGTGGGCGGCGTCTCGCGCGGCTCCTGCGCGGGACGCGGCGGCGGTGCGGGCTCGTCCTCCTCCGGGGGGCGCGGCGGCCTGGGATCGTCCTTCTTGCGCAGCCGCGCCTCGATCGCCTGGGCCTGCTCGCTGCGGCGATCGGCGACCTGGCGCGTGTCCCGCGTCAGGACGACGGGGATGTCGCGCGCGGTCGCCGCGCGGATGACCATGCCGCTCGCCGCCCACTGCACGATGTCGCGCAGCTGGTCCATGCGTGCGCCGCGGCCGATGCCGACGGCCGTGATCGTGATGCCGCGTGCGCGCATCGGCTTCACGATCGGGCCGAAGATCGGACCGGGCGGATGCTGCCGTCCGTCGGTCAGCAGGATCAGGTGCAGGATGGGGGAGCGCTCACGCTCCAAGACCTGGCGCGCGAGCTTGAGTGCACCGGCGATGTTGGTTCCGCGTCCGCCGGCCTCCACGGTGCTGAGCCAGAGCGGCAGCGAGGTCGCGCCGCGGGCGCTGCGCGGCGAGACGTCGAGCGTGACGTCGTGGGCGAAGGTGATCACGCCGATGCGGTCCCACGGCGAGAGCGCGCGGGCCGCCTCCTGCGCGCCGAGGATCGCCATCGCCATCTTCGCCCCGGCCATGCTCGGACTGCGATCGAGCACGAGCAGCAGCGTGATGGGCAGCGCCTCTTCGGGGCGGCGCTCCGCCTTCAGCCCCGGGCCTTCCTCGGGCTCGGGCGGGTCGATCTCCGGCGGCGGATCCGGCGGCGGCGGCTCCGGGTCGGGCTCCGGCGGGGGCGGCGGCTCGGCCTCGGGGACGAGGGGGAGCACGGGGCGCAGCGGGGAGCCCGCCAGCTTGGCCCACGACGCCGTCTCGGAGCCCGGTACCACCAGGAGCCCGAGACCGTCGCGCACTCGCTCGGCCAGCATCAGCGCCGTCTCCGGGGCCAGGCGGCCGAGCGCGCCGGCGTCCGCCACGACGAGGTCGGGCAGCGCGCCGGGATCCGTGAGCAGGCGGCCGAGCGCCGCCGGCTCCGCATCGGCCACCTGCAGCCCCTGGGCGCCGAGTGCGCGGCGCCAGGGGGCGCGCTCCGCCGCGGCGAGCAGGCTCACGACGCGCGGGGCCGCCTCGACGGCCACCAGGCGCCGGGCGTGCGCTCGCGCGCGTCCCGCCGGGCCCTCCAGCGAGACGCCGACCTCGTGCAGGCCGGGCTCGAGGTCCAGCTCGTCGAACCGCACCTCGGCGGAGCCCTCGGCATCGGGGGGCAGCTGCTGCACCACGTCGCCGTCCACACGCAGCACCAGCTGCTCGTCCGGCCCGGCGGCGCCCTCGAGCGCGGCCCGCACCTGGAAGGGGCCGCGCGCGGTCGCCGGGGCGTCGAGCGCGACGATGCGCGGTTGCGGCGTCTCATCGGGCAGCGCCTCGGGCACCGCCGCCGCGCCGACCCGGACGCCGTCGCGCCGAAGCGCGGCCGCGGCGGAGCGCAGGCCGGCGAGGCCCGCGTTGCCGTCGGTGACGAGCAGGACGCCGCCCGTCTCGTCGTCCGCGAACGCGAAGCGCGCGCGCGCGAGGCCCGCCGCCGCGTCGCCCTCGTAGTCCACGACGCTCGTGGCGATGCCGCTGGAGCGCGCCGCGCGCTCGGCGTCCGAGCGAACCGCCTCCGCTTCCGTGGCCGCGGTCGGCGGCAGGCGCGGATCGCGATCCACGGCGACGACGAGTCGACGGGGCCGCGTGTCGGTGCTGCTCTCGTACGGGCCGGCGAGCGCCGCCAGCGCCAGGCCGAGGATCACGGTGCGCACGACGAAGCGCGCCACCCGTCGGCCACGACCACCCGGAAGCCGCCACTCGAAGACGGCCACGACCACCGCGAGCGCGGGGATGGCCAGGAGCACGAGCGGGTGTTCGAAGGGGGGTAGCAGCGCCAGCACGGCGTGTGCGTCCGGCGGGCTACCGCGTGGCGGCCTTGACGAGGATCGGGTCGCCCCAGTCCGCCCGGTCGAGCGTCTCGAGCTCCTTGCCGAAGCCCACCTCGAGCACCAGGGTCTTGACGCCCTTCACGTCGAGCGGCCCCACGCGGCGGGGCTTGGCGCCGCCCTGCACCCCCTTCGCTTCCCACAGGACCTTGCCGTCGCCGAGGACGCGCACGTCCACGTTGCCCTTGCGGCCGCCCTCGGCGTCCTCACGCAGCACCTCGTCGTCGATGCCGAAGCTCGAGCGGAAGCTCGCGTACTTCCCGTTCAGCGGGATCGTGATGACGCTGTGGCTGTTGACGCCGAAGCCGTGGCGGAAGGTCTCGCCGCCCACGCGCAGGGGGCAGCCCGAGACGCGGCGATCGACGCGTGTCCCGAAGAGCCGGTCCAGGTGCTTCGGGTCGAGCAGGCCGGGCGGGTCCGCGTGATACGGACGCCGCTCACTCGTGTGCGGCAGCTCCGACGCGTAGTCGAAGCGGCCGCCCTGCCAGCGCACGGCGACGATCGCGTCGAAGGCGGCCGTCCAGGCGACGTCCGGCGCGCTGCGCAGTGCCAGGCGCAGGCCCTTGTCGACGAGGCCCAGCTTGGCCACGGGCACGCGCGTGCCGCCGCGCAGCTCCACCTCGGCGCGCAGACCCTCCGCCGGGGTGAGGCGTTCGTTCTCGAGGTGGACGAGCGCCACCTGATCCCATGCCACGCGCCGCTCGCGGCCGCGGGCCGACTCGAGCACCAGCTCCTTGGCCGTCGCCTCGAGCACGGTGCCCGCGTACTCGTCGCCCTTGGCGTCGTAGGCCGCGTCGCCGGACTCCGGCCGCGCGAAGCGCGACACGAGGTCGTGGCAGGGGCCGGCGTTCGTGGGCATCGACTCCAGCGTGAGCACGTGCTCGAACAGCACGGGCACGACGCCCAGGCCGTCCACTTCGAGCTTCAGGCCGTCCTCGCCCGGCCCGACGAAGCGGCCCACGAGTCGCTCGCCGCCGACCAGGTGGGCGCGGAAGCGCGGCCCGCGGAGCGGCGTGCCCCGGCTCGGCTCGAAGGCGAGGTGGATCACCCCGTCGAGGTCGAAGCTGCGGGCCGCCGTCGTGCCGGAGGCGGCCAGGGTGAGGCTCTTCTCGTCCATCGACGCGAGCGTGCCCTCCACGCGGGAGAGCTCCAGGGTCCGGAGGGTCACCCGGGGGCCCTGCGGGGCGGCGTCCGCAGCCCCCGTCGAGAGGAGGAGGGCGAGCAGGGCCAGGGAGACCACGGGGACCGGGATGCGCATGGTGCAAGTGTCGAAACGGCCGGTAGCTCCGTCAAGCGGTGTCGTGCGGTCCGGCCGGCGGGCCCGGCCCGCGGACCCGCGCGGGCACGGCTTTGCTTTGCCGCCGGGCCGCGCGTACCTTGGCGCGTCGGACGCGAGGGGGCGGTACGCCGTGCCGCCGCCCAGGGTGCCGGACCGATTCCATCCATGACGAACGATTCGCAAGCCGCGCCCCGTCTGCACCTCACCTGGCACGGACGCTCCGTCGTCGGTTGCGTGCGGAAGAACAACGAGGACTCGCTCTGGGCGGGCCCGTTGGCGGCGGCTGTCGAGGCCGACACCGAGCACGACGCGGGCACCGACGGTGGGGCCGACCTGCAGCACCCCGGTGCGCTTCTTCTCGTGGCGGACGGCATGGGCGGCGCGAAGGCCGGCGAGGTCGCGAGCGGCATGGCCGTGCGCATCGTCAGCCAGGAGATGCACCGACGGGCCGACGGCGACGAGGTGGCCGACGCGAGCCAGGATGCCCTCGGCGAGACGTTCAGCGCCGCTGTGGAGCGCGCCAACGAACTGATCCGCGACGAGGGTGCGAGCAACCCCAGTCGTCACGGCATGGGTACGACGCTCACGGCCTTGTGGGGGCGGGGCGTCGTCGGTCACATCGCCCACGTCGGCGACAGCCGCGCGTACCTGTTCCGCAAGGGCAACCTGCAGAAACTGACGAAGGACCAGAGCCTCGTCGAGAAGCTGCTCGAGGACAAGATCATCAGCCCGGAGGAGGCGCAGCGCATGGGCGCGCGCAACATCATCCTCCAGGCGCTCGGCAGCGAAGAGGAACTCGAGGTCGCGCTCTACACCGTGACGCTCGAGCCCGGCGACACGTTGCTGCTCTGTACCGACGGCTTGACGGGTGTCGTGGACGACGACGATCTCGAGGAGGCGCTCCGTCGTGGGGGCGAGATGCCCGACATCGCGGATCGTCTGATCAAGGCGGCGGAGGACGGCGGCGGACCGGACAACATCACGGTGCTGCTGGGGCACGTGAAGGACGCGCATAGGGCGTCGTAGCTCTCATTGCGACCTGACCGCGACGTGCACGTGAACGTGAACGTGCACGATCAAGGCGCGGGCGCTGGGCCTTGAAGGGCCTGAGCGAACGGCCGGCCTCGCGCTCGCGCTCTCGTGCGCGCTCGACCCTCGGACGCGCGTCCCTGGAGTCGACCGAGGGTCGAGCGCGTGTGCGAGCGGGATCGCGAGAGCTGAGGTGCCGCACCGTCCCCGTTCCGGCGTGAACCGGGCACGGGCTGCGGGCCAAGCTGCCGCGTCCGGGTCCGCGTCCGAGTGCCCGTCCGGAACGGGTGATCGCCGCATCGCGAGGGTGCGCTGAACCCGGATCCCCTCGTTCACTCGCTGATGTGGGGGAGCCCCACGCTTCGGACGCGGTCGTGGACGGGGACGCGGTCGCGGCAGCGCCCAACCCCCAACCAATTGCGTTCTTTTTGCCGGACGGTCCGGCCGGACGCGCGTATCAACGGCATAGAGGGTTTCCGGATGTGCAGGGGAACCCATGGAGCCGTGCCGGGTCTAACCGTGGCAGAACACGACCAACGACCGCTGGACCGCGACCCGGACCTCGAGGCTCTCGAGGCCTTCCGCGCCGGCCGTCAGGACGCGTTCGATTCGCTGGTCGAACGGCACCAGCGGCGGATCTTCCGCCTCGCGTGTCGTCTTCTGGGGGATCGCGACGCCGCCCTGGATGCCGCGCAGGAGACCTTCGTGAAGGCCTGGAAGGCCCTGCCGCGGTTCGAAGGGAAGGCACGCTTCTCCACATGGCTCACGCGCATCGCCATCAACCAGTGCCGCAACGAGCTGCGCAAGCGCGGCACCGTGAAGCACACGCGTCCGCTCTCGCTGGACGCGCCGGTGGCGGGCACGGAGTCGAGCCGTGTCGAGAGCATCGCGTCTCCGCAGCCGAGCGCCTGGGACGAGGCGCGCGGACGCGAGGTCCGCGAGGCCTTCGCCGCCGTGATGACGGAGCTCGATCCCGACGCGCGCGAGGTGCTGATCCTCACCGAGGTGGAGGCGCTCTCGTACGAGGGGATCGCGGAGCTGCTCGACGTGCCGGTCGGCACGGTGCGCAGCCGTCTGCACCGGGCCCGCGCCGACGTACGTCAGCGCATGGCAGTGGTGCTGGGGAGCTCCTCGTCCTGACCGTACCCTGCTTGGCCACCCCGGCTTCGGCCCCGAGGCCGCTTCATCCGTGAACCCATCACCGTGACCCACACCGACCACCACGACCCGAGCGACGACGCGCGCCTCCAGGACCTGCTCGACGGCAGGCTGGACGAGGCCGAGGCGTCCGCGCTCCGTACGCGCATCGAGGCGGAGCCCGCTCTGCGCGAGGCGTGGGAGGAGCTGCGCGGGATCCAGGCGCTCGTGCGCGACTACGGAGCCGGCAGCGCCGACCTCGACGAGCCGGCCGACTTCCTCGCCGGCGTGCGCACGCGCATCCGCGAGACCGCAAGCAGCACGTCCGCTCCGGAGGCCGACACGCCGCAGCCACGTCGCCGTCCGGGACGCATGGCGCGCATGCTCACGACCGCCTACGCCGTCGCGGCGCTGCTCATCGTCGGCTTCACCGTGCGTTACGTCCTGCACGACCGGCCCACGACCGGTGACGAGACGCGTACCGCACAGGAGCCCGTCGACCGCACGCCGCCGCCGGAGACCTCGCTCGAAGACGACCAGCTGGTGAAGAAGGACGCCCCGTTCGAGGGCGCCGGGCCGGCCGGCGGCATCAAGGACCACGGCGAGCGCATGGAGTCGGAAGACGCCGACGATGCCGGCCGGCTCGCAGCGAAGGTGCGTCAGCCGTCGCCGTCGCCGGCACCCGAGCCCGCGCCCGCCAGGGCGCGCGGCGGCAAGCCGGCGGGTCCGTTCGCCGCGCCCGGCGGCGCCGTGCCGCGCGGCCTGCGTACCCCTTCGGACACCAAGCAGCCCCCGCCCGCCGCCCGCGACGACGCCGGACCCGCCGAGGAACGCAAGCAGCCCGAGCCGGTGCAGGCACCTCCCACACGGCTCGCGCGCCTGCTCGAGGTGCAGGCCTCGGGCGATCCCGTCTTCGTGCTCGAGGTCGCCGATGCGGCCGAGGGCCGGCGCGTGCTGGCGACGCTCCTCGCGACACCCGCCACGCTCGACGGCAAGGCGAAGGCGGGGGCGCGGCAGCCTCGCAGCAAGGACCCGGTCGCCGCGCCCTCGGCGGACGCCGAGACGCCGGATGCCGACACGCCCGAGAAGGGCCTGCTGCGCTTCTACCGCCTCGAGGGCGCCGAGCGCGTGCGCCTGCTGGCCTCCCTGCGCGGCGCGCGCTACATGAGCGGCGGCGCCAAGAAGCTCGAGGAGGACAAGGAAGCGAAGGACGGAGCCGGCTTCGTCGGAGAGCGCGGCGATCTGCTGGAGCTCGTCACGCGGGAGCTCGATGCGCCCACGCTCGCCCGCCTCGAGAAGCGCGCACAGGGCGGTGTCTGGGGTCGCGAGGTGCTGGCCCGCGACGCCCGAGAGCGTCGCAAGGCTCGCCCGCCTGCGCCGACGACGCCCGCACCGACGCCGTCTGCGCCCACGAGGCCCGCACCCAAGACGCCGAGCGTGGGCAAGGTCGGTGGTGATCAGCCGTCGGCGCCGGTGAAGAAGGCGAAGCCCGTGAGGGTTCGGATCCTGGTGCTCGAGCGGCGGTGATTGCTCCGGATGCGTTTTCGAGCACCTTGAGGTGACGCGCTCGCGATCGCTCACGCGCTCGACCCACGGGCGCACGTCCCAGAATCGACCGAGGGTCGAGCGCGCACGAGAGCGCGAGCGCGAGGGGGGCTGGATCCTCCCCGAGCCGCCGTGGATCAAGCCGTAGGACCGATCACCTACCGTATCGGTGTGCCCCTCCGCCTCTTCCTGCCGCTCCTGATCCTCGGTGCCATCGCCGCCTACGCGGGTGGCGCCATCGCCTACGCGCGCTGGGGTGATCGACCGCACGCCGCCAAGGCAGACGCCGCCGCCGAGGCGGCGCGCGCGCTCGTGCAGCGCATCCGCGCGGCGACCGAGCCGGCGCTGCGCCAGGAGCTCCTGCGCGACTTCCGCGCGCGCTACCCCGAGTCGTGGTTGCACACGCAGTGGAGCGAACGTCGATGAACGCGCCGGTGCGCCGTCACGACGACGACGTCGGCAGCCTGCCCGGCATCCGGGCGGCCCGGCGCGAGGCGTTCGCACGCATGGGTGTGGAGACGCTCGAGGACCTGCTGCGCCTCGCACCGCGCCGGTACGAGGACCGCCGCCACCCACGCCCGGTCGTCGAGCTCGAGAAGGGGGAGACCGCACTCGTCGTGGGCCGCGTGCGCAGCTCCAAGTCGTTCCGTACCCGCGCGGGCCTCTCGATCCTCGAGGCCGTCGTCGCCGACGCGAGCGGCACCGCCGTCGCGCGCTGGTTCTATCGCGGCTTCCGCCCGCAGCCGCTGCCGGTCGAGCGACGGGTCGCGCTCTACGGCTCGGTGGAGGCCGTCCGCCGCCAGGGGCCGGAGTTCAAGTCCCCGGAGCTCGAACGCCTCCCCGACGAGGAGGAGGACGGGCCCGGGTGGGGGCGCTACGTGCCGGTGCACCCGCGCACGACGGGGCTCTCTGCGAGCGTCGTGCGCCGGGCGGTGTGGGAGGCGCTGCCCGCGACGCGGGGCATGCCCGATCCGGTGCCCCCCGGGCTGCTCCACGCCCACGACCTCCCCGCACTCGGTGACGCGCTCCGCGCGCTCCACTTCCCCGACGACCTGGCCGAGGCCGAGACGGCGCGCCGGCGCCTGGCGTTCGACGAGCTGCTGGTCCACGAGCTGCTGCTGCATCGCCGGCGGAACGCACGCGGCGAGCTGGCGGCACCGCCTGTGCGTTTTCCCGACCGCGTGCGCGAGCGCATCCGCGCCCGGCTGCCGTTCGAGCTGACGCCGGGACAGCAACACGCCGTCGACGAGATCGTCGCGGACCTCGAGCAGCCCCAGCCCATGTATCGCCTCCTGCAGGGCGACGTCGGCAGCGGCAAGACGGCCGTGGCCGTCTACGCACTTCTCGGCACGGTCGCGTCCGGGCTGCAGGTCGCGGTCATGGCGCCGACGGAGGTCCTCGCGCGCCAGCATCTTGAGACGCTCGAGTCCATGCTCGCAGGCAGCCGCGTGCGGCTCGGACGGCTCGTCGGCGGACGCAAGGCGAAGGCGCGCCGCGAGCTGCTCGCGCGCGTCGCGGACGGCGAGGTCGACGTGGTCGTCGGCACGCACGCGGTCATCAGCGAGGACGTCCGCTTCCGCGACCTCGGACTCGTGATCGTCGACGAGCAGCACAAGTTCGGCGTCGAACAGCGCCGCGAGCTCGTGGCCAAAGGAGGTACGAAAGCCGACTGGCGACGACCGCACTGTCTCGTCATGACGGCCACGCCCATCCCGCGCACGCTCGCGCTCACCGTGTGGGGCGACATGGACGTCAGCGTGATCGAGGGCACGATCCCCGGTCGCACGCCGGTCGACACGTGGGTCGTGCGCCCTGCCGAGGGGCGTCGCGTGATGGAGCGCGTGCGGGCCGAGCTCGCCGCCGGTCGTCAGGCCTACGTGATCTACCCCCTCGTCGCCGAGTCGGACAAGCTCGCGCTCAAGGACGCGGAAGCGGGTCGCGAGCGCTGGGCCCGTGCGCTCCCGGACCACGAGGTCGGGCTGCTGCACGGACGCCTCAAGCGCGACGAGAAGACGGCCGTCATGCAGGCCTTCCACGCGGGCGACGTCGACCTCCTCGTGGCGACGGTCGTGGTGGAGGTCGGCGTCGACGTCCCGAACGCGACCGTGCTCGTCGTCGAGCACGCCGAGCGCTTCGGTCTCTCGCAGCTGCACCAGCTCCGCGGGCGCATCGGCCGCGGCACGCAGGGCGGCCTGTGCGTCCTCGTCGATCGCTCGAAGGACGGTACGCCTGCGCGGCTCGAGGTCCTCGCGGCCGACACGGACGGCTTCGCGATCGCCGAGGAGGACCTCAAGCTGCGCGGCGTGGGCGACCTGTTCGGCAAGCGTCAGCACGGCCGGCCCGCGTTCCACGCGGCGTCCCTGCCCCGCGACCTCCCGCTCCTGCTCGAGGCGCGGGACGCCGCCGGCGGCCTGCTCGCCGCCGATCCCGGCCTGGCAGCGCCGGAGCACGCCGGCCTGGCCCGCCTCGCCGCCCAACGCGCCCGGCTGCTCGAAGACAAATCCACCGCACGCCCGTGACCCTCGACGCTCACGAAGATGACGACGGTATGACCCGCTGCGGCCACCATGGCCCGGTTCTACGAGGATTTCGCATGTTCCGTGCCGACGGCCACCCGACCCGATCGTCCGCCCGCCGCAGCCTGCGTCGCGGCCTGTCTGCGTGCGCGCTGCTCGCGCTCTGCCTGCTCGTCGCCGCGCCGGCACGTGCCGACGACGAGAAGGCCCGCAAGGGCTTCGACTTCGGCGGGCAAGACACCAAGCCCACGAAGAAGGACGGCACGCCCGCCAAGGAGCGCAAGGGCGGCACCACCGCGCCTGCTTCCGACGATCCGATCCAGCAGAACATCGCGAAGCTGCGCACGTGGCCCGACCGCAAGGCCACGCGTGCGGCCGAGAGCCTGTTCCTGTCCGGCAAGGAGAGCCTGCCGTATCTCGTGCGCACGCTGAAGCAGGGCGACCCCGCCGTGCAGGCCGGCGCCGCGTGGGTCCTGGGCAAGGTCGGCGAGTCCGTGCACGTGCAGGTGATCCTCGGCGCCGCCGCGCGTCGCATGAACGCCAGCCGGGCCGAGGTCTTCTTCAACGCGGCCTACGGTCTCGATCCGAAGGAGACCAAGGACTGGCTCATCAGCTTCCTCACGCTGTCGAGCAAGCCGGTCTTCCGCCAGAAGGCCGCCGACTTCCTCGCCGGCAAGGTCGGCGCCGAGGACCGCCACCGCATCCTGCAGCTGCTGGACTCGGAGAAGGCCGCCGTGCGCATCGCGGGCCTGACCCTGCTGGGGCCGGCCGCCGTCGAGGATGTCGACGAGCGTCTCGTCCAGGGCCTGTCCGATCTCTCGCCCTCGGTCGCCTACGCCGCGGCGCGTCTGCTGGCCAAGCGCTCCAACGCACAGCTCGTCGCGCGCCTGAACGCCTACGCGCGCGAAGCCGGCGCTCGCGAGCGCGCCTACGCGATCATCGCACTCGTCGAGACCGCGCGCGCGAATGTCTCCAACCCCTTCGAGGAGACGACCGTCGTCGAGATGGCCGGACGCCGTGGCCTCCTGCACCCCGAGAAGCTGTCGCGCGGTGCCGCGTCCGTCGGGTTGGCGTACGGCGCGCTCGAGTCGCGTGACACGTCGATCTCGAATCTCCTCGACGGGCGCGTGATGGACACGCTCATCAGCACGCTCGGCGGCTCGCACTTCCGTGACTACGGCAGCGTCTCGCCGAGCGTGTTCGCGGCGCTGCGCCGGCTGAGTGGCCGCGACCTGCCCGACACCGCCGTCGCGTGGGCGCAATGGTGGCAGGGCAACCGCGCGAGCTTCCGTGCGCGCCGGCCGCTGCAGAAGCTGGAGGCGACGGACGTCGCGCAGGCCTACGTGCGCTTCGAGGCGATTGCGGCGAACGGCCGCCGTCGCACCGCGACATTCATCTCCGAGGGCGGTGTGGAGCGCGCCGGCGCGTTCCTGCTCCACCGTCGCGTGTTCGAGGGCCTCGTTGCGTTCCTGGAGGGCGAGGGGCTCTTCCGCGTGGTGGAGCGCGGCGGCGAGCGCGCCAACCAGCACGTGTCCGTCACGCTCGGCGTGCTGAACCAGCGCAAGCGCATGAGCGTCAACGCGGAGGTCCTGGGGCTCGGCGAGGCCGACCAGCAGGCCAACCGCCAGCAGTACGAGCGCATCCGCATGCGCATGAACGCGCTCATCGACGCCAACCTCTGGCAGCGCTACCGCGACACCGACAAGTGGCCGGATATGCAGTCCTACTGGAAGGCCAACGTCGAGCTGATGGCGCAGGCCGAGCCCGATGAGCGCGGCGCCATGCTGCGCGCTGCGATCGTCCACGCGTTCGACGACCTGCCGCACGACGCCGCCCGCGCAGAGGCGCTCGTGCTGCTCGAGGAGGACGGCGGACGCCTGCTCGAGTCCGAGGCCAGCCATCTCGCGCGCGAGCTCACGAAGCGCGAGTCGTTCGGCCGCATGGAGGCCGACGGCCTCAAGTGGGTCATCCAGCAGGGCCACGACGCCGTGCGCGAGGAGATCGTGGCGGCCGTCAGCGTGCGCCGCGAGCCCGAGGCGCGCCGCATCCTCGCCGGCCTCCTGCTCGACGGCGGCGTCGAGCGCATCCGCAAGGCCTTCGCCGACGAGCGTCCCTCGATGCGCGCCGCCGGCGCACACGCCACGCGCCTGCTTGTGGAGAGTGGTCAGCTCAAGGACAGGAAGCCCGAGGAGCGGGCCGCCGTCTACGACCGCCTGCGTCCGGGGCTCGAGGTGCTGAGCCTCGACCAGGACGAGCCCGCCGTCTCGATCCGCGCGCTGATCGCGCTGGCCTACATCGGTGAGCCGGGCATCGTCGAGCGTCTGGAGCAGCTCTATCACGGCGGCACGTTCAACGTGAAGCTGGAGGTCACGCAGTCGCTCGGCTACATCCGCGGCGACTCGGAGGCCCACCGCTTCCTCACGCGCGTGATGGCCGAGGAGCGCAAGGACAGCCGCTCCGGCGCGCTGCGCGCTGCAGCGCTCGAGTCCATGGCGCGCAGCCGGCACCAGGATGCCGTGCGCCTGCTGCGCTACTACCTGCTCAACGATCGCGACGAGACCGTGCGCGACGCGGCGGGCCGCACGCTGGCCGAGCTGGGCAGCGAGGAGGCGCGCTTCGCCCTCGTGGAGCACCTCACCGGCGGCGAGCCGGATCCCGAGCGGCGCGCGCGCATCATCGACGTGCTCGGCCGCTTCGAGGGCGAGATCGTGCCGCCGCTGCTGCGCCGCCACCTCGGCGACCGCGACACACGCGTTCGCTATGCCGCCGCGCTGCGCGCCGCGCAGCACAACATGTCGGAGGCCTTCCCGTTCCTGCTCGACATCCTGCGCAAGGGTGGCGGCCAGCAGCGCGATGACGCCGTGCAGGCGATCGAGAACCTCACCTCCACGCGCTTCGCCGTGCGCGGCTACACCGCGCTGGCCGAACGCTACGAGGCGTGGTTCGAGGATCCGCGCGTCAAGGGTCGCGACGATCGTGCGTGGTTCCGCGAGGCGCTCAAGCGCAAGGGCTATGACATCAGCCCGATGGCCGTGTACCTCGACGGCAAGCAGGACCTCGGCCCGGTGCCGCTGCTCATCCGCGTGCTACGCGACGACGATCCGATCCTGCGTCGCAACGCCGGTCTCGCGCTCGAGCGCCTCACGGGCCGCCGGGCGGGTGATCGCATCCGGCGCGATACGCCGGCCGCCGAAGCCGCGGCCGCCGCCGATCGCTGGTCGCGCTGGTACGCGGCGCGCAGCGCCGCACAGCCCGGGCGGTGACCATCCGGCTGCCGGCCGCGATCCTGCTGCTCGTCGCGGTGATCGCGGCGGGGGCGTGGCTTGGCTGGCGTCGTGCTTCGGATGCACCCGACCTCTCGCGTTGGGACGCGGAGGTTGGTGCGGCGGCGCGCGAGTTCGGTCTCGACGCCGATCTGCTGCGCGGTCTCATGGCCGCGGAGAGCGGCGGAGATCCCGAGGCGGTCAGTCATGCCGGCGCGGTCGGACTCCTGCAGCTCATGCCCGCAACGGCGGAGGCCGAGGCGCAGCGTCTTCGCATCGGCGACTACGCAGAGGCGCGGCTGACCGAGGGCGCGTTGAATGTGCGCCTGGGCGCGTCGTATCTGGCGCGCATGCTGAAGCGCTTCGACGGCGAGGTGCCGTTCGCGCTGGCGGCGTACAACGCGGGGCCGTCGCGTGTGCTGCGTTGGCGCGAGGCGGCGCCGGACGTATCGGCGCGCGAGGTGATCGAGCGCGAGGGCTTCGAGGAGACGAGGCGACACCTGGCACGAACGCTGCGGTTCCGGGCTGCGTACGCGAAACGGAGCCGCGGCTCACCCTGAACGGGCGCCAACTTCATCGTGCCTTTGCCGGTGCCGGTGCCTCTGCCCGCACGTGTTGAGAGGCGCTCGCGTGGTCCTGTTGCGCCGTGCCTCTGCCGGTGCCTCTGCCTCTGCCCGCACGTGCCCGTCGTCGCGTAGAGATCGGGCACCTCGATCGGCCGTCGTCAGGACACTGTAGGGGCGGCCTGAGCCTTGAGCGTCCGTAGGACGCTCGGGGCGGAATGGCCGCCCGAACCCGCCTCCATGCGGCGTGGCCCCTGTCGATCGGCCGCCGTCAGGGCGCTGTAGGGGCGGCCGGAGGAGCTCTGAGCGAGCGAAGCGAGTCGAAGGGCGACGAACGCCCGCCCGTCGAGTGCAAGTGCAAGTGCAGGTGCAGGTGCAAGTGCAGGTGCAAGTGCCCGCCTTCGCACCAAGGACCGGGCACCGGTACCGGCACCGGCACCGGCACGGCGTTGCCCGTTGACGGTTGGGGCCTTCAGTTGCCCAGCTGCATCAAGAACTCCGCATTGCTCGAGCACACGCGCATCTTGTCGCGCAGCGCCAGCATCACCGCCTGCGGATCCTGACCCGTGATCCCGCGCCGCAGCAACGTCACCCGGCGCAGCTCGTCCGGATGCATCAACAGGTCCTCGTTGCGCGTCGCCGACTTCGGCACGTCGATGGCCGGCCACACACGCGCATTCGCCATGTCGCGGCTCAGCACGAGCTCCATGTTGCCCGTGCCCTTGAACTCCTCGAAGATCACCTCGTCCATGCGGCTGCCGGTGTCGACCAGCGCCGTCGCGACGATCGTGAGGCTGCCGCCGTCCTCGACGTTGCGGGCCGAGCCGAAGAACCGCTTGGGCTTGGTCAACGCCTTGGCGTCCAGGCCGCCCGTGAGGATGCGGCCGCTGCCGCCGGTGGCGTTGTTGTAGGCGCGGCCCATGCGCGTGATCGAGTCCAGCAGCAGCACGACGTGCCGGCCGAACTCCACCATGCGCTTGACCTTCTCCATGACGAGTTCGGCGACGCGGATGTGGTTGCTCGCGGGTTTGTCGAACGTCGAGGCGATCACCTCGCCGCGAACCGAGCGGCGCATATTCGTGACCTCCTCGGGACGCTCGTCGACGAGCAGCACGACGATGTCGACGTCCGGGCTGTTCGTGGCGATCGCGTCTGCGAGCTTGGTCAGCATGATCGTCTTGCCCGTGCGCGGCGGCGCGACGATGAGACCGCGCTGGCCGCGGCCCAGCGGACAGAAGAGATCCATCACGCGCATCTCGACGTCGTCGGCCGTCGTCTCGAGGTGCAGACGCTGGTCGGGGTAGATGACCGTGAGCTTGTCGAAGTCCGTGAGGTCCTTCACCCGCTCGGGCGCCTCGTGGTTGACCTCGTCGATCGAGTGCAGCGCGAGCTGCGGCTGGTTCGGACGCCGACGGTGCGCCTTGCCCGTGATCCAGTGGCCGGGCTTCAGGCCGAGGCGCCGGACCATGCCGGCGGCGACGTACACGTCGTCGGGGTGCTGCGTGTAGTTGCGCTTGGGGAGCCGCAGGAACCCGTAGCTGTCGGGGTGCAGCTCGAGGAGACCCTCGACGACGATGAGCTCCTTCGGTTCCCCTCCGCCGGACGAGCCCTCGTTCACCAGGCGGTAGAGCGTCTCGCTCCGGCGCTCGCCCTCGCGCGGCTTGACGCCGGCGTGGCGTGCGAGCGCCTCGACGTCCTCGTCCGACAGCTCGTCGAGCTCGGAGATGTGCAGATCACCCCGGCGCACCTTCTCGAGCTTCTGGACCAGCGCGCGATCGACGCGCGGGCGTCCCCTGCGTCGCGGGCGGCGCCGGCGCTTCTCCTCGAACGGGACGAACTCCTCGTCCTCGTCGGGCAGCGGCGGGATGGCGCGCCGGCTGCGGCGGGCCGGCTTCGGCTTCCCCGCGCCGTCGCCCGAGCCGGCGACGCGTCGGCGGCCGCGCGTGAGTCCGAGCGAGCTCGTCTCGGCCTGTGTCTCGGCAGCGCCGGATTCGGCCGGCGGCTCGTTGGGCGCAGCCTCGGGCGCGGGCGCGTCGGCAGCCGCCTCCTCGGCGGGCGCGTCGGATTCCGCGGCGGCCTTCTTGCGGGCCGCGGTCTTCTTCCGGACCGCCTTCTTCTTGGCGACCTTCTTCTTCGCGGCCTTCTTCTTGGCCGCCTTCTTCTTCGCGACCTTCTTGGCCGCCTTCTTGGCGACCTTCTTCTTGGCGGCCTTCTTCTTCGTGGCCTTCTTCTTCGCAGCCATGAGCTGGCGATCTCCGGGGATGCGGTTCGGAGCGGAGGCGCCTGGCGCCGGCCGCTGCCGATCGATGGGTCAGCCGCGGGCGTCTGTCTCCGCGGCTCTTGCTTGCGTGCGTTGGGGTTCCTGTCCTGGGGGACGTGCTACGGGACGTGCTCCTGCGATGCCCGCGCGCTGTTCTCCGGCGTGTGCGTCGGGGTCTCCGCCTCGGCGTCGGCGTCCGCGCCGGCCGGGTGGAGCCCCAGCCCGGCCAGTCCCGCGAGCACCTGGCGCTCGAGCTCGGCATCGTCGACGTCGTTGCGGATGACGAGGTCCGCCCGGGCGCGCTTGCGTTCGCGCGGACTCTGGAAGGCCTCGCGTAGGTGGATCTGCTCGAGCGTCAGGCCGCGCTGGCCCGCGCGCTCGGCGCGTACGTCGTCCGGCGTGTCGACGTACCAGAGCGCGTCGCACTGACGATCCAGGCCGACCTCAATGAGGAGGGGCACGTCGAGCACGAGCAGGTCGGTGCCCGCGCCCGCGCGGAAGTCTGCGACGGCCGCCTTGATCGCCGAGTGGACGAACGGATGGACGAGTCGCTCGAGCCGCCGGAGCAGCGCTGGATCCTGGAACACCCGGGCGCCCAGTGCGCGCACGTCCGGCTTGCCGTCC
>JASJDY010000040.1 GCA_030065025.1 Planctomycetota bacterium
GAAGCCGGGGAGGAGGTGACGGACACCTTCACCGGCCTCGGCCTCGCCGACATCCTGCGCCGCCATCCGGAGCTCGCGAAGCATCCGGGCATGGCCGAGCTCCAGCGCAAGGTGGCGGAGCGCGCATGGCCCGGCCTCGAGGAGTTCCACAAGCACTTCAAGGACTGGCCCCGCATGCGCGTCGAGACCTTCCCGCGCGGCGGCGGCTTCTCCATGGCCACGAGCCAGGGCGTCAGCATCAAGCAGGACGCCGACGGCGTTACCGTGACGATTCGCGAGCGCGGTGAGGACGGCAAGGAGAAGACCATCGAGCTCAAGGGCAAGACGCTCGAGGAGATCAAGAAGAAGCACCCCGAGCACGCAGACAAGCTCGGGAACTTCGGCTTCAGCTTCCGCGTCTCGCCGCCCAACTTCTTCTGGCCCGGCCAGAAGACGCGCCGCCTCGATCCGCTGCGACCGGTCACGCCTTCGCCGCGCCAGGTCGAGGGCAAGGTCGTCTTCGGACTGCAGCTGGACGACGTGAGCGACGTGCTCGCGAGCCACCTCGGCCTCACGTCCGGCGCCGGTGCGCTCGTCCACAACGTCGTGCCCGGCACCCAGGCCGAGGAGATCGGGCTGCGTCGCAACGACGTCCTCGTGAAGATCAACGGGCAGGCCGTGACGAAGCAGAGCGCCGCAGCGCTGCTGCGCAAGGCCGGCGCCCAGCGCTCCGCGCTCACGATCGAGCTGATTCGCCGCGGCAAGCCGTTGACGCTGACCCGGCCGTAGTCGGCGCATCCGCTCTCAGGTCCTACACTGCCTCCATGCGAGGCAACGTGCACGCGAAGCTCGCCTGGGCGCTCGGGACCGCCGCGGTGCTGGGCGGCATCGCGTACTTCGCCTACTGGGTCGACCAGTCGTGGCCCTGGCAGCACTTCCGCAGCGTGGAGCACGGCGTCTTCTACCGGTCCGCGCAGCTGGAGGAGGACGAGCTCGTCCGCTGCATCGAGGGCTACCGCATCAAGACCGTCATCAACCTGCGTAGTGAGGTGGAGCGCGGTCGCGGGGGTGATTGGTACGGTGGCGAGAAGCGCGCCATCGCGAGGACGGGCATCCGCCACGTCGACGTGCCGCTCCCCGAGGGACATCCGCCCACGCCTGCGCAGATCGAACAGCTCCTCGCGGTGATGGACGATCCCGCGAGCCGACCGGTGCTCATCCATTGCGAGAAGGGCACGATCCGGAGCGCAGCCGTCGAAGGCCTCTGGCGCCGCGAGTACCTCGGCGAGACCGGGGACGAGGCGTACGCACGGGTCGAGACGTGGGGGCGCGACCTGCAGGCCGACTACCCCGGCATCGCGGACTTCATCCGCAACTACGTCTCCCGCGCGCAGCGCGCACGCTGACGCCGGCCTTCGCGAGGGTTCGCCTCACGCTCGCGCGCTGTGCCTCCGGACGCGCCTGGATGGCGACCTCCCAGGCCCGCGGGTCGAACCAGCCCGCCGCGTCGACCGCCTCGAGGACGGCGCCCAGCGCGGCAGCTGCGCCGCCGTGCCGCTTGCGCAGCGGGGCACGCTCGACGTGGGCTTCGGCCGGCGGCTCGAGGCTCTCGTCGCACACGATCCGGTGTGCAGCCAACGGTCCGGCGAGCAGGCCCCGCTGTGCCAGCTGCGCGAGCCCTTCCGGGGCGGTGGCGATCGCGATGTCCGGCCGGTCCAGGCCCGTGTAGCGGACCGCCTCCGGTGAGAGCGTCAGCTCCGCGACCGAGAAGCCGCGACCCTGCGTGACCGGGTTGTCGGTGCGGAGCGTGGCGCCCAGCCCGGCGGCCGCGCCGGCGACTGCGGCGAGCTTCGCCGCTGACTGCACGCGCTCACCCGCCCGGCCGGCGACGACCAGCTGCACAGGCCGCTGCAGCCTGCTCCACGTGGGCTCCGGCGCGATCCCTGCGCCGAACAGCGCGGGCGCCGGGTCGCCATTCCCGCGACGCACGGGGCCGGCGCGCGGCTCGCGCCGCTCCAGCACGCCCATCGCGAGGCCGCCCTCCGACGTCATCTCGCGGAGACCCTTGCCCGTCATGCCGCCGATGCGCGCCGCGAAGGTCGGGCACAGCTCGAGCGCCTCGACGCACGCGAAGCCCGGCCGGCGGATGCCCTCGGCGAGCAGCTCGCCGAGCTCGTTGCTCGGTGCACGCGCGCGCGCGAAGTAACCGCAGCCCGCGCCCGCGAGAACACGTCCGAGGTCGAGCGGCGGCGTGAGGCAACCGTCGGGCGTCGTCGTCGTGCGGAAGCCGTGGGGGGTGAGGCCGGAGTGCTGTCCACCCGTCATGCCGTAGATGAGGTTGTTGTGCACGAGCACCGTGACGTCCACATCGAGCTGGGCGGCGTGCACGAGGTGCAGCAGACCGATCGTCGAGCCACCGTCGCCGACGAGCACGACCGGCTTGAGCGGCTCGTCCCCGTCGGTGCCGGCGGCCAGCTGCATGCCCGTCGCGAGCGCCGCCGCGCGGCCGTGCAGTGAGTGCACCGTGTGCAGCGTCGGGAACTGCGCGTCCGCGAGGCCCACGCAGCCGATGTCGGTGACGAGCGCGATGCGGTGGGGCGGCACGCCTGCGGCCTGCAGCGCGTGATCGAGAGCATCGAGGACGTGGGGGTGGCCGCAGCCCTTGCAGTACGGCTGGCCGTTCGTCGTGTCCAGGTAGGCGGTCATGCGGACACCACCTCTCGGATCTGGGCCGGCGTCAGCATGGCGCCGATGCCGTTGACCTGGCGCACCTCGACGCCGTCGAGCAGAGGCTTCAGCTCCCGCGCGTAGAGGCCGTCTGCGTTCTCCTCGGCGACGACCACGCGCTCGATGCCCGGCAGTGCCTCGCGCAGCGTGCGCCGCGGCAGGGGGAAGAGCGACAGCAGCTCGAGCAGCGCGACGGGGTGCCCGTCCGCTTGCAGCTCGGTCGCGGCCTGGCGGCAGGCGCGCGCCGTGATGCCGTAGCTGACCAGCAGCGTACGCGCACCCGGCGGATGATCGCGGCGCGCGCACTCGAGATCCTCGGCCCGAGCCTCCACCTTCGCGGCGAGATGACGCAGCTGCCGCAGCGTGCTGGGGTCGTTCTTCTTGAGGCGCCCATCGGCGTCGTGCGCGGAGCCCGTTGCGGTGACCTTGTGACGTCCGCCGACCGGCGCGAAGGCAGGGACGTCCTCGAGCGTCTCGATCTCGTACGGCACGAACGCGGCGTCGGTCGCCGCCGGTCGCCGCGGCATGACGGTCGCGGCTTCGAGCGTCCCGACGTCCACGGTCTCGAGCGTCTTGCTCGTTTCCTTGTCGGTGAGGAGCACCACGGGCGTGCGCAGCAGCTCCGCCTGGCGGAAGGCCTCGACCGTGAGCTCGAAGCAGTCACGCGCATCGACGGGCGACAGGACGGGAATCGGATAGCCGCCCGACGTCGCATGCGCGACGAGCAGCACGTCACCCTGCGCGCCTTGCGTCGCGCCGCCGGTGGCGGGACCGAGTCGCTGCGAGACCACGATGACGACCGGTGTCTCGGTCATCAGGGCGTACTGCACCGTCTCGATCATCAGGGCCCAGCCCGGACCCGACGTCGCGGTCATCGAGCGCGCGCCGGCGAGCGACGCGCCGACGGCATACGACAGTGCGGAGATCTCATCCGGTGCGCCGACGGCGACGCCGCCGTGATCGGGCAGAGCGCGCATCAGCTCGGCGTAGATCTCGCTCGCTGGCGTGATCGGATAGCCGCTGAAGAAGTTGCAGCCGGCGGCGAGCGCCCCGCGGGCGATCATGGCGTTGCCGGCTGTCAGGACCACACGAGACGCTTTGGGCGACGTCACAGGCATGGCGTTTTCGATGCCTCACGGCGGCAGGGGCGGCCCTGCCCGCGGACCACCGGAAGCATACCGCTGCCCACGCGCGGCGCCCGTTCCATCCGGCCGGCTGAAACGCCTTCCTCGTTTTCGTCGCGCGGCGCGCGGTCGTCTGCAACGCTGCGGGCATGCGTGCGATCGAGATCCAGCGGCTGCGTCCCGACGAGAGCGAGCGGCTCCGGCGGATCCGCCTACGCTCCCTGGCCGAAGCGCCCGACGCGTTCGGCAGCACCCTGGAGGAGACCGCCGCGCGTCCCCCCGCGTCCTGGGACGCACAGCTGCGCAACCTGCCGACGTTCGTGGCGACGGGACCCGACGGCGACGTGGGGATCGTGCGCAGCGCCGTCGACGGCGAGGACCCGACGCACGGCTGGCTGATCTCGATGTGGGTGGACCCGGCGGTCCGCGGCCGGCGCATCGGCGAGCGGCTCATCGACGCCGTCATCGGCTGGGCCCGCGAGCGCGGTCTCCAGCGGCTCCAACTCGACGTCGGTGACGGCAACGGCCCGGCGATCGCGCTCTACGCGCGGAAGGGCTTCGAGCCGACGGGCGAGACGAGCGCGCTACCTCCTCCGCGCGAGCATCTCCGCGAGCACCGCCGCGCGCTCGGGCTACGGCCGGATCGTGGTCATTCGTAGGTGATGACGAGGCGCGTGCGCACCCCCGTGAAGGGACCGGTGCGCTGGTCGAGCCGGACGAAGTCGACTTCGTCGTTGTCGTTACCCCTGCTCCCGAACAGAAGCAGCAGGTCGCACGTGCTCCGTCCGTCCGCGAGGTCCGTGCGCAGTGCCTCCGTGACGTCCAGCGAACGCTCGCCCGGTAGCGGGCTCTCCGACAGCGCCCCGATCACACCAGCGGGCCGACTCGGAGCATTCCAGTCGGAGCGCGTCAGGCCGCGACCGAAGTCCACATGTCGGACGAGCAGTCCCCGAATGGGCCCGAGCAGGCTGATGAACGGATTGCCCAACATCTCGTCCTGGGTCGTCACAAGCCGTGCGGTGGCCACGCGCGCGCCGGCGGGGATGCCACGCAGATCGAAGCGTAGCGCACCGAAGTAGGCGGCTGGATCGCCTAGCAAGGGCCTGATCCTGCTCGCCTCACCCACCCGCAGGCCATCGCTGACCGCGAGCAGGTCGACGCCCGGACTGCCGACAATGTCCACCGGATCGAGCAGGGTCGCGGAGCGGAGCGGATCGGCGACGATGACATCGGCGCGCGGTGTGGCGTCCGGGCGAACAAGCAGCAGGAGCGCCGGCGGCTGCCCGTCCACGACCCCCGACGCGGCAATCACGACGTCGCCCGCGCTGCTGATCGCGCCTTCGTATGCGATCTCGACCGTCAGGCCACCGCCCGAGATGAGGTAGGAGAGGTCGACGCGGCCATCGGCATCGACCGCGTAGCTCCAGGGGGCAACTGCGAGGAACGACTCGCCGGTGCCGACCTCGAGATCCGCCAGGCCGGCTCCGTCGCAGTCCATGCGGCCGAGGAAGCCGAAGTTCCCGCTGGTCTTCCCATCGTGGTTCAGAGCCGTGTACAGGCCGTCGAGCCTCGCGTCATCGAAGCCGGTGCCCTGGCGTACCGCATACAGCACCAGGGCGTCCTGGTCGGCGGCGGTGCCACCGGCCAGGCTGATGAGCTCTCCGCCACGCGCGACAGCCCCCGTGAGGCGCGTGATGCCGAGGTCCAGCACCAGGCTGCCGTCGGCGCCGAGCGTATAGAGCGCCGGCTCGGTCTCGGTGCCCGTCTGCACGCCGTCGACGTTCAGGTACTCGGGGATGAGCTCTGCGCCGCCACTGGCATCGAAGACCAAGGTGCCTCCAGAGGTCATCACGACCGGCGTCTCCTCCGGATCGAGCGGATCGGGCGGCCCGAGCAGCATGGCCACGTAGCGGTACGTGCCCGCGAGCGCATCCGGCGCCACGGTCTCGTCCCGGCGCAGTAGGACGGAGAGTCCCGCAGGACCGATGCTCCGACCGGGATTGCGCAGCGCCACGACATCCCCGGTCTCGGTGACGCTGCCGACTGCCGGACCGAGGAGGAGGTTGCTGACGACGGTTCCGTCGGGCCAGCTTTCGTAGGCCCCCTCGACCGGAGTGTCGGAGACGTCGCCAACGCGGTTCACGGTGACCTGCGCGGGGAAGGATCCATCCGGCTCAGGTGATCCGATCCCGGTCACGACGACCCCGTTGCCCCAGGCGCCGCTCACGTGGAAGGCGCCCGCGAGCGGGGCTCCGAGCTCGGCCGCATCGGTGTCAGGGCTGCCGCCGCCGGAACTGCCGCAGGCAGCCGTCGCAAGGAGGAGAAGCAGGCAGAACGCGGGCGTGAGGTAGCGCATGGGAGGTAGGTGCCCAGTCCGGCGCGTCTGTAGACACCTGTCGTCCGAGGACCCGGGCGCGGCAGGCTAGAGTGGCTCGCCATGTCGCCCGAGCACCTCCCCGACGCCGAACTGCTGGGAGCCGGGCCCGACGAGCGGGCCCAGGTGCTGGGCACCCTGCTCGAGCGCCACCAGGACCGCCTCCTGCGCATGGTGCAGATGCGGATGCACCCCAAGGTCCGGGCGCGCGTCGGCGCCTCGGACGTCGTCCAGGAGGCCTGCGTCGAGGCGCACCGCCTCGTCGATCAGTACGTCGGCGACCCGCAACTGCCCTTCTTCCTCTGGCTCCGGCGCATCACGGCCCAGCGCCTGATGAAGGCGCACCGCTTCCACCTCGATGCCCAGCGCCGCGACGCGCGCCGGGACGCCGGCGACGACAAGCTGCGCATGCCCGAGACGTCGGTCGTGGCGATGGTCGACATCCTCGCGGCCGATCGCACGTCGCCGCACAGCGCAGTCGCCCGCGACGAGCGGCGGGACCGCATCACGGCCGCGCTCGAGGAGATGAGCCCGACGGATCGCGAGGTCCTGTCGATGCGCCACTTCGAGGAGCTCAGCAACGAGGAGGTCGCGGCTGAGCTCGGACTCGGCAAGCACGCCGCCAGCAAGCGCTACATCCGGGCGCTGCAGCGGCTGAAGCAACTCCTCGGCGAGGACGGTCTCTAGGCTCGCCTGTCGACTCCGCCGCCGGCCTGGGCTCCTAAGGACCAGCACCTGTCCTGGAGCCAGCCATGCCGACCCTTCGAGCGCTTGCCTTGATCTTCGCCTCTCTGCTGCTGGCCGCGTGCGGCGACGCCCCCGGGGGCTCGTTCGGTCCCGACGCTGGCACCTCCGGTGTGGGCCAGGTGAACGACGCCTTCGCGTCGGCCCTCGACGTCGAGATCGACGAGGCGGTGCTCGCGGACCTGCTGGACGCACACGGCCGCGTGCTCGCCGCCGGTGACGCGCTCGTGCCGCTGCCGAACGCGAAGGTCCCCGGCAGTAGCTGGACACTGGCGCACTACGGCCGCCTGTGGATCAAGTGGAAGGTGATGAAGGAGGCAGCGCGTGGCGGCGCCGAGTCCGCCGAGCGCAACCTGAAGCAGTACGAGACCCAGCTGGAGCAGCTCCGCGCGAAGGCCGCGTCCGCCTCGGCCTCGGAGCGCGAGGTTCTCGCTCAGCGGATTGCGTTCCAGGAGAACACGCTGGCCACGCAGACGAAGCACGCCGAGACCCTGCGCACGCTCTCCACGCCGGAGGTGAAGGCGCTCGTACAAGCGTGGGCGCCGCGCTTCGAGGAGCTCGAGGCGAAGTACGACGAGTAGTCGCTACTTCGCCTCGGCCGCCTGCAGCGCCGCTTGTGCTTCGGCGCGGAAGGCCACATTGCGCGGTGTGCGCGCCGCGGCGTCGGAAGCCAGCAGGGCGTCCAGCTCTTGCAGCCTGTTGCGGGCGTCCTCGAGGTTGCCGAGCGACGCCTCGGCCATCACCGTGAACGCAAGGGCACTCCCGTGGAGCGCGGGATCCCGGTCCGCGTTCCAGCGACGCGCGCGGCCCAGCCAGCGCACGGCGATCGCAGCGTCGCCATTGCGCTGGGCCGCCATGCCGCTGAGCACGTCGAGCTGCCGGTCCTGCCTCGCCAGGTGGCCGGCAGCGCGCGAGAGGCTGTCTGCGACGCCGCGCGCGATGCGCAGCCGCTCGGGGTCCGTGTCCGGGGCGCTGAGATCGCTCCAGAGGCGGGCAAGGAGAGCCCCACGCGTGCCGCGTCGCTGATGCACCAGGCGTAGCGCGGCCTCGCGCACTGCGGGCTCGAGCTCCGCACGTGCGACGAGGCGCCTGAGACGCTCTTCCTCATCCGGCTCCTCGCGCTCCAGCGCGTCGACGATGCGGAGCGCTTCCTCGCGCGCGGGCAAGCCCCGCTCGATCGCCGTGACCCGCTCGCGCAGCGGCGTCGTCTCCCAGATGCGTGCGCGGCCGTCGCCGTGACCGGACACCACGCGCGCCCCGTCGGGACTGAACGCCAGGCCCTGGATCCACCCGCCGCCGTCCTGCAGGGTCGCGAGCAGCTGGTGGGACTCCGTGCCCCACACGCGCAGCAGACCGTTGCGTCCGCCCGTCACGATGCGGGTCCCGTCCGGACTGAAGGCGACGCTCTCGAGTGCGTCCTCGTTCGCGCTGAGACCCGCCTTGCGCTCGGATGGCCGTCCCACCTCCGCACCCGTGCGCGGATCCCAGAGCTTCAGGGTGTGATCGACGGACACCGAAGCGAACAGTGGCTTGCTGGGATGGAAGACCAGCCCGCGCACGCCGCCCTCGTGCGCCGTCCACATGCGTAGCGTCTTCAGCGTAGTCGGATCGCGAAGCCGCAGCACGCCCGCATCGTCACCCGTCACCAGGTAGCGACCGTCGGGGCTGACCACGATGGCATCGATCTGGCGCGTCGAGTCACTCGCCGCGTGAAGGCGAGCGCCTGTCTCCAGGTCCCACGCCGATACGTGGCCCTCCGCTCCTGCGAGCAGGAGCCGTCGCCCGTCCGGCGGCAGCGCCACATGCGTGCGGCCGCGGGCCTCGAGTTGGATGCGGTGGACGACCTCATCGGTGCGCACGTCGTGGACGACGGCGAAGCCGGACATGTCCGATGAGGCGAGCAGCGTGCCGTCGGCCGTGTAGGCCAGGCCGTAGATCCAGTCGTGATTGCGAATGTAGACGCGGGTCGGCGCGCTCGTCTCCGCGTCCCAGAGGCGCACGACGCCACCCACGCCGCCCGTAGCGATCCTGCGTCCGTCGGGCGCAATGGCGATCCGCAGGACATCGTCCATGTGGCCGCGCAGGATGCGCGGGTCGCGTCCATCGCCGAGGTGCCAGTCGGTCAGCGTTCCAGCCTTCGTCGTCGCGACGGCCCGGCGACCCGATGGGTGGAAGCTGACGCTCTTCAGCGAGCGACCGAGACTGCCGATGCGCAGAAGGCGCTCTCGTGAGGCTACGTCCCAGAGCCGGAGCACGTAGCCGTCGTAGGTCAGAGCGCGCGCGCCGTCCCAGCTGGGCACCAGCACCTGGACGTCGTTGCCGTGTGGCAAGCCCGGCTCCTCCGTGCCCTTGTCCACGGTCCACAGCCGTACACCGTGCTCCTTCGTGGCCGCTCCCACGAGGTCCCCGGCGAAGAAGGCGACGTAGTGCACGGTCTGGGCGCTGGCGCGGCGGCTCCAGCGCATCGTCTCGGACGCGAGATCGAAGAGGGTCACACTGCCGTCCCACGAGCCGACGGCTACGAGACTCTGGGTGCCGTGGGCTGCGAGTGTGTCCACGCGGCTCGGCACCGCGAAGCGCTGCTGCTCGCGGCCGTCCACAGCGTCGAGGACCAGCACGCTCCCCGCCGTCGTGCCCGTCATGACCCGATCGCCCGTGGGCGACCAGGCGACGCCGCGCCCGAGGCCTCGGATCGGAGCCTGCCAGAGCCGCTCGCCCTCCGGCCAGCTCCATACCTCCGCAACGTTCCACCCCGTGGTGGCCAGGCGGGAACCGTCGGGGTTCCACGCGAGCCGGTTCGCCCTGTCCGCGGCCAGTTTGCTGGCGATCTCGCCCGTCTCCGTGTCGAGGACCCATACCTCCGAGTCGGCGATGACGGCGAAGTGGCGGCCGTCCGGCGCATAGACGACGTGCTCCAGAAGCCGCGCCGTGTCGGGATAGCGCCGGAGGCTGTCGTCCACGCGGCTGCGCATGTGCCGCCACTCCCAGTTGCGGAACTCGCTGGGCGTCTGCGCGAGGATGCGCTCTGCGCTGATCGTGTCGCCCGTGCGCAGCGCGCTCTCCGCTGCGGTGATGTCGGCCACGTACTGGCGGAAGCGCGCGTGCGCCTCCTTCTCGCGCAGGCTCTGCACGTAGTAGATCGAGCTGGCGAGCAGCACCAGCACGGCGGCGGTGAGGGTCACGGCGAGCGGCTTGTGCCGCTTGATGGCCACGCGCAGCACGTAGCCGAGGCTCGGCGTGCGGGCGGAGATCGGGCGGCCTTCGAGGAAGGCCCGTAGGTCGGCCGCGAGCGCTTCGGCCGTCGCGTACCGCAGCGCCGGATCGTGCGCCATCGCCTTGTGGACGATGCGCTCGAGGTCCTCCGGTACGCGTGGGTCGTGCTCACGCAGGCGCCGGGGGCGTTCCTTGAGGATGCGCGCGGCCAGCGTGGCGCGATCCTCGTCGTCGTAGGCAGGGCGCCGAGCCAGCAGCTCGTAGAGCGTGATGCCGACGCCGTAGATGTCGCCTCGCACGTCGGACTCGCCGTGGAAGCGCTCTGGTGCCATGTAGCGGAAGGTGCCCAGGAGATCGCCCGGCTGCGTGAGATCGCCCTCGCCCTCCTCCTTGCACAGCCCGAAGTCGGTCACCCACGTCTTGCCGTCGGCGTCGAGCATGAGGTTGCCGGGCTTGACGTCGCGGTGCAGCACGCCGTGGGCGTGTGCGTGGGCCAGCGCCTCGGCTGCCTCGAGTCCGATGCGCGCCGCGTCCCGGTACCACGTGGGTCCCAGACGCGACGTGTCTGCGCCGGCATCATCTACGGCCGTGCCTCGCGCGCGTTCCCGCGCCTCGACGATGACCTCGTCGAGGCCGCGCCCGTCGATGTACTGCATCGTGAAGTAGTGCACGCCGTCGTCGAGGCCGTAGCCGATCACGGGCACGATGTGGGGATGCTGCAGTCGCGCTGCCGCCTGCGCCTCCAGGCGGAAGCGCTCGAGAAAGCGCGGATCGAGGGTCGCTCGCGTCGGGAGGATCTTCAGCGCCACGCGCCGCCCGAGCGTCTTCTGCTCCGCCTCGTAGACGACGCCCATGCCGCCGCGCCCGATCTCGCGGAGGAGCTTGTAGTCGCCGAGCTCAGACCCCGGCTGCGCGCCGCTCTCGACGGCGCGGGCGGGCCGCGCGTCCTCCATGGCCGTGAGGAGCGGGAAGATCTCCTCGATGCCCTCGGCCAGCTCCGGGTGGCTGCGTACGTACTCCGTGATCGACGGCTTCTCGCCGCTCCGCTCCCGCCTGACGAACTCCTCGGCGAGGCGGTCGAGCTCCGCCTGCCGCCCATCACCCGTACTGCTGTCGTCCTTGGGCTGGGTCGGGGGCGCGTCCACGCGGTCAGGATACCCGCGCGCGGCTGCCGCTTCTGACGACACGCACGCTGGCGCCGCAAACAGCCCTCGGAATCCGTGTCCACAACGCGTCAGGGATGGGCACTTCCTCCGCGGCGAACAGTCGCCGCCCAGGAGAACCCCATGTCCCATCGCTCGAAGCTCTGGATTCCCGTTCTGCTCACCGGCTTCATGCTTTCGCCCCTCGTCGAGAAGGCCGAAGCCGCTTGGGTCGGGCGCGACTGGCTCTCCGTGAACGCGTCGAACGTGTTCCGGGTCACCGGCACGGTCTACTTCGACATCGATGATCCCACGACGGGCCGATGGGAGGTCGTGCTGGAGTGGCACGGCATGGACAACAGCCACTCGGACGTCCTCCGGTACGACACCTTCCCCCTCGTCCGGAACGGCAGCCTCCAGCAGAGCTTCGCGTACTCCGTGGCCAACACCGGACGCTGGGCGAATGAGGACAAGGACCGCCTGTTCAACAAGCGGCGCGACGAGATCCGCTGCCTCATCCTCATTCGACACAATGGCGTGTACCAGCGGCACGAGGAGCTCACGAACCAGGTCACCGGCTACTTCTAGACCTGGAATCGAATCGCTCCCGGCTCTACGCGAGGCCCGAGAGGGGCGGGGAATACAATGCAGGTCGTCGCTCGGCGACGCCGCTCTTCCCTATCTCCGTCCATCTCGGGAGTCGCACCGTGACGCACCAGGAAGACCTCCATCCCGACACGATGTCCGTGCACGCAGGCGTGGGGGAGTTCGAACACCGTCCGGTTGTTCCGCCGATCCACCAGACCTCGACCTTCGGGTTCGACAACGTCGACCAGGGTGCCGCGCTGTTTGCCGGCAAGGAGCAGGGCTACATCTACTCGCGCATGGGCAACCCGACGGTGGGCGCGCTCGAGGGAGCCATCGCCGAGCTCGAAGGTGGCCACGGCGCGCTCGCGTGCGGCAGCGGCATGGCGGCGATCCACACGGCGTTCGCCGCGTTCCTCGACGCCGGCGATCACGTCGTCTGCAGCGAGGCGGTGTACGGACCGACGTGCACGCTGCTCGAGACCCAGTTCGCGAGGTACGGCGTGCAGGCCACGTTCGTCGACACGTCGGACGTCGGCGCCGTGCAGCGCGCCATGCGCCCCGAGACCAAGGTGCTGTTCGTCGAGTCGCCCGGCAACCCCACGCTCGTCGTCTCCGATCTGGCGGCCATGGCAGCTATCGCCCAGGAGTGGGAGGCGCGGCTCATCGTCGACAACACGTTCATGAGCCCCGTGCTCCAGCAGCCCCTCGCGCTGGGCGCGCACGTCGTCGTCCACAGCCTCACGAAGTTCCTCAACGGCCACGCCGACGTCGTCGGCGGCGCCATCGTCGCGAAGACGCAGGAGGACCACGTCCACCTGCGCAAGGTGCTCAACCATCTGGGTGGCGTCCTGCCGCCGCTGGAGTCGTTCCTCGTCCACCGCGGCATCAAGACGCTTGCGCTCCGCATGGAGCGGCACGCCGCCTCGGCCATCGAGGTCGCCCGCCACCTGGAGGGCCACGAGGCCGTCGCGTGGGTGCGCTACCCCG
This sequence comes from Planctomycetota bacterium, assembly GCA_030065025.1. Lineage (GTDB taxonomy): Bacteria > Planctomycetota > PLA2 > PLA2 > JAEUHO01 > JAHEIK01. The sequence goes on from JASJDY010000040.1 coordinate 12,879, forward strand.
GCCTACCGAGCCACCCGCAGCACGAGGTGCACATGAAGCAGTCGCGCTCGGGCGGCGGCATGGTCGCCTTCGAGCTGTGCGGCGGTGTCGAGGCCGGCAAGGCGATGATGAACGCCGTGAAGCTCTGCGGCCTCGCGGTGAGCCTGGGCGGTGTCGAGACGCTCATCCAGCATCCGGCGAGCATGACCCACGCCTCGATGGGGCCCGAGGCACGCGCCCGCGCGGGCATCAGCGACGGTCTCGTGCGCCTGTCCGTGGGCATCGAGCACCTGGACGACATCCTCACGGACCTCGACCAGGCGCTCGGCGCCGCGCAGCGCGCCTCCGAGGGTGCCGGCCTCACGGCTTGAACGCTGCCGCTCAGCGCGAGCCGAACACGCGGTCGTAGCGGTAGAACACCTCGAGACTGAGGGCCGCCGTCGCCGTCGCCGTGACGCGGCCCCCGGGCAGGCTCGCACGCTTGGGCGGATCCCAGCTGCCCTTCAGGCAGCAGGCGTGGCCGTCGCGGCGCTGGGTCTCGACGATGTGCTTCTCGACCACGCGCTTCTTGGCGAGATCCCACACCTTGCGGCCGACCTGGTAGCAGACAAGAACCCCGAGCCAGCGGTGTGCGGGATCGGCGCGGGGCCCGGCCTTCTCCAGGCTCGCCATGACCTCCGCCGCGCCTTCTCGGATCGTCGCGTCCTGGCGCCACGCTTCGTCCAGCAGGATGAGCGTGAACAGCCGGCAAGTCGAGCGTAGGCCGCCCGCCTCGCAGCGCATCCCGCGCGCGTACCTGAGCACGCGTTCGCGGAGCACGGCGCTCCTGCGCAGCGGCTCCGGCTTGCCGCGCTTGCGAGCGTCGGTGTTGATGATCTCGGCGCTCTTCAAGACCATCGCGGTCAACACGGTCGACAGCGCGTCCTCGCTCGAACGCGACCAGATCCCCTCGAGCGCGTCGATACCCCGCTGGGCCGAGCCCTTCCAGATCGGGCTGCCCGTCATCCCGTACACCTCGACCATGGCGAGGGCCGCGAGGCCATGGGCCGTGGCTTCGTCCCAGCCCTCGCTCGCGGGGAAGACACCGTTTGGCTGCTGCAGCCGCTTTAGGTGTCGCAAGCCCCGCTGGACCGACCGGGCGAACGGGTGCTTTCCGCGGTTCGTGTAGCCCGCGCCGAGGAAGGCCAGCAACGACAGACCCGTCACGCCCGCGTTCTCGACGCTGTCGGGATCGACGCCGAGGGAGACGTCGCGCATCCGATGCCCGCCGCAGAGTCCGAGGGCGACGTCGTCGTCCCACGCACCGCTGCCGGCCTGGTGGAGGAAGAGCCAGTTCCCCGAGTCGCAGACCGCGTCGTCGAAACGGCGCCGTGGGAACGTCTCCACCTGGACGGTGCGCCGATCGGACGCCGTTGCAGCGGCGATGAACGGCAGGACCTCGGCGGCGGGCATGTCCGGATCGGCGCGGACGCGCACGATGTGCTCGTCGACCGACACGAGCTCTGCGAGGCGATCGAGAGCCTCTCGCCACGTCGAGAGCGACCACCTCGCGGAGCGCCACAGCGTCCGCGCATCGCAGCCGTAGTGCGCGCTCCACGCATGCCCCGAGGCCTCGGCCCGCAGGCCGCCGGGCGGTTCGTCGAGCCGAAGGCTGAGGCCCGTGGCGTGGAGCGGAAGCGTCGCGTCGATGACCACGTAGCCGTCGACTCCGGGCACCTCCACGAGGACAGGCGCCTCCGGGGCGAGTCCTTCGATCGACCGGCGTCGTTCGGCGGACAGCCGCAAGGCCGACTGTGTGGCGCGCCACGTGGCGCCGGGGGGAATCGTGATGAGGCCGTCCTCGTCGACGGTGGCCTGCGGCTCCGGGCGCGTCGGGCTCGAGGGCGCCGCGGGCTCCTGGCTCCGGTTCCGGGCTCGGCCCCGCAAGGTCGGCCCGGCGGCTGTGTCCGCGGTCCCCTGCGTCGCCGCTTCCGCTACGAGGAACGTCGGGACCTCCTCGAGCGCACCGTCCCCGCAGCCCGTAACCAGGGTGCAGAGCACGATGCAGGCGACCCGTCGTCCCATGGAGGGACAAACGATGTCGCGCGCCGGCGGTTCGGTTCGACTACGGCGCGAGCACGTTCGTGACGGTCACGTCGTCGATGTTCCAGCCGCGGAAGGCGTTGAACAGGTCGTCGACGCTGTCGAAGCGGAAGCGGATGCGCACGGTCTTGCCCGCGTAGGGCGCGAGGTCGATCAGTTCCTCCGTCCATGCGGCAACGTTCGGGCTCGAGCTGTCCCACGAGCGCAGCTCCGTCCAACCGGAACCATCGTCGATCTCGACGAAGCACTGGTCGAAGGGGCCCGCGTAGTCCTCGGTCTCGAACTGGTGGTGGAAGCGCAGCACGGAGGCGTCGGCCGACAGCACGAGCGGAGGCGACGTCAGCGCGCCCGTCGCCTGGCTGCCTGTGGCGTACGTGCACGAGGCGTCGTCGCCGAAGTACCACTGCCCGACGCCGCTGAACGCCGCGACGCCGCAGCTCGCGTCGGTGACGCGGTGCCACAGGCCGGTGGCGGTCCAGGCGCCGTCACCGGACTCCATGTCGTCGGTCCAGTCGCTCGCAGCGTCCGCCACGAACACGAGCCCGGGCTTGACCTCTTCGCCGGAGCCGAGCTCGTTGGTTGCCGTGAGGCGCACCGTGTACGTGCCCGGCGCCGTGTAGGTGTGCACCGGGTTCTGCTCTGTGCTGTCGATCGTGCCGTCGTCGTCGAAGTCCCAGGCCCACGACGTCGGGTTGTCGACCGACGTGTCGGTGAACTGCACCTGCAGCGGCGCCGCGCCGACGAGGGGCGTCGCCGTGAACTCGGCCGTCGGCGGCTGCGGCAGCGCGGCGAGACCGGAGAACACGACGTCGTCCACGTACCACCCCTGGTACGCGTTGAACTGGTCGTCCAGGGAGTCGAAGCGGAAGCGCACGCGGATGCTGCGGCCCGCGTAGGCCGACAGGTCGTACTCCTGCTTCGTCCACTGCGTGACGTTGGGAACCGTCGAGTCCCAGCTCTGCAGCCCGATCCAGCGCGCACCGTCGTAGAGCTCCACGTGCAGCTGGTCGTACGAGCCCGCGTCGAACGACTCGGTCTCGAAGCGGTGATGGAACGAGAGCCGCGGCGAGCCGCCCACGTCGACGCGGATCGGCGGTGAGGTGAGCGTGCCCGTCGTCGTGCCGACGTCGTAGCTGCACGTCGCATCGCTGCCGTAGTACATGCTCTTCGTGCCGCCGCGCGCGTCGCCGCAGCCCGTGCCGTCCTCCACGACGTGCCACAGGCCGGTCGTCGTCCAGCCGCCGACGCCGTTCTCGAAGTCGCCGCCGAAGCCGCCGCAGTCGGGCACGTAGAGCACCTCGTCGAAGCCCTTCAGGCCCGCGCCGTCCGTGACCTCGAGGCGGATGCGGTAGTAGTACGTCTCGCCGTTGCAGCCGATGGGGGAGATGGTCGTGCTCGTGACCGGCTCGGTGTCGATCGGCTCCGGGTGGTTATGCGTGTTGTGGTGCAGGAACGTCTGCCACGCGTACGTGAGCTGGCCGGGGCCGTGCTCCGCGTCCGTGACCGCCGCCTGCAGCGGCACGACGATGTCACCCTGGTCGACGGTGTACGAGTTCAGCGCAGGCACGCTCGTGATGTCCACGACCGGAGGCGTGTTGTTGACGGAGATCAGCAGCTCCGTAGAGGACTTCTTGCCGCCTCCGTCCGTGACTGTGAGCTCCACGGTGTACGCCGTGGGCACGCCGACCGGCGCGTCGAACGTGTGAAGCGGGTTCGCCATGTGGGTGTGGTGGTGCGTGCCCGAGCCGTCGCCGAAGTGCCAGTGGTACGTGAGGTCGTCGCCTTCGGGGTCGCTGGAGTTCTCGCCCGTGAACTGCACCGCTAGGGGACCCGGGCCGTAGGTGACGTTCGCGGTCGCGACGGCAACGGGCGGCTGGTTGCCCTGCGACACGTAGCTGACCTTGCGGATCTGCTGCGACCACGCCACGTAGTAGAGGCAGCCGTCCGTCGGGCACGTCGCCATGGCGACGACCGATCCGGCGTTCGAGATGAAGTCCTTCACCTCGACGGGGTCGTCGTTGCCGTCGAAGCGGAACGCCTTGATCCAGCCCATGGCGTAGTCCGCGTGGAAGTAGACGTTCTGGAACTCGGGCGGGAACTGCGTCCCCGTGTACCAGACGCCGGCCACCGAGCAGTTGCCGCCGAACTTGGGGCCCGGCACGGGCGAAGCAGCATCGTCGAGGCGCACAAACGCCGCGTTCTGGCCGTTCCAGGTGGCCGTGCGCGCGTAGCCGTTGCCGCCGTGCCGCCAGTCGATGGCGGGGCGTGCATGGAGGAAGCGGTCGAGGGTCGCGGGGACCTGATCGCCGGGATCACAGGGGTTCGGCCATGTCGGGTTCGGCGCGAGCGTGGCCTGCTGGATCAGGTCGCGGAAGTAGAAGTGGTCCTGCGCGCAGCCGGCCGCGGCCGCGAGCGGATTCGGGGCGTCGAGGTTCGCCACCTCCTCGCTCCAGTAGCCGCTGTGCGCCTCCATGCCTTCGAAGGCGGGCCAGCCGAAGTTGTCGCCACCGCCCTTCGCGACGTTGAGCTCCTCCCACGTGCCCCAGCCGACGTCACCGATGTAGAGCGTGCCTGGATCGCCGGCCGAGGCGAAGTGGCTACCGGTGCCGGGGCGCAGGCACATGCGGAACGGGTTGCGGAGGCCGAGCGACCACACGCGTGAGCGCGCCGAGCGCGGCTTGGAGCCGTCGTAGAACGGGTTCGACGGGATGCCGTCGCCCGTCTCCGGATCGATGCGGACCACCTTGCCGTTGAGGCTGTCCAGCAGCTGCGAGCGGTAGGAGCCGACGTCCTCCTTCGTGCTGATGATGCCCTCGGCGAGGCCCTGCGCGTAGTAGCTGCCCGTGCCCTGTGAGCCCTGCGGGCCACCCGTGTCGACGCCGGAGTAGCTGGCGCCGTCACCGCACGAGGCCAGCAGCGTGCCGTCGGTGCCGAACACGATCGTGCCGACGCCGTGCGACTGGTGGAGGATGGGGAAGCCCTTGTCGATGCTCTCGCCCAGCAGCACCTTGCGCGACGCGTAGTCCACCGTGATCGCGTGGTCGTAGTGGTCGGCGCCCGGCGGGAGCTGCGCCGTGTAGCGCGTGATGCGGCCGATCGTCGCCTGGAAGTACTCGTTGGCGCCGGCGTCGTACTGGGACGTGCCGAACTTCGTCAGGTGATGGTGGTCGACGACGTACAGCAGGTAGACGTGGCCCGTGTGGGCGAAGTCGGGGTGCAGCGCGAAGCCCAGGAGGCCGTAGTCGCGCCAACCGCCGACCTCCTCGCTGATATCGAGGAAGGGCTGGGGCTTCTTGACACCGTCCTCGACGATCCAGACCTTGCCGCCGCGCTCCCACACGAACATGCGGCCGTCCGCGTCGAAGGTCAGGCCGGCGACCTGGTTCCATCCGCTGCCCACGGTCGTCTCGACGAAGCCGACCGGCAGGTTGGCCGTCCAGCCGGGGCCGGCCGGCGTGAACGCGAAGACTCCGATGACGAGCAGCAAGAGCGCAGAGCGCAGCAGCATGCACACCTCCACCACGATTCGAGGCTGAATCGCGCGAGGATAGCGGCTGCTGCGCAGACGGGCCAGCGGCCCGTGTCACCGTGGGACAGGCTTCGACGCTCGGGCGTTCACCGGAATCGACACGCGCGCGCCGTGCTCAGCCGGTCACGAGGCTCCGGAGCCACTCGGGGGCGCCCTCCCAGCCCCTGTGCGCTGCGACCGCCAGCACCGTGAGGCCGAAGCAGCCCACGACGTACACCGCCGCCACCACCTCGCCCACGGGGAAGCCGCCGCGGCGGGGGCGGGGCCTGCCGCCGACGTCCGGCATGCCGACGACCACGGCGTCGGGGAAGAGGTCGGTCACGTCCTCGACCTCTTCGACGCGCGTGCTCTCGATGCGGCGACGCAGCAGGATGAGGCCGTAGGCGATCAGGGCTCCGACGACCAGCGCCGTGGCCAGGAAGCGCCAGCGCACAGGGCCGACGGGCTGCGTGGGCTCCGTGGCCCAGGCGTCGACGCGGTAGCCGGTGACGTCGCTGACGTCCCCCGAGCGGTAGAAGCCGACCGCCGCGCCGGCGGCGGCGACGTCGCGGCCGCGCGCCTCGACGATCGCAGCGACCTGCTCGAGCTTGCGCTGATGCGGTCGTAGCAGCGCCTCGGTTTGCGGAATGCGGTCGAGGTGGCCCTGCAGCTCCGTGCTGCGCGCGCGCGACGTCGTCTTGCGCCGCTCGGCGGTCGCGATGTCTTCGGCGGCCGTCTTGCGCAGCTCGAGGAGGTTCTTGCGTCGGGCTTCCAGCAGGCGGACGGCCGTGCGCCCGGCTTCACCGCGCGCCTGGCGGCGAACCTTCTCGAGCGCGTCGATGGCTTCCTGCACGGAGCGCTTGTGGACTTCCACGGCGGCGCGCAGGCGGATGACGTCCGGCCACTCCTCGGTGTAGCGGCTGCGCAGTTTGGCGAGCTCCGTCTGGGCGGAGTTCAGTGCCTTCTGCGCTTCTCCGAGCTGCAGCCTCAGCGCTTCCTCGGCGGCTCCCGTCGTCTGCGGCGTGGTCTTCGTCGCTGCGGTGTCGAGCGTCGCGAGCTGGTCGTCGAGCGTCTGGATGCGCGTGCGCGCGCCGGCGATCAGCACGTCTTGCGAGGCGATCTCGGTCGCGATGCGCTGGAGCTCGTTCTGCAGCACGTCCTTGCGCTCGGGCAGGCTCGCGGCGTTCCGGTTGCGCAGGGCGTCAAGCTCCACGAGCGTTTCCGCATAGTCCTTGTTCGCCGTCTCCAGCTCGCCCTCGTGGAACGTGAGCTTGCTCTGGGCCCGGCGGAGTCGCGTGGCGCGCTCGCTCTCGAGAAACGCGCGCACGAGGGCGTTCGTGCTGCGGTGGGCCTGCCCCGATGTCGGCGCCGTCAGGGATACGCCGAAGGCGGAGGTGCCCTTCTGTTCGTACGTGAAGGCCCCGCGGACGCCGTCGAGGGTGTCCGGATCCTGCAGGCTCTCGTCGGGGAACAGAATGGGAGCGGCCGCCTCCACGGGCTCCCGCGCCAGCAGGCGGTCGCGCACGGTGGCGAGCATCTCCTCGGGGAGCGCCTCGCGCTCCTCGGGGAGGCCCCGGCCGATGTGCTCCGGGCGCACGACCCGTACATGGACCAGGGCCATGGCCTCCCACGTCTCGGGCAGCCTCAGCGCGTAGATCGTCGCAGGCAGCACGCAGGTGGCGATGGGCACGAGCACGATCCACCGGTGCCGCAGGGCCCGGCGGATCAGGCTGCCGAAGAAGGAGGGCGTGGTCGTCACGCGTCAGGGCTCCAGGACCGACCCTGCGGCGCGCGCAGGGGTCGGAACCCTATCGGCACGCAGGGCCGGTGCAGGATGAGCCGTTCCCGGAGGAATGTCCAAGAATCTGGACAATGGGATGAGGCCGAGGGCCCGGGCGCCGCAGGATGAGGTGTCCTGAGGCCTGCGGGCCGGGAGGGCCGATAGAGAAAGCGTGCGTGCACTGCCCACCACGAACGGTCGGCCTGCGCCCGGAGGGGGTGCCGGGGAGGGACTGCCGTGATCGCCCGCCTGGTCTGGACCCTGCTCGCCCGGAGGCGGACGCCGGGCTGGCGCGCGCACCTCGCGACGATCCGCCGCGCCCGGGCCCTGACGCCCGACGCGTTCGCCGCGTGGCAGCGCGAGAAGGTCGCCGAGCACCTCGACTGGGCGCGCGCGACCCTGCCCTGGTGGCGTGAGCAGATCCCCGCCGGCGCGGAGCTCGCGGACCTGCCCGTGCTCACGCGGCGCGACGTCCAGCAGAACGCGGACGCCCTGCGGGATCCGACGCGGCCCGTCGAGACGCTGCACGAGGACGCCAGCGGCGGCTCGACAGGCGAGCCGGTGCGGGTGTGGCACGACGACGCCTACAAGGCGTGGCTGCAGGCCACCGAGTTCCACGTGTTCGAGACGTGGGGCCTGAGGCCGTGGTGTCGCACGGCGGTGGTGTGGGGCTCGGATCGCGACCTCAGCCTGCTCAGCGGACGGGAGAAGCTCTTCAACCGTCTCGAGGATCGCCACTACTTCAACGCCTTCAACATGGGCGACCGCGACCTCGCCGGCTATGCCGAGGCCTTCGACCGGCTGCGCCCGCCGTACGTGATGGGCTACGCTTCGGCGCTGGACGTGTTCGCGCGCTACCTGCTCGAGCAGGGCCGCGAGGGCGAGTTCGGCATCCGCGCGATTCGCTCTTCCGCAGAGGTGCTCACAGCCGACGCGCGCGAGCGCATCGAGCGTGCGTTCGGCGCGCCGGTCTACGACTACTACGGCAGTCGCGAGAGCGCGTGCCTGGCTTCGCAGTGCAGGCACGGCGGCTTCCACGTCCTCGCGCACGGCCGCGTGATCGAGCTCGTCGGCGACGACGGCCGCGCGGTGGAACCGGGCGAGCCCGGTCGCGTGCTCGTGACCGACCTCACGAACCGCGGCTTCGGCCTCATCCG
>JASJDY010000041.1 GCA_030065025.1 Planctomycetota bacterium
GGGGCGGCCGGAGGAGCTCTGAGCGAGACATAGTCGAGTCGAAGGGCGACGAACGCCCGCCCGTCGAGTGCAAGTGCAGGTGTCGGATGCGTGGGGGCGGCCGGAGGAGCTCTGAGCGAGACATAGTCGAGTCGAAGGGCGACGAACGCCCGCCCGTCGAGTGCAAGTGCAAGTGCAGGTGAATGCGTAGGGGCGGCCGGAGGAGGCCCGCAGGGCTGACGAACGCCCGCCCGTCAAGTGCAAGTGCAGGTGCAGGTGAATGCGTAGGGGCGGCCGGAGGAGGCACGCAGGGCTGACGAACGCCCGCCCGTCAAGTGCAAGTGCAGGTGCAGGTGCAGGTGCAAGTGTGTAAGCAGAGCGTTGCTCTGCTTACAGCACGTAACGCCCCAGATCCTGATCTTCCAGCAGATCCCCAACCCGATGCCGCACATACGCCGCATCGACTTGGACCTTCTCCCCCTTCAGGGACGGTCCGTCGAACGACACCTCGTCCAACACACGCTCCATCACCGTGAACAGCCGACGCGCGCCGATGTTCTCGTGCGTCCGGTTCGCGCTCGCCGCCACCCGCGCGATCTCCGCGATGCCGTCGTCGGTGAACTTCAGCTTCACCTTCTCCGTCCCGAGCAACGCCGTGTACTGCTTCGTCAACGCGTTGCGCGGCTCCGTCAGGATCCGCACGAAGTCCTCTTCCGTCAGCGCGTCCAGGCGCACGCGGATCGGCATTCGGCCCTGCAGCTCCGGTAGCAGATCGCTCGGCTTGCTGACGTGGAACGCACCTGCCCCGATGAACAGCACGTGGTCCGTCTTCACCGGACCGTGGCGCGTCGAGACCGTCGTCCCCTCGACCAGCGGCAGCAGGTCGCGCTGCACGCCCTCGCGCGAGACGTCGGGGCCGCTCCCGGCCTGGCGGCCGGCGACCTTGTCGATCTCGTCGAGGAAGACGATGCCGTGGTTCTCGACCAGCTCGATCGCCTCCGTCGTCACGTTCTCGGTGTCGACGAGGCTCTCGGCCTCCTCGCCCGACAGCGTCTTCATCGCCTCCCCCACCGTCATGCGGGCGCCCTTGGTCTTGCCCGCCTGCGGAGGACGCAGCTTCTCCATGAACTGCTTGAGGTCGATCCCGGTCTGCGCGAAGGACGCGTCGCCGAAGATGTTGCCCAGCTCCTGCGAGGTGTCGCGTAGCTGGATGTCGACCTCCTTGTCGTCGAGCGCGCCCGCGCGAAGGCGTTCGCGCAGCTTCACCCGCACGATCTGGAGGTCGTGCATCGACGGTCCGCCCTCGCCGCTGGAGAACACCTCGATGTCGTGGTCACCCGGCTTCCAGTCGGCGACGAGCGCATCGAGAACGCGCTCCTCCGCCTTCTCGCGCGCCTTCTTCTCGACCTTGCGCCGCGCACGCTCGCGCACGACGAGCATCGCGCTCTCGAGGAGGTCGCGGATGATCGACTCGACGTCACGGCCGACGTAGCCGACCTCCGTGAACTTCGTGGCCTCCACCTTCGTGAAGGGGGCGTCCATCAGCGTCGCGATCCGGCGCGCGATCTCGGTCTTGCCGACGCCGGTGGGCCCCATGAGCAGGATGTTCTTGGGCAGCACCTCCTGGCGCATGTCCTCGGAGAGCTGCATGCGGCGCCAGCGGTTGCGGATGGCGACGGCCACGGCGCGCTTGGCGTCCTTCTGACCGACGACGTAGCGGTCGAGCTCGGCGACGATGTTGGCCGGCGTCAGCGCGGCATCGGCAGGCTTCATGAGCGCACCTCGTGCACGGTGATGTGCTCGTTGCTGTAGAGATCGATGCCCGCAGCGACCTTGAGGGCCTCCTCGCAGACCTCCTTGGCGCTCAGGCTGGAGTGCGCCAGCAGCGCGCGGGCCGCGGCGAGCGCGACCGGCCCTCCGCTGCCGGTGGCGAGCACGCCCCCGCCCGCGGGCTCGGGGTCGGGCGCGATGACGTCACCCGTACCCGAGACGAGCAGCAGTTCCTGCGCGTCCGCGAGCACCATGACGGCTTCCAGGCGGCGCAGAACGCGGTCGGTGCGCCAGTCCTTCGCGAGCTCGACGGCCGCCTTCCGCAGCTGCCCGGCGTGCTCGTCGAGCTTGGCCTCGAAGCGCTCGAGCAACGCGAGGGCGTCGGCCGCCCCTCCGGCGAAGCCCGCGAGGATGCGCCCGTCCTGCAGCGAACGCACCTTGACGGCGCCCTGCTTCTGGACCTGCTGACCGAGGGAGACCTGGCCGTCGCCGCCGAGCACGGAGGCGCCGTCCTTGTGGATGGCGAGGATCGTCGTCATGTGGATGTGGCAGGCTAGCTGCCCCTCCCGGGGTGGCCTAGGCAAGGTCCCGTGCCGTTGTGGCACGGATCGGCGCCTGGATCGGTGCGAACGCTTCTTCACGCACCCCGCGTGCCACGGAGAATCTCGCCCATCTCATCGGGAGAATTGCAGCCATGGAGACGAGCCTCGTCCTCGTGAAGCCCGACGGTGTCCAGCGCGGGCGCATCGGCACCATCCTCAGCCGCTTCGAGGCCAAGGGCCTCCAGATCGTGGGCCTCAAGATGATGAAGCCCTCGCGCGAGCACCTCGAGAAGCACTACGCGGTCCACAAGGAGCGCCCGTTCTTCGAGAGCCTCCTCGCGTTCATGAGCTCCGGCCCTGTCGTGGCCATCGCCGTACGCGGCGAGGGCGCCATCGCCGTCGTGCGCAACCTGGTGGGCGCCACCGACGGCGCCGCCGCCGCGCCGGGCACGATCCGCGGCGACTACGGCATGAGCAAGTCCTTCAACCTGATCCACGCCTCGGACGGCGCCGACACGGCGGCCTTCGAGATGGACCTCTGGTTCGGCGACGACACGCTCGACTGGGACCTCGACGAGCTTCGCTGGGTCAACGACCCCGACGCCTAGACCGGGCAACCCATCCCCGCCGGGCTGACTCCCCAGCTGGTGGCCGAAGTCGCGCGCGAGCTCGATGCGCGACGCGGCGCACGTGTGCGTTCGGTGCACGAGGACGGTCGCCTCGCGTTCCGTCTCGACCTGCGCGGCGAGAGCCGAGAGGACCTCGTCATCGTCCTCGCTCCTCCCCTGCCCCGCATCCACCTCACGGGGGGCGCGCCGGCACCGAAGCAGCCCACGGCACTCGCCGGGGCCCTACGCAACCTGCTCAGGGGCGCCCGAGTGGAGGGCGCGCGCGCCATCGCAGGTGAGCGCGCGCTCGCCCTCGAGCTGAGCCGCGGTGGCGAGTCCGTCACGCTGTGGGTGGAGTTGTTCGGCGGGCAGGCCAACCTCTACGTCGTGGACGCGGACGGCGTCGTCCAGCTCACGCCGCGCGGTGACGTCGCGCGCCGGCGCGAGGCGTCGAAGGGCATGCCGTTCGAGCCCGTGCCCGCGCGCGCCGTGCAGGCGGAGCCGGATGAGGACATGCGTGCATCGGGCTCCGCGGCCGTGATCGCGCTCGTCGCCTCCCGCGGCGGCGCGCAGAAGACCGAGAGCGCGCAAGCCCGTCTACGCCGCTTCGTGAAGCGCAAGCTGAAGTCGGCGCAGAAGGCCCGCTCCCAGCTCGATGCCGCCCTCGCCCGCGAGGACGAAGCCGACGAGCTCCACCGCCGCGGCGAGCTGCTCAGCGCGTCCTTCCACCTGCTCAAGCCCGGCCTCGCGCGCGTGACGGTTTCTGACTTCACGCGTTCGCCGCCCGAGGACGTCGTGATCGAGCTCGACCCGACGCTGCCGCCGGGCGAGCAGATCGCCGCGTGCTATCGCCGGGAGCGCAAGCTCCGGCGTGCGGCCGCCGAAGCCGAGCGGCGTCTGGCCGCGTCGGCGGCCGACGTCGAGAGCCTGACGACCGCAGCCGAGGCGCTCGTCGGCGAGCTCGCGTCCGACGAGCTGGAGGCGCTGCTCGACGAGCTGCCCGCGGCACTCCAGGACGCCGCGCGTCGCGAGCTGGCGCCCCCTGCGCAGGCGCGCAAGCGTGGACCGGCCCGGGCGCAGCCGTGGCACACGTTCCGCTCCGCCGACGGGTGGCGGATCCTCGTCGGCCGCGATGCGCGGGGCAACGACGAGCTCACGCTGCGCGAGGCGCGGCCTGGAGACCTGTTCCTCCACGTGCGCGGCGCGACGGGCAGCCATGTCGTCGTGCCGACGCCGCGCGGGAAGACCGTGCCGCGCGACACCCTGCTGGATGCCGCCGAGCTCGCATGCCACTTCAGTGAGCGCCGTGCAGCCGACCACAACGAGGTCGACCACACGCCGCGCCGCTACGTGCGCAAGCCCAAGGGGGCCGCTCCCGGGCTCGTGCGCCTCGAGCGCAGCAAGACCCTGAGCCTGCGCCGCGACGAGACGCGCAGAGCCCGGTTGCTCGCCGCGCGGGAGCGGAGCGGACACGAGGGTGACGCACGCTGACACGCCCCGGGGTTGCACAGATGACGGCCTGATGACCCCTCCGGGCCAATGTACAGGGTCCTGATCGGGGGGCACCCCAGGCCTCCCGACCCCCTCTCCGGAGATCCCCGAGATGCGTTCACGTGTCGGCTGGATGCTTCCCGCCCTGTTCGCTTGCCTTCTCGTCGCGCCGCTCAGCGGCTGCGCGAGCGATACGCCCAACCCCTTCGGACCGTCCGAAGAGGAGCAGGACGACGCCGCGCGGGTCGAGTACTTCGAGACGGCCGCGGTGACCTACTACGACGGCGGGCGCTACGACCTGGCCGAGGTCCAGTTCCGCAAGGTGCTGGCACTCGATCCGAACAACAAGAAGGCCAAGCGCGGTCTCGCCAAGGCGCTGTACATGCTCGCCGCCGAGGGGCGCTTCTCGCGCGACCAGCGCGCCACCAAGCTCCGCGAGTCGCAGCGACTCCTCGAGGAGGTCGTGCCGCTCGAGTGGCCGAACCCCGACGGGCCCGGCAACCGCCGCTACGAGGTGCAGACGGACCTCGCCCACGTCTACGCCGATCTCGGCGACCTATACGACCGCGACGTGCGGGATCTCCGCCACGCCATCCGCACCAATCCGAACGCCGACGAGGCCGGGCTCATGGCCAAGGCGCGTGAGCAGGTCCAGAAGCGCAATGGGCTGTACGGTCAGGCCATCCCGCTGTACGAGGCCGTCCTCAAGGCCTCGCCCAACAACCAGTACGCGCTCGCCGGTCTCGCCAAGTGCCACCTGCAGATGGGCAACGACGAAACGGGCATCTACTTCGCCAACCAGTATCTGCAGCTCAGCCAGCGCAGCCAGCTCGGCTGGAAGAGGGAGCTCAACAAGTACGCCGAGGGCGTAGGCGGCATGAGCAAGGTGACGACGCAGGTGCGCCAGGAGTACCTGCAGCGCATCCACGGCGCACGCGACAAGGAGAAGCGCATGCACCTGATGCTCGCCTCCGTGCACATGCGGCGCATGGAGTTCGGGCAGGCGGTGCAGCGCTACACGTCGGTCGTGAAGATCGACAGCACCGTGCCGGCGGCCTACCTCGAGCGCGCACAGGCCTACGCGGCGCTGGGCGATCACAGCAAGGCGATCGCCGACCTCGAGGAGTATCTCAAGATCACGGACCCGGCGATCCACCGGCAGCAGCGCATGAACGCGGTCGAGCTGCTCGACCGCTACCAGACGGCGCTCGCGCGCAAGGGCGCGACGCGTCCGCGCCCGCGGCCCATCCGCCGCGCGCCCGCACCGGCACCCGCGCAGCCGCCCGCAAATCCGTTCGGTTCGCCTGACGGGTAGGGATCGCGGTCGATCGGGCGCCCCGATCGGCCGTCGTCAGCACACTGTAGGGGCGGCCGGAGGAGGCCCGTAGGGCCGACGAACGCCCGCCCGTCGAGTGCAGGTGCACGTGCAGGTGGAAGTGGAAGTGGAAGTGGAAGTGAAAGTGACCCGAGCCTAGAAGTGCGCCAACGGACGCTTCGGCTCCAGGTCCTCGGTGCCGCCGACGTTCCAGACGAGATCGATGTGCAGCTCCCGGCAGACGTCGATCTCCGGGACGTTCTCTTCCGTCCTCGGACCTCCGTTGCCGAAGGCGATCTTGCTGTCCGGGCCCGAGACAGCGCGCACACGTCGCATGAGATCGATCGCCGTGCCGTCGCTGTCGTCGAAGCGCACCGCGCTCGTCACGCCGCGGACGGCCGCCAGGATCTCGAGGCGCTCCTCGAGTGGCAGCGGGCACTTCCCCTTCCGCTCCTGGATCCAGCCGTCGGAGTTCAGCCCCACCACGACGAGAGCCGCCTGGGCGCGTGCCGCCTTGATCATGCGGATGTGACCCAGGTGGAGAGGACAGAAGCCACCCGACAGGATCATCACGTCGTACGGTTGCTCACTCATGGGCTGCCACCTCGCTCCCAGGGTAGCCCGGAGGGGCCTCGGCCGCGTGCCCCGGCCCCCGCGGTGTTGCCCGTCGATACGAAGTTCGGCCGAGACCGCATCCCGCTCGGACTCAGGCGTCCTCGGCCTGCACGCCCTCGACGGCGCTGATCGTCACGCCCCGGCCGGCGCTGACCTCGAAGTCGGGGCTCCCGCAGCTGGGACAGCCGAAGAAGGCATGGGCGAGCTCGGGCACGAAGTGGATGGCCTCGAGGTCGTCCTTGGAGCTGCTGCCGAGCGCGTCGGCCATGGTGAAGGTGTGGGAGCACACGCGGCAGGTGAGCGCGGCCGGCTCCACGGCGACGTGGAACGCCGTGTCGGCCAAGCGCGGCTCGTCATCGGGACGCGACTCGGCCAGGGCGAACTCGAACAGCTCCTGCTTGATCTGCTGGAGCTCGCCGACCCGGACATGGACGGCCTGCACGGCGACCATCCCGGCGTCGTCCGCCGCACGCAGCGCAGCCCTCACGACGGCATCGGCCAATGCGTACTCGTGCATGCTCGCTCCCCCGAAGAACGTGAGCGCACTCTACTGAGGGGACTCGCGCCAAAGAAGAGAGCATGCCTCCGGCTGGTAGAATCCGGCCATGGCGTACGTCGCGCGCGCCCCCGGGGCGGAGAACCAGCGCACGACCGACGGCGACGAGTCGCCTGGTCTTCCGCTTACGCATATGCGCTTCCTCGGTCGACGCGTCGTGCTGCAGACGTGGATCGGCTTCTTCGTCGCAGGCGCCCTCATCATCGGCGCCTTGATCGGCCGCCACGTGGCCGGCATCGAGGATCTCGACACGACGGCCCTGATCCTGATGGGCGTGGTCGTCGCGATCTACAAGACGGCCGGCGGCCTCATCGCGCGCGGCCACGCCGAGCCCGACCAGCCGCCCGAGGTCCAGCAGCGCCTGCTACGCGTGATGTACGCGACGATCATCCTGGACTACCTGGTCCTGACGATCGCGCTGTGGTTCGTCGGCGGCACGCGGTGCCCCTTCCTGCCGTTCTACCTGCTGCACGTGATTCTCAGCTGCATCCTGCTGTCCCGTAAGGCCGCCGTGACGTTCCACTGGCTGGCCTACGGCCTGCTGGCGTCGTTCGTGATCGGAGAGTGGACCGGCCTGCTCGTGCCGCGCCTCCCCTCCGGCGCCATCTCGAGCACGGGCCCCCTCGACGGCCGCCATGCGCTGACCGTCCTGGTCGTCTACTTCCTGCTCTTCGGACTCACGCTGGTGCTGCTGCGCGGTCTCGTGCGCACGGCACGTGAAGGCGAGCGCCGCCTGCGCACGGCCAACGCGGAGCTCGAGCGGGTCTCGAGAATGCGCAAGGACTTCCTCCGCATCGCCCTGCACAACCTGCAGTCGCCCGTCGGCGTGGTCACGATGTTCCTGGGCAACCTCAAGGCCGGTCTCGGCGGCACGATGACGGACAAGCAGGCGGAGATGATCGACCGCAGCCTGGGACGGCTGAGCGGGGTCAAGGAGTTCATGCGGGACCTGCAGGTGCTCTCGACCCTCGAGTCGGGCCGCATCGAGGCGCAGGCCGTCGAGGTGGACGTCGGCGAGCTGCTCGGGGGACTCGTCAAGGAGTACGAGGACCTGGCGCAGCAGGGCGGCAACTCGCTCGAGCTCGACGTGCCCGAGGGGCTGCCGCCGATCCGTGGCATCCCTCTCCTGTTGCACGAGGCGTTCGCGAACTACATCACCAACGCCGTGAAGTACACGCCCGAAGGTGGGGTCATCAAGGTCCGTGCGCGCACCGACGTGCCCAACATCCACATCGAGGTCGAGGACCAGGGCATCGGCATCGCGGAGGAGGACCAGGAGCGCCTGTTCGGCGAGTTCTACCGCGTACAGCGCAAGGACGGCGCCACGAAGAAGATCAAGGGCACGGGCCTGGGGCTGAACATCGTGCGCGCCGTGATCGAGGCGCACGGCGGCACGGTCGGCGTACGTAGCCGCATGAACGAGGGCAGCGTCTTCTACGCGGACCTGCCGGCAGCGTAGTCCGTCCTACGCGTTCTTGCTGTCCTTCGTACGCGGGATGCGCTGCGAGAGGATCATGAGCAGCGTGTCGGGATCGACGGGCTTCTGGAACACGCCCGAGAGCCCGAGGTCGCCGTAGTCGGTCACGAGGCTGAGGTTGTCGCCGGCCGAGCTGATCATGATCACGGGCACGCTGCTGCCGAGCGCGCGGAGCTCCTTCACGAGCGCCGTACCCGCGTCGACCTCCTCCATCATGAGGTCGACCAGCACGAGATCGGGCTCGTGCTGGCGGTAGATCTTCAAGCCGTCCTCGGCGCTGAGCGCCTCGAGCATGACGTACCCGTTCGCCTCGAGGAGGAACCGGGTCCCGTCCAGGAAGTCCTGGTCGTCGTCGACGTAGAGGATGACAGGCTTGCCGTCTTGCATGGTCGGACTTCCCTCGGAGGCGAGGCCCGTGGAATCGGCCTCATGCGCCATCGTGAATCCTATGTTGCTCGAGCCGCGGGGTCAGGAACTCGAGGGCCGCTGCGAGATTGGCCTGCGCTGTCGCGCTCAGCCCCTCCCCGAAGCCGTCGAAGTCCTGGCCGTGGATGGCCAGGGCCCACCCCTCGGCCTTCGACTGGAAATGGTCCCGGGCGAGCGCGAGCAGCGCGCCCTGAGACACGGAATGTGTGGTGAAGGAGATCTCCCCGCGCGCCTCGACCGGCGTCAGCGTGAAGGGCCCCGGGCCCTGCACGGTGGCATCCGCGAACACGACGACGTCGTGCTCGGCGATCAGGGGCGCGTCCTCGACCTGGAGCTGGTAGTCCGTCTCCACGGTCACGCCCTCGATGCCACGGCGCGCGATGGTGTCGGCGAAGGCCGGTCCCAGGCCGTCGTCTCGACGGCCCGGGTTGCCGTAGCCGAGCAGCAGGATGCGAGCCTGGCTAGCAGGCATCTCCCGTGTCCTTCCCCTTCCGATCCAGGAGGTTGCCGTCCGCGTCGACGAGGTCGATGACCAGCGGCATCCGCCCCATCGCGTGCGTGGCGCAGCTGAGGCACGGGTCGTAGGCGCGGATCGCGACCTCGACGTGGTTCAGCAGCCCCTCGGTGATCTCCTGTCCGGAGAGGTACTCCCGGGCGACCCCTTCGACCGCCCGGTTCATCGGTTCGTTGTTGCTCGTCGTCGAGACGATCAGGTTCGCCTGCTCGACGAGGTCGTCCTCCCCCACCTTGTAGTGGTGGAAGAGCGTGCCGCGCGGCGCCTCGAGGATCGCCACGGCCTCGCGACGGCCCTTGCCCTTGACGACGAGGTTCTCGCCCTGGAGGTCCTCGTCGTGCAGGAGCTCCTTGATCTTCTCGATGGAGTGGACGACCTCGATCATCCGGGCCCAGTGGTAGGCCATCGTGATGTTGTTGGGCTTCCCGTCCGTGAGGGACATGAAGTCCTGGCGGGCGGTCTCGGCGAGCGGCGTGTCGATGAAGTCGCACGCGTTGATGCGCGAAAGCGGACCCACCCGGTACCAGCCGTTCTCCGGCCCGATCGACTTGATGAACGGGAACTTCATGTACGACCACGGACGGACCTCCTCGGAGATCACGTCGAGGTAGTCCTGCTGGTCGACGCCGTCGAAGATGACGTTGCCGTCCTTGTCGACTGCGCGCAGAACGCCGTCGTAGAGGTCCATGGCGCCGTCGGCTCGCACCAGGCTCATGTGGTTGCTGTCGAAGGAGCCGAAGCCCGCCACCGCATCGAGGTTCTCGACGGTGTAGTCCTTGGCGATCTTCAGCGCGCCCTCGGCCCACGCGACCATCTGATCGAGGTCCTCGAGCAGGAAGTCGCGCTCCTCGATCGAGAGGTTCTTGTTGATACCGCCCGGGATGGCGCCGGTGCCATGGACCTTCTTGCCGGCCGTGAGGCGAATCACCTCCTGGCCGTACTTGCGCATCAGGATGCCCTGCTTCGCCAGCTCGGGGTGCGCCGCCGCGACACCGAGGACGTTGCGCTGCGCGACGTCCGAGCCGAAGCCGAAGAGCAGATCCGGCGAGGCGAGGTGGAAGAAGTGCAGGGCATGCGACTGGAACATCTGCCCGTAGTGCATGAGCCGCCGCATCTTCATGGCCGTGGGCGTGAGGTTCTCGCCCCCGACAATGCGGTCGACCGCCTTCGCGGCGCAGAGGTGATGGCTGACCGGGCAGATGCCGCACAGTCGCTGGACCGCAACCGGCATCTCCCAGAACGGGCGCCCCTGGATGAACCGCTCGAAGCCGCGGAACTCCACGATGTGCAGCCGTGCCTGGTGGACCTGACCCTGATCGTCGAGCAGGATCGTGACCTTGCCGTGGCCCTCGACGCGGGTCACGGGCTCGATGACGACCCGCTTCATACCGTTGCTCGTGCTCACAACTCTCTCCTGTCGTCCGGGTCAGTCGTACTTGATCAGTTGGTAGGGCAGCTCGAGGGGCTCTTCCGCGAGCAGCGCGTTGATGGCGGCCCACAGCGCGTCGGCGGAGGGCGGGCAGCCGGGCAGGTGGTAGTCCACCTTCACGACCTCGTGGGCCGGGTAGACCTTGTTGAGGAGCAGCGGGATCTCCTCGTCGTTGGGGATCTCGCCCGAGGGGTTGTGCACGGAAGGCCCGTGGATGTAGGCCTCCTCCAGGCACTCCTTCAGCGGCACGAGGTTGCGCAGCGCGGGCAGTCCTCCCGTGGTGGCGCAGTCCCCCACCGAAACGAGGATGTCGCAGTTCCGGCGGAACTCGCGAATGACCTCGACGTTCTCCTCGTTCGCGCAGCCGCCCTCGATGAGGCCGATGCGGCAGCGCTGGCTGATGTGTTTGATGTCGTCGATCGGCGAACGGTCGAAGTCGACGAGCTCGGCGAGCTGCAGGATGCGCTCGTCGATGTCGAGCAGCGACATGTGGCAGCCGAAGCAGCCGCAAAGGGAGGTGGTGGCGATCCGCGGCTTGGCCATCTAGCTCTCCTCTCCGTTCTCGATCTCGGATCCGATCGGCGCCTTGTCGTAGAGGCGCTCGCCGATCGGCGTCGCGTAGCCCACGCGCTTCTTCAGGAGCGCGCCGACGGGGCAGGCCTCGACGGCTGCGTCGCTGACGTCCGCGTCGGAGTCGGCCAGACGGGTTCCGCTGCGGACGGCCACGCGCTTGTTGGCGCCGCGGCCGACGAAGTCGAACACCTGCTTGCCGTCCACGTCACGCGAGGTGCGGATGCAGCGCGCGCACAGGATGCAGCGGTTGTGGTCGACGAGGATGTCCGGATGGCTGGCGTCCACGTTCCGCTTCGGGAAGAGGAAGGGGAACCGCGGCACGTCGATGCCCATGCGGTAGCCCATGGCCTGCAGCTCGCAGTTGCCGCTCTTCTCGCAGAACATGCAGAAGTGATTGCCCTCGACGAACATCATCTCGACGAGCGTCTTGCGGAAGTCCTTCACCTGCTCCGTCTCGTTCATGACGATCATGCCGGGCGCCGCAGGTTGGGTGCAGGCCGAGCAGGGACGGCCGTTGGCCGTCACGGTGCACACGCGGCATCCGCCGAACGGCTCGAGGCCGGGCTTGTGGCACAGGCGCGGGATGTAGATGCCCGCCTCCTCGGCGGCCTCCAGGATCGTCTGGCCCGCCTTGGCCTCGACCTCGCGGCCGTCGATCGTGATCGTGAACTGGCTCACTAGCGGCCTCCCTTCTCGCCGGTCGCGTGCGCAGGTCGTCCCGCGATGGCGCTGGCCTCCGTTACCGAGCCCTCGAGGTCGAAGGACCGCCGATAGCCCTCGGAGTCCTCCTTCTTGCAGTTGGCGTAGAGCCCCGGGAAGTTCTCGAGCGTCGAGAGCACCGGGTTGGGCGCCGTCTGGCCGAGCCCGCAGCGGCTCATGGCCTTCATCATCTTGCCCATCTCCTGGAACCGGTCGATGTCGACCGGCTCGCAGAGGTCGTCCCGCACGCGCTCGACCGCCTCCTTCAGGAGCACGGTGCCCACGCGGCACGGCGTGCAGTAGCCGCAGCTCTCGTCCTCGAAGAACTCGAGGAACGCGTGGACGACCTCGAGCAGATCGCGCTGCGGTCCGAAGGTCATGATCGAGCCGCCGGTCGCGAGATCGTCGAAGCAGATCTGCCGGTCGTAGGCATCGGGGCCGACCATCTGCCCGGAGGGCCCGCCGACCTGGACGGCGATCGAGTCCTCTGCGTCGCAGAGGTTCAGCACCTCGCGGAGCGTGGTGCCGAAGGGCAGCTCGTACACACCGGGCCGGCGGCAGTCGCCGGAGATGCTGAGCAGCTTCGTGCCCGAGCTCTGGTTCGTCCCGAACTGGCTGAACGCGGCCGCGCCCTCCTCCATGATCTTGGTCACGCAGCAGAGCGTCTCGACGTTGTTCACGCTGGTCGGCCGACCGAGGTAGCCGTGCTGGGCGGGGAACGGCGGGCGGTTCTTCGGGTCGCCGCGCGTGCCTTCGCAGGAGCTGATGAGCGCGGTCTCTTCGCCGCAGACGTAGGCGCCGGCGCCCATCTGGATGCGGATGTCGAAGTGGAAGCGCGAATGGCCCAGGACGTTCTCGCCGAGCAAGCCCTCCTTGCGCCGCTTCTCGAGGCGATCCTCGAGGAACGCCTTGAGGTAGGCGTACTCCGCGCGCAGGTAGAGGATGCCCTCCTGCGCCCCGATGGCGTAGCCGGCGATCGTCATGCCCGCGAACACGCGATCGGGGTACTCCGTGAGCAGGATGCGGTCCTTGAACGTGCCCGGCTCGCCTTCGTCGGCGTTGCAGATGATGACCTTCTGCTCACCGTCGGCCGCCCGCGTGAACTCCCACTTCATACCGGTGGGGAAGCCCGCGCCGCCCCGCCCGCGCACGCGTGCCGTCTTGATGGCACGGATGACCTCGACGGGCCTGAGCGAGAGGGCCTTGCGCAGGGCCTCGCCGCGGTTGGTCCTCGTCAACAACACGAGACCTTCGGTCTGGATGTTGTTGCGCACCATCGAGCGGATGAGGTCGTGGGCGTTGTTGCCGCGACCGTACGTGCGCACGAGACGCTGCGGATCCATGTGCTCGCGCAGCTCACGTACGATCTCGCGCGCGCTGTCCGAGTTGAGGCGCGTGACGACGACGTCGTTGATGAGCGCGGCCGGAGCCTGGTCGCTCATGCCGATGCACGCCGTGCGCTCGAGGGTGATGTTTCCGTCGGGCGTCGTCTCGCCGAGCTCGATGCCCAGTTCCTCACGGAACGCATCGAGGACGCGATCGTAGCCGTGCATGCGATCGATCACGTCGTCACAGAGACGGATGATCACGCGTCCCTGCTTCTCCGTGGACAGGAACGCGTAGAACGACACGAGGCTCTCGACCGTCACGCGCGGCAAGTGGAGCACTTGCGAGATGACGTCGATGGCCTCGTCCGACACGCAGCGGTACTTCTCCTGTACTGCGCGCGCGACGTCGAGCAGCCGCGTCGGATCGTTGTCGTGAGCCTTGCAGATCTTGCGCACTGCGCTGTCGAGTAGCGTGCTCATGCATCCGCCTTCTGCGCGTCCTGCGCGCAATCACGGGACCGTCGCGCCCCTGCGCGTCGACCGTCCGTCGAGGGACGGGAGCGCTTCGAACGACGAACATGGAGGACCGTGTTCATGCCTTCGGGGCCGCTGCTCTGCCGGGTTGTCCGGCCACATGAGCCTACGACTGCGCGGTCTTCGCCCAAGGCTATTCGGCGCGATTTGAGGCCGAAATCACGCCTTCGAAATCATGATTCGCGCCCCGAATTGAGTCGCAGTTCGAGACGCCGTTCCTAACAGATTCGCGGCAGGTCTTCGCCGTACGGTTTCTGCACGACGCGGCGTCCGCCGACGTACGTGAGCAGCTCGCAGAGACCGTCTCGTTCGTCGGCGATACGGCCGATCACGGCGGCCTCGCGGCCGCGCTCGTGGTCCCGCAGGACGGCCACCGCGCGCTCGGCATCGTCCCCCGGCACCACGGCGACGACCTTGCCCTCGTTCGCCACGGTGAGGGGATCGAAGCCGAGCATGTCGGCGGCGTACTCCGTCGCCGGACGCACGGGAATCGACTCCTGGTCGAGCTCGACCCGGTACCCCGAGTGCGCGGCCAGGTCCGCGGCGACGCCGGCGAGCCCCCCGCGTGTGGCGTCGCGCAGGAAACGCGTCTCGGGCACCGCCTCGAGCAGCGCCTCCACCAGATCGCCCAAGGGCGCGACGTCGCTCTCGAGATCGCTCTCGATCTGCGACCCGCCCTCACGCTGCAGCATCACGGCCATGCCGTGGTCGGCGATCGAACCGTTGATCAGGATCGCGTCGCCGGGGCGGCAGCGATCGGCGCGCAGGGTGATCCCCGGGCGCAGCGCCCCCACGCCCGCGGTGTTGATGTAGAGGCCGTCCGCCTGGCCGCGCGCGACGACCTTCGTGTCGCCCGTGACCACGTGAACGCCGGCCTCCTCTGCGGTCGACGCCACGGAGCTGAGAATCCGTCGCAGGATGTCGAGCTCGAGGCCCTCCTCGATGATCAGGCCCAGGGAGAGCCAGCCGGGTCGCGCGCCGCACACGGCGAGGTCGTTGACCGTGCCGCAGACGGCCAGGCGGCCGATGTCGCCGCCGGGAAACTCCAGCGGCTGGACGACGTAGCTGTCCGTCGTGAAGGCCACGGGCCCGTCCGTCGGCAGCAGGGCGCTGTCGTCGAGCGGATCCAGCAGGGGATTCGCGAGCCGCGGCAGGACGGCGTCCTGGATCAGCGACTCGGTGAGCTGGCCGCCGCCGCCGTGGGCGAGAACGACACGCGTGCCGTGCGGATCCAGGTGGCTCACGCGCCGGCTCCGGCCCGCATCTCGTGGCGGCGGTACTTGAACCAGGCCTGGCAGGTGCCTTCGGAGCTCACCATGCACGGCCCGATCGGCACGACCGGCGTGCAGGCGCGTCCGAACAGACGGCAGTCGATGGGCTCGCACTGCCCCGTGATGACCTCCCCGCAGCGGCAGCCGGGCGGATCCACGTCCTCGCCGAGGACGAGCCCGAAGCGCGCCAGCGCGTCGAACCGCGCGTAGGCGGGCCTCAGGTCCAGGCCGCTCTCGGTCATGACCCCGAGGGCGCGCCAGGCGGAGTCGCCGGGCTCGAACACGCGCTCGATCAGCGCTGCCGCGTGGGGCTGGGGCTCGTCGCCGACCACCGTCGGGTACAGGTTCTCGAGGCGCGCCTCGCCGGCCACGGTCTGGCGGGTGAGGTGCAGGATGCCCTCCATCATCTGCAGCGGCTCGAAGCCGGCGATGACGCACGGCATGGCGTGCTCGTCTACGACGGGCCGGTAGGCCTCCGCGCCGATCACGACGCTCACGTGCCCCGGACAGAGGAAGCCGTCGATGGCGAGGTTCGGGTCGGCCAGGAGCGTCTGCATCGCCGGCAGTACGAGCTTGTGAGCGGCCAGCACCGTGAAGTTCGGGAGGTCGTCCTGCTCGGCGGCGAGGACGGCCGCGGCGGTGGCCGGCGCCGTGGTCTCGAAGCCCACGGCCGCGAAGACGACCTCGCGCTCGGGCTCGGCGCGGGCGATCTCGATCGCTTCCATCGAGCTGGTGACGACGCGCACGTCGGCGCCTTCGCTACGGGCCAGCTCGAGCGAGCCGCCCTCGCCCGTCACGCGCAACATGTCGCCGTACGTCGTCAGGGTGACGCCATCGCGACGCCCCAGGTCGATCAGCGCGTCGATGTAGCGCTGCGCGGTGACGCAGACCGGGCAGCCCGGACCGCTCACGAGCCTCACCGTCTCGGGCATCAGCGCGTGGATGCCGCTACGGAAGCCGCTGACGGTGTGCGTGCCGCACACCTCCATGTAGCTGAGGCGCCGACCCGCGCGCTGTGCCGTCTCCGCGAGCTCGGCCGTGAGACGGGCCATCTGCTCGCGCGGCGTCACGACGAGGACTCCTCGTCGATGCCTTGCTGCATCTGATCGAAGACGCGGAAGGTCTCGCGGGCGTCTTCCTCCGAGACCTGCTGGATGGCGAAGCCGGCGTGCACGAGCACCCAGTCCCCCACGCACGCCTCGGGCGTGAGGATCAGGTTCGTGCGCATCTTCGACTCGCCGAGACGCACCCAGGCGTCGTCACCTTCGCGCTCGAGGATCTTGGCGGGGAGTGCCAGGCACATGATCAGATCTCCGCGCGACCGCTCAGGCGCGCGGCGGCTACGGCGGCCTGCCCGTACGCGATGCCGCCGTCGTTCGGCGGGACCTCGGCGTGGACCAGGACATCGCAGCCGTCGTCCGCAAGACGGCCAACCAGCTGCTCGGTGAGCAGCGCGTTGCAGAATACGCCGCCGCTGACCGCGACTGCGTGGATTCCCGTCCGTTCCCGGACCTTCCTGACAGCGCGTGCCAGCGCGTCGGCCAGGGCGTCGTGGAACAGCCAGGCCGCCTCGGTGACCTCCTCGCCGCGAGCCAGCAAGGCGTCCAGAAGCGGGCGTGTATCGAGCTCCAGGAGCCCCTGCTCCGTGGGCTCGACCGGGACGACGTCCGCTCCTGAGGGACGCGCGAGGGAGGCCATCGCAGCGGACTCGAGGCGCATGCCGCTCAGCGCCTCGTGGTGGTTCCAGTCGCAGAGTCCGAGAAGGGCGGCGGCGGCATCGAAGAGGCGCCCCATGCCGGAGCTCGGCGGGCAGTTGAGACCCGCGGCGAGCATGGTCAGGACCGACGCCCGTCGTCCATCGTCGGCCAGAGCCGCGGCGGCCGCCGGATGATCCGCCGCCGCGGCTCCGAAGCGATCGACGAGCCACGACAGGGCACAGCGCCCCGTCTCGCGCGCCGCGGCGTCGCCGCCGGGCAGTCGCAGCGGTCGCAGACGGCCATGTCGCTCGCAGGAGCGAAGGTCCCCCACGAGGATCTCACCCCCCCACGCCTCGCCGTCGGCGCCATGACCGACGCCGTCGCAGATGACGCCGATCGTGGGCTCGCTGCGCCCGTGCTCCGCCATCAGCGAGGCGAGGTGCGCGTGGTGGTGCTGGACCTCGATCAGGGGGACGTCGAGCTCGCGGGCCCGGCGCTGGGCCCACTGCTGCGACGCGTAGCCCGGGTGGGCGTCGCAGGCGATCCACGCCGGTTGGATGTCGAAGAGGCGCTCGAGGTCGTCGATCGTGCGCTGGAAGCGGCGCCACGCGAGCGCGTACCCGAGGTCGCCGAGGTGCTGGCCCAGGATCGCCTGGTCGCCCCGCACGAGCGCCACGGTGTTCTTGAGCTCCCCACCGACGCAGAGCCCCGGCTCTTCCGCCGGGGTCGGCAAGGCCAAGGGCAGCGGCACCTGGCCACGGGCACGGCGGATCGGAACGACACCTCGCGGCCCGTCGAGCACGATGCCGTCGTCGACCGCCCGCTCGATCTCGCGATCGTGGAAGAGGAAGCCGTCGCAGAACGGCGCCAGCCGGCGGACCTCGTCGTCGTCCGTGATGAGCGGGTCGTCGGACTCGTTGGCGCTCGTCATGACGAGGGGCGGACAGCCCGCGTCGAACAGCAGGTGCTGGATCGGCGTGTACGGCAGCATCACGCCGAGGCGGTGGTTGCCGGGCGCGACGCCCTCCACCACGGCCGTGCCGTGACGGCGCGTCGCCAGCACGATGGGACGGTCGGGATCCTGGAGTCGTCGGCGTCCCGCCGGCGAGAGCTCCACGAGCTGCTCGGCGGCCTCGACGTTCGCGACCATCACGGCGAACGGCTTGTGGTCGCGACGCTTGCCCGCGCGCAAGCGCGCCACGGCGTCGTCGTCGACGGCCTCGCACACGAGGTGATAGCCGCCGAGTCCCTTCACGCCGATCACGCCTCCACCGGCGAGCGTCGTCGCGGCCTGGGCGATCGCATCGGGCCCCTCGGCGGGCTCACCCTCCTGGGCCACGAAGCGCAGCTGCGGACCGCAGCGCGGACAGCACGTCGGCTGCGCGTGGAAGCGTCGATCGCCCGGATCGCGATACTCCGCCTCGCAGGGCGTGCACATCGGGAACGGCGCCATGGTCGTGAGCGGGCGGTCGTAGGGCAGATCGCGCACGATCGTGTAGCGCGGTCCGCAGTTCGTGCAGTTGATGAGCGCGTGGCCGAAGCGGCGATCGCCCTCGTCGCGCATCTCACGCAGGCAGTCCTCGCACACGGCCGCGTCGACCGTCACGCGCCCACGCTCCGCGGGCGCGTGATCGCTGGCGATGATCCGGAAGACTCCCTCGTCGGGCTCCGGAGCACCCTCCTCGATGCACGTGACGTCGTCGACGCGCGCGAGCGCGGGCGCCTCTTCACGGATGCGTCGGATCAGCTCGTCGAGGAAGTCCGCGGGCCCCTGGGCGACGAGCGTCACCCCCGACGGATCGTTGCGTACAGAGCCTTCCAGCATCAGCTCCATCGCCTCGCGGTAGACGAAGGGGCGGAAGCCCACGCCCTGGACCTGGCCCCGGATGCGCCAGGTGCGGCGGAGGTTCGGCGGTTGGGCAGAGCTGGGCACGGCGCCGAAGGATACCCTGAAGCCCAGCAAATGGACCTCTCGGGCCGATCGCCCCGATCCATGCGCAGACTGGGCGAAAGGCGCGGCAGGTCCCGGCTGGAGGCGTTCCTAGGATGGTCCGGCACCCGGAGACCGCCATGCCCAGAGCCTTCCGGCCGCTCCTGCCGGCCCTTCTGTTCGCGCTGCTCGCGGCATCCGTCGCCCATGCGAAGGACGCACGTCCGGTCGAGCTGCCCCTGACCAACGGCAAGTCCCTCACGGGCGTGGTCGAGAAGGGCACGAAGCTGGAGGTCGTCGTGCGCCTCGGGCCGGACCAGGTGCGGCGCGTACCGTGGTCGCGACTTGCGCCCCTGGGGCACTACCGCGCCAAGCGCGCGCTCGCGCCCGCTGCGGACGGCGAGGCGCGGCTCGAGCTCGCCGAGCTCGCAGTCGACCTGGGGCTATACGTCGAGGCGCGCGAAGAGTACGAGAAGGCGCTCGCGCTCGGCGCGATCAGCAAATCGAAGTTCCAGAAGGCCGTTACGGCGGCCGAGCGGGACGCCGTGCACAACGGCATCCAGTACGCGGAGCGCCTGGCGGACTCGGGTGACCTCGAGACGGCCATGGAGATCGCGCGCAAGCTGAAGCTGCACTTCGCTTCGGCCCCGAACGCCGCGGAGGTGGGCAAGCTCGTTGCGAAGCTCGTCAAGCGGGTGCAGGACTTCGACCGGGCGGCTGCGCGTGAGAAGGCGGAGATCGAACGTGTCACGATCGAGAGCAAGCGCAACAAGGAGATCCTCGTCCGCAAGACGAAGGCCGTGGACCTCTACAAGAACGCCGTGAAGCTCATGGAGGGCTGGCGCAAGAACGTGGCGCAAGGCAGTCAGACGCGGGCACGCAAGGCCGCGGAGAAGGCCGACGCGATGTTCCACCAGGCGCGCCTGCACCTGGGGCGTCTACGGCGCATCCTGCCGCGCTCGCATCCGGCGCGGGCGGACATCCTGGCGCAGCTCACGCAGCTCGACAGGGCGCAGTTCGATCTGCGGTTCGGGATGGCGGAGTTCTACAACGAGCAGACGGTCTGGACGCGGGCCGAGAAGTGGGCTGCGCTGGCGAGCTACATCGACCCGGTGCATCCGGACCTCGTGGAGCTGCGCGATCACCTCATGACGAACCGGATCAAGTACCGGCTGAGCGACATGACGAATGCGCGGGGGCGTGTTCGGGGGCCGTGAGCCGCGCTGGAAGCGCGGATCACGCACTTCCACTTCCACTTGCACTTCCACTTGCACTCGAGGGGCTGTCTGAACCCGCGTTCGTGGTCGGCACGCGAGATGGCGTAACCGGAAGCGCTTCCAACAAGTGGAGGTGGAAGTGGAAGTGGAGGTGGCAGGGCTACCCGCCCCGCACATACCCCTGCATCAACACGTCTTCCCCCAGCCCCCGCCACTGCACCTCTTCGAGGCCCAGCGCCTCTTCCATCGAGGCCACCGCCGTCCCCTCGACCGCGGGTACCGCGTCCGTCCCACCGAGCAGCGTTGGCGTAACGAAGGCGCTCACCTGGTCGGCCAGGCCGGCGCGCAGGAAGGAACCGTGAAGGCGTGCCCCGCCCTCCACGAGCAGCCGCCGCACGCCGTCGTCGTGTAGGAAGTGAAGCGCCGCCGCGAGGTCGAGGAGTCCGTCGCGCATCGGGATCTCGTGCACGACACAGCCGCGCTCCTCGAGCGCCCGGCGCCGGAAGGTGTCCGCGTCCGGGCCGCAGAAGATGAGCACGCTCACCTCGTCGACGCCCGCCACCAGACGGCTGTCGACCGGGGTGCGCACCTGGGCGTCGAAGACGATACGGAGGGGCTGCTCGCGCCCGTCGGGCAACCCGCCCTCGAGCCGGCAGGTCAGCTGCGGATCGTCGGCGAGCACGGTCTCGATGCCGACGGCGACGGCGTCGCAGTGGGCGCGCCAGTCGTGGACCACGCGGCGAGCGCGGAGTCCGCTGATGGCTCCTCCGGTGCCGCGCCGGGGGGCGATGCGCCCGTCCAGTGACATGGCCCACTTGAGCGCGACCCACGGGCGGTCACTCGAGAGCGTCGCCCGGAATCGCTCCAGCAGCCGCTCGCCCTCGTCGCGCAGCTCACCGTCTGCGCCGACCACCTCGATGCCGGCAGCGATCAGCCGCTGCACGCCGGTGGACTGCTCGAGGGGGTTCGGGTCGTCCGTGGCGTAGACCACGCGCTCGATGCCGGCCTCCAGCAGCGCGTCGGTGCAAGGCGGTGTCTTGCCGTGCGTGCCGCACGGGGCCAGCGAGACGTACGCGGTCGCCCCGCGTGCTGCCTTGCCCGCCATCTCGAGGGCCGCGACCTCGGCGTGCGGTCCGCCGTAACCGCCGTGCCAGCTCTCCCCCACGATGCCGGCGTCATCGCGCTCGATCACGCAGCCCACCGTCGGGTTCGGCTCGACGAGGAAGCGCCCCTTGCGGGCCAGTGCGATCGCGCGCCGCAGGCGCTGGGCGTCGTGGTCCGTCAGCGGCATGCCACCATCTTAGCCCGACCTATGCATGAACCGAGGCCGAGTCGCGCGGTTCTCGCTCGTCCTCGCGCCCGATCTCTTTGCCGAAGCTCGTCCGAGGGGGGATCAGCCCCGC
>JASJDY010000225.1 GCA_030065025.1 Planctomycetota bacterium
AGCTCGTACTCGAGCACGGCTACGACCCCCTTGGAGGACGTGCATGGTCTCAAACGAGGCCCCGAAAGACCACAGCCCTTGCCGTATTGCCCGGCCATGACCGCAGTCGTACAGTCTGACGAGCAGCTACAGAGGGTGTCATGAGAAGCCGCTTCGCTCTCGCGTGCCTGATCGTCCTCGCCGTGGGCATCGCCGGCGCCTCGGCCGAGACCTTCACCTATCGAGGGGTCCAGATCGAGCACGAGCTCGGGGACAAGGAGTACCCGAAAGCCATCGCCCGGATCGTGGCGTTCGCGGCGAAGCAGGCGCGCACGCTCGGCTACGACATGCCGGACGAGTTCCTCGTCCACATCACGCTGGACGCCTCGAGGCCCTTGCGCCTCTCCACGACCGGGGACTACCAGATCCACCTGGAGCTGCAGCGCAAGGCGCAGCTGCTGAAGCCGGCCAGGAGCGGCGTGAACAACGTCTACGGCTTCTGTCACGAGGTGGGCCACTGCTGCCAGTACCGGATCATCAAGCAGCGGGACTGGATGACCATGGGCGCCGCCGAGGGCTGGGCGCACTACTACGGATCACGGATGGTGGACCTCCTCTTCGCCAAGGAGGGCGAGAAGCTCTGGCCCGACCCGCACGACTACTCGAAGCGCGGGCTCGCGCAGCGCGTGACAAAGTGGAAGCGCTCGAAGAGCGAGGTGGACCGCGGCGCCTACCTCTGGCATCAGCTGGTCGAGATCGTCGGCGAGAAGCGTGTCGCGGATATGTTCCGCGCCATCGAGAAGGCCGAGATCGACGCGTTCAACGCACGCAAGGAAGTCGGCGCGGTTCTCGCAGAGCACAAGCAGGGCAAGAAACTGGTCCGCTGGTGGAAGACCGCCGGCGAGCACTTCGTGGAGAAGCTCGAGAAGAGCACGTTCGAGACGGAGACCCTGTCACCGAAGCGGCTCGCACGAAAGCCGAAGACGCTCGCCATCGACAGCGGTGAGACGAAGTCCGGTGGAAGCTGGCCGGGTGGATCCGGCGCTGCCGTCCGTTTCCGGGTCAAGGGCAAGCAGAACTACCTCACCGAAGTGCACGTGTTCGGACAGCGCTACGGAAGCAGGACGGAGGACGAGTTCTTCATCTGGCTTCTCGATGCGGAGTTCAAGCCGTTCCGACGAATCGCCGTGCCCTACGCCGAGTTCGAGTACGGCAAGCCGCACTGGGAGACGTTCGAGATCAAGCCGACCCTCGTGCCAAAGGTCTTCCACGTCTGCGTGGTCTACAACGCCGAGTCCCGCAAGGGCGTGTATCGCTTCCACGACGGCGAACCCAGCGGCGACTCGTTCACGGGGGTGCCGGGAGAGAGCAGTCGGCCGTACGAGAAAGGCGACTGGCTGATCCGCGTCGTGGTGGACCGCAAGAAGAAGTGACTCGCTCTGCGGCGTATGGCGTCCGGCGCGCTAGCGACGCTTGCGTCCTAGCTTGAACTCGTCGCCCATGACCCAACCGCGATCGATCTTCGCGCAGCCGTCGAGGCGGACATGCCAGACGTCCTCGCCTCCGCGCACCTCGAAGTAGAACTCAGCGTAGGGGATGCCCTCCACGGTGAGCCGGGTGGCATTGCCCATGCCCATGTACTCCGCCTTGGCCCAGTCGAAGTCACGCGCTGCCCTGGCCCGCACCTTGTCGAAGGTGCGCTTCATCTTGGCGCGGGTCTTGTCGACGACGGCGTAGCCCTCCTTCTCGAAGCGCTCGAGCGCACGTCGCGCCGGCTTGCTCTTTCCGTCGCGGAAGCGCTCGTAGACCCAGTCCGTGTCGGCGCGGGTCATGACCCACGGCTCGAAGAGGCTGTAGTCGTTCTTCTGGAGCGCCTCGAACGCGCGCTTGGCCAAGTCCTCGAGCGTCTCGGCCCGGCTTCCGTCCTCCGGTCCTCCGCAGGCCGGCAGGAGCAAGACCACCAGGAGCATGAGTCCGCAACGCAGGGAATTGGGCATGCCGTGAGTGTGGGTGCTGCGCCCTCGCGTCGCAAGGCCACGCAGGCGCTACAGCTCGATCCGACCGAACTGTGTCTCATGGGCGCTCGGATCGGGAGTACGGAGCCGGGCTAAGCGTAGGTACGGCGGCGGCGCCGCGTGCGACGTCGCTGCGGACCGCGAGCACGGCGAGCCTGAGGGTTCGAGACCGCCCCCACGGCACCGGCTTGGCGAAGCGCGGCCGTGTCGCTCACGACGTCGAGCTTGCGGCGGATCTCACGCTCGATGAGGGCCAGATAGGACCGCTCGCTCGGATCGCAGAAGGAGATTGCCGCGCCTTCACGCCCCGCGCGCGCCGTCCGGCCGATGCGGTGCACGTAGCTCTCCGGCATGTTCGGCAGGTCGAAGTTCACGACGTGGGTGATGCCTCGTACGTCCAACCCACGTGCGGCGATGTCGGTGGCGATCAGGGCGCGCACGCCGCCGGATCGAAACGCGGACAGCGCTCGCTCACGCTGCCCCTGCGACTTGTTGCCGTGCAGGGCAGAAGCGCGGATCCCGCGAGCTTCGAGGTGTCGCGCGACGCGGTCGGCGCCGTGCTTCGTGCGGGTGAAGACGAGGACGCGTTCGAGGCGCTCGTCTTGCAGGATCCCGGTCAACAGGGCGCGCTTGTCGCGCTTCTCGATGAAGCAGACGCGTTGCTCGATCTTCTCGACGGTGGAGCTGGGAGGCGTCACTTCCACGCGCAGGGGATCGCGGAGCAGAGACTTCGCCAGCTTGGCGATGTCCGCCGGCATGGTGGCACTGAAGAGCAACGACTGGCGTTCCGCCGGCAGCTGCGTAACGATGCGCTTGACGTCCCGCAGGAAGCCCATGTCGAGCATGCGGTCGGCTTCGTCGAGAACGAAGATCTCGACGCGCCCCAGATCCACATGCTTCTGGGTCATGAGGTCCAGCAGGCGTCCGGGCGTGGCAACGAGCACGTCCACGCCGCGGCGCAAGGCGTCGACCTGCTTGCCTTGCCCGACGCCGCCGAAGACGACGGTGGAGCGCAGGGGTAGGCGCTTCCCGTACGCGCGGAAGCTCTCGTCGATCTGGGAGGCCAGCTCGCGCGTAGGCGTGAGTACCAGCGCGCGAGGACGCCGCGCGTCGGGCTCGGTCTCGTGGTCGCCCAGCAGATCGAGCATGGGCAAGGCGAAGGCCGCCGTCTTTCCCGTCCCGGTCTGGGCGATGCCCAGGAGGTCGCGCTCCTGGAGAAGATGGGGAATGGACTGAGCCTGGATCGGCGTCGGCTTCTCGTAGCCGCGTCCGCGCAGAGCGCTCAGCAGCTCGGAGCGAAGGCCGAGCTCGGAGAAGGTCGTGTTCGATGTCGTGGCGGACGTCGGTCCGCCATCGGGGTGCACGTATGCACCGGGGTCTTGTTGTTTCATGGGATCTCACGCTCGACGAGGCGCCTGCAAGAGGTATGGGCCTCGGAGCAAGTTCGAAGAAGCGGAGAGCCTACCCGCGATCCCAGCCGCCGTACGGTTCCGCTCCGTTTTCCGACAATGTTTGCGCCTCAGCCGCGCGGGAGCGGGTCAGCGGCGTCGAGTCGTTCTCCTGCCACGACCTCGCACGTTGCAGCACGAACGTAGGCGGATCGTCGGGTACGGAGCCTCGTGAGCGGGTGACGACGACTTGCGTACAATGGAGGGCGTGAATCGCAGGGACTACCCCACGCGCCGAAGGCGCCTCGATGACCCGGACGACAATGCCTACCTGCGCAGCCTCTCGCCGAGCCAGCGGGTCGAATTGGTCTGGCCCCTCACGCTCCAGGCGTGGGAGTTCATGACGGGAGACGCCAGTGAACCGCGACTTCGTCGACATGTTGTCCGCGTTGTCCGAGGCCGGCGCTGAGCACCTCGTCGTCGGGGCACACGCTCTCGCCGCGCACGGCACGCCGCGCGCAACCGGGGATCTCGACATCTGGGTCCGGCCGACTCGCGAGAATGCAGCGCGCGTCTGGCAAGCCCTGCTCGCATTCGGCGCGCCACTGACGGAGCTCTCAGAGGCGGATCTTCGTGAGCCGGACATCGTGTTCCAGATCGGCGTACCGCCCAGTCGCGTGGATCTGCTCACCTCGATCTCGGGGGTCGAGTGGGAACGAGCCTGGGATGGGCACATCCGTATCGTGATTGGTGGCATCGAGATCCCCGTGTTGGGTCGCGCGGAGCTGATCGCCAACAAGCGCGCAACGGGCCGCCCCAAGGACCTGGCAGACCTCGACGAGCTCGAAGGCGAACGCTAGAGGCGGCTCCGTACCTCCCCCGAAGTGTGCGAGGGCGCGCGAACCGGGGCGCAGTCGCGCTGAAGGAGTGGAGCGCCCGATCGGGTTCGAACCGACGACCGACTCCCTCGCCCTGCCTCGGTCGCGCTCGTCGAACCGACGCGCCCTACCTGGGGGGATTGCCATCCCCCCAGACCCCCAATGAATGTCGTCTCGGCGCCTCTTGGGGCACGACGCTCGGGAGAGCGGACGAACGATGAGAGTGGAGCGCCCGATCGGGTTCGAACCGACGACATTCAGCTTGGGAAGCTGACGCTCTACCAACTGAGCTACGGGCGCCTCCGGGTAGCGCGATGAAGGTAGACCTGCCCAAAGGCCGCGTCAAGACGGGCCCCGTCCGCTACCCTGGCGGCGTGTAGGAGGCCCAGCCCGTGAGCATCCGCTGGAAACTCATCCTGGGAGCGTTGTCGTTCCTGCTGCTGTTCATCGCCGTCTTCGTGGCTACGTCGGTCGTCACATCGGGCCAGAAGACCGACGGCCTGCTCATCAACCTCGCCGGCCGCCAACGCATGCTCGCCGAGAAGATGACCAAGGAGCTGCTCGCCTACGCCGAGGCGCCGAGCGAAGAGACCTGGAACGCCCTCCTCAACACCAAGACCATCTTCGGCCTCACGCACCAAGCGCTCTCCGCGGGCGGTCCCGCCCCCAGCACCCTCGACCCCAAGGGCGACACCGCCGACCTCCCCACCCCCACCGACGACATCGTCAAGAACGAGCTCGCCGAGGTCGACCGTGAGTTTCAAGCACTCAGCGCCGCGTCCGATCGGCTGGAAGCCGAGGCGCGCTCCGCCAAGGACGAAGGCGACATGGTCGTCGCCCAGGTTCCCGAGGTGCTCTCGACACTCGAAGACGTGCTGCGCCGATCGCAGAAGGTCGCCAGCAACGAGATGCTCGACACCGAGACGCGTGCCGAGTGGACGCAGATCATCAAGCTCGTCTCGCGCCAGAGCCTGCTTGCGCAGCGACTCGGCACCATGGCTCTCGGTTACCTGCGCTCGCCCAGCGAGGAGGCCAAGCAGGAGCTCGAGGCCGTGCTCGAGATCTTCGACAGCACCCACGCCGGTTTGACGGAGAGCGGCACGGTCATCCTCGACCTGGATGAGCCCGACACAAGCGGCGTCATGATCGCCGCGGCACCCAACCCGCGCGTGCAGCAGAGCCTCGCGGAGACGGGCGACGAGTGGAGCGTCTTCCGGCGGGCCCTACGCGGCGTGCAGACCGCCGCAGTGGCGCGTGCAAGCGCACTCCAAGGCGCGCTGGATCACTCACCCAAGATCGTGGCCGGCATGAACCGCGTGGTCGCGCGAGCGCAGGTGCTCTCGGAGGCCAAGGTCGCCACCGTGCAGACCGTCCAGATCATCGCTCTCGTGCTGGGCATCCTGTTCGTCGTCGTCGCGGCATTGATCGGCAACGGCATCGGCACAGGCGTCGTCGCCGCGGTCGATGCGGCTGAGACCATCGCCGACGGGGACCTCACCCACCGCAGTGACGCACGAGCGCGCGACGAGACCGGGCGGCTGCTCGCCTCGCTCAACGACATGACGTCGCAGCTGAGCGACCTTGTGCGGCAGGTGCAGGTCTCGGGCCTCAGCGTGAGCACGTCCTCGACGCAGATCGCCGGCAACGCACAGCGGCAAGAGTCGGCCGTCAGCGACCTCTCGTCGACCGCGACCGAGATGGCTGCAACGTCGACGGAGATCGCAGCGACCGCCGATCAGCTGCTCGAGACGATGAACGCCGTCGGCGA
Organism: Planctomycetota bacterium; assembly: GCA_030065025.1. Classification (GTDB taxonomy): domain Bacteria; phylum Planctomycetota; class PLA2; order PLA2; family JAEUHO01; genus JAHEIK01. The sequence continues at coordinate 6,029 of JASJDY010000225.1, forward strand.
GGTCTCGGAGAACACGTCGCGCTCCGCCGCGAACAGCAAGCGTGGCCTCGAGGACATGGAGCGCACGATGGCCCAGATGGTGGAGAGCACCGAGGCCGTGCAGGAGCGCCTTGCCGCCATCAACGAAAAGACGGCCAAGATTTCCACCGTCGTGACGACGATCATGAAGATCGCGCAGCAGACGAACCTCATCTCGCTGAACGCCGCCATCGAGGCGGAGAACGCCGGCGAGCTCGGCCTCGGCTTCGCCGTCGTCGCCAAGGAGGTGCGGCGCCTGGCCGACCAGACGTCGAAGGCCTCGAAGGGCATCGAGAAGATGGTGCAGGAGATGCAGTCCGCCGTGTCCACGGCCGTCATGGGCATGGACGGCTTCTCCGACGACATCCGTACGGGCTCCGACTCCGTGCAGCAAGTCGCGACACGCCTTGGGCGCATCATCGAGCAGGTCGAGGAGTTGGTGCCGCAGTTCGAGTCGGTGCGCGAGGGCATGTCCGCGCAAGCCGAGGGTGCGGGGCAGATCGCCGTGGGCGTCAGGCGCATCGTCGACTCGTCGGAGGAGACGGCGGAGTCCGTTCGCCAGACGAACGCGGCGATCACGCAGCTGACGCGAGCGGCCGAGGAGCTGCAGGACGGCGTGAGCCGGTTCCGGGTGGGCG
>JASJDY010000042.1 GCA_030065025.1 Planctomycetota bacterium
AGCTCGGGTGTCGCGGACGTCTCGCCGGCATCCATGGGGGCGTACGGTAGCAGGCGCGTCCCCGGGTCGGGTGAGCCTCCCAAAACGAACGAAGCGCGCCACCCGTGAGAATGGCGCGCTCCGAGGTTCGTTGGGGCGTGCGGGTCTAACGGCGTCCGCCGCGATCCCCACCGCGTCCGCCGCGGTCACCGCCGCGACCGCCACGGTCACCACCACGGCCACGGCCGCCTCGGTCACCGCCGCGTCCACCGCGGTCACCACCACGGCCACCGCGTCCGCCGCGGTCACCACCGCGACCACGGCCACCGTCACGACGCGGGCCGCGATCGTCGCGGCGCGGCGGACGGTCGCCCGAAGGCTCCGGCGCCGAGGCGTCCTGACCGAGGTCCTGGAGCGCCTGCTTGCGGCTGAGCTTCACGCGGCCCGACTCGTCCACGAGGATCACCTTCACCGGGGTGATCTCGCCCATCGAGAGCACGTCCTCGACGTTGCCGACGTAGCCGTCGGCCAGCTCGCTGATGTGGCAGAGACCTTCGATACCCGGGATGATCTCGAGGAAGGCGCCGAAGTCCTTGATGGACGTGACCTTGCCGTCGTAGATCTTGCCGACCGTCGCCTCCTCGGCGATCGCTTCGACCTGCTTGCGGGCGTTGGCCGCGCTCTCGCCGTCGTGGGCGAAGATCTTGACCATCCCCTCGTCGTCGACCTCGATCGTCGCGCCGCTCTCTTCCTGGATGCGGCGGATGTTCTTGCCGCCCGGGCCGATGAGCATGCCGATCTTGGACGGCTTGATGTGGACGACCTCGACGCGCGGAGCGTACTGGTTGTACTCCTCGCGCGGCTTGTCGATGGCCTTGAGCATCTCGCGCAGGATGTGCATCCGGCCTTCCTTGGCCTGGGCCAGCGCGGTCTCGAGGATCTCCTCGGACACGCCGGTCATCTTGATGTCCATCTGCAGCGCGGTGATGCCGTTCTGGCTGCCCGCCACCTTGAAGTCCATGTCGCCCGCGTGGTCCTCGTCACCGAGGATGTCGCTGAGCACGGCGTAGTCGTCGCCCTCCTGGACCAGGCCCATCGCGATACCCGCGACCGGACGCTTGATCTGGATGCCGGCGTCCATCATCGAGAGCGTGGTGCCGCACACCGACGCCATCGAGGACGAGCCGTTCGACATGAGGATGTCGGACACGACGCGAATCGTGTACGGGAACTCCTCCATCGCCGGCAGGACGGGCAGCAGGCTGCGCTCGGCCAGGGCGCCGTGACCCACTTCGCGGCGCGACGGGCCGCGGATCGGCCGCGTCTCGCCCACGCACATCGGCGGGAAGTTGTAGTGGAGGTAGTACTTCTTCGTGAAGGCGTGCTGGTGCAGCCCGTCTTCCATCTTCTCGTCGTGGCCCGTGCCCAGCGTGCTCGCCACGAGCGCCTGGGTCTCACCGCGCGTGAACAGCGCGGAGCCGTGCGCACGCGGCAGCAGGCCGACCTCGACCGTGATGTCACGGACATCGTCGGTCTTGCGGCCGTCGATGCGCTCGCCGCTCAGCGCGGCCTTGCGGATGATCTTCTTTTCGAGCTTCGAGATGGCGTCGTTGATGTCGTTCCCGGGGAAGCGACCGTCGGTCTCGTCCTCGGTCTCGGCCAGCGTCTCCCGGATCTCGTCGATCACCGCGCGCTTCGCCTTGTTGCGGTCGAGCTTGACGGGCTCGTACACGGCCTTCTCGAAGGCCTCGCCGAACTGGGCCTCGACGGCCTCGTTGCAGGCGTCGTTGTCTTCCGGCGACTCGAACTCGGGCTGGGTCCACCCGGTCATCTCGCGCAGCTCTTCGATGGCGGCGACGATCTTCTTGATGACCTCGTGGGCGAAGGCGATCGCGCCGATGGCGACCTCCTCGCTGACCTCGTTCATGCCGCCTTCGACCATCGTCACGGCGTTCTTCGTGCCGGCGACGACCATGTCCATGTCGGACTCGGCGCGCTGCACGTTGTCGGGGAACGCGACGTACTCGCCGTCGATCAGACCCACGCGCACGGCACCGATCGGGCCGAGGAAGGGCAGGTCGGCGAGCGCGACGGAAGCGCCGGCGCCGTTGATCGACAGCACGTCCGGATCGTTCATCTGGTCATAGCTGATGACGAACGTCTGGCACTGCAGATCCGTCTTGAAGCCCTTGGGCCACAGGGGACGGATCGGGCGGTCGGCCATCCGCATCGTGAGGATCTCCTTCGGCGAAGGAGCGGACTCACGCTTGAGGAAGCCGCCGGGGATCTTGCCGGCGCTGTACGTCTTCTCGCGGTAGTCGATCGTCAGCGGGAAGAAGTTCAGCCCCGGGCGGGGGGGCGAGGACGACGCGGCCGAGATGACCATGGTCTCGCCAAACCGGACCACGACGGATCCGGCTGCCAGCCGCGCCATGCGGCCGGTTTCGATGCTGAGGGAACGCCCCCCGACATCGATCGTTACTTCGTGAACGGACAAATGTCCTCCTACCTACGGATTCCCAACTCCTGGATGAGCTCGCGGTAGGCAGAGGGATTCTTGCGTGAGTAGTAATCGAGAAGAGCCTTGCGCCGGCCGACGAGGCGTAGAAGCCCTCGGCGGGTCGCGTAGTCCTTCTTGTACTTCTTGAGGTGCTCCGTCAGGTGCACGATGCGGTCCGTGAGGACGGCAATCTGCACGCGGGTGGAGCCTGTGTCGCTCTCGCCCTCGCGGAACTTCTCGATGATCGCAGCCTTGCGCGGGTTCTTGACGGCCATGATGGGCCTCCGTCACCTCCGGCCAAGCTCTCCGCCCTACGGTGGGGCGACGCTGAGTCGGGGTCTTGGGGATTCCGTAATGCCTTGAAATCTTGGGTTCAACTTGATGTCAGCGCGAACGGTACCGCTGGCCGAGGGCGCGGCAAGGGATTGCGAGGGGCCTGACAGCGCCCTAGCGGGGCTCGGCATTCGCGTCCTCGGGGCCGGAGTCCCGCTCGGAGGGCCATTTCTGGCCGTCGCGCAGCCATCCGCGCAGCATCGCGATCGCCGCCGCCTGGTCCAGCAACCCCGATTTTTTGGCGTCTCGGAGCCGGATGCCGCGGGCTTTCACCGACTCTTCCGCCTCCCAGGTGGTCAGCGTCTCGTCGAGGAAGGCGATCTCCCAATCACCCAGGGGGGCCAGCGCATCGCCGAACGCGCGCGCCTCCGCGGACATCTCGGACTCGTCCCCCGAGGCGTGGAGCGGCAGGCCCACGAGCACCCGCCCGACCTGCTCCGCAGCCAGCGCCGCAGCGACCTCCCGCGCGGCCGCGGCCAGGTTGGGGCCCCGCTCCAGCGTGTCGAGGCCCCGGACGGCGATGCCGAGCGGATCGGCGACGGCCAGGCCGATCCGGCGACGGCCGTAGTCGATCGCGGCCGTGCGCTTCACCGGAGGAGGTCCTTCCGTCCCTCCTCCTCGAGCCGCGCGACGACGTCGCGGACGCTCTCGCCTCGCCCGCGCTTGGCGACCAGCACGTTGCGGCCGCGCCGCACCACGACCAGGTCCTTCACGCCTAGGAGGGCGACGTGGCCGTCCTCGCTGTCGACCAGGCAGTCCTTGGCGTCGACGACCGTGACGTCGCCGCGGAGCCGGTTGCCGTCGTCGTCGGCAGCCCGGTGGCGGGCCACGGCGTCCCAGGACCCGAGGTCGTCCCACTGGATGCCTGCGGCGAGCGCCTCGACGGCGCGGGCTTTCTCCATCACGGCGTAGTCCACCGAGATCGAGGGGACGGATTTGTAGGCGCGGCTGAGCGACGCGGCGAAGCCCTTGGTGCCGATCCGGCTGCACGCGCGCGCCAGCGGCCAGGCGACGTCGGACTGGTGCTGGTCGAGGGCGTGCAGGAACACGGACGGCCGGAAGGCGAACGTGCCGCCGTTCCACTTGAAGTTGCCGGCCTTGACCATGCGCCCGGCCCGCGGGCGGGAGGGCTTCTCCACGTAGCGACGGACATGATGGACGGGTCCGGCCGCGGTCTTCGCGGTGCGCTTGCCGAGCTCGAGGTAGCCGTAGCCCGTGGCTGCGTGTGTCGGCTTGAGCCCGAGACAGACGATGCCCTCGAAGCGCCTTGCGCGCTCGGCCATGGCGCGCAGGGTCGCGCGGTAGTCCTTCAGCGGCGATACGTGCTGATCTGCGGGGATCACGACGAGCGGTCCGTCACCGCTGCTCGCCTGGGCGGCGTGCGCGGCGAGCGCGACGGCGGCGCACGTGTTGCGCGGGATCGGCTCCCAGAGGAACGCTTCCGCGGGCAGCTCGGGCAGGAGCTTGGTCAGCTCGCGCTTGAGCGCCTTGGGCGCAACGATGTAGGGGGGCAGCTTGCTGAGCGGCTTGAGCCGATCGACGGTCGCGCGCAGCAGCGGACGTTCGTCGTCGCCGTCGAGCGCGAGGAGCTGCTTGGGCTTCGTTGCGGTGCCGGCCGGCCAGAAGCGGGTCCCGCTGCCGCCGGCGAGGATCGCGATACGCGTGGGTGCAGGTGCCATGGTGGGCATGGTACGCCGTGGCGTCGAACGACCCACGTTGTCGAGACGGGCCGGGCGGAGATTCGCCCTTCGACTCGCTCCGCTCGCTCAGGGCTCCCAGCCGCCCCTACGGGACCACAGGCGTGTAGGGGCGGCTGGGAGTCACCCTTCGCAGCGCGAAGGGTGGCGAATCTCCGCCCGACCCGTTCAGAGTCCGGGGGTCAGTCGCGCACCTCGTATCGGATCCAGCGGCAGTCGATCGGCCCGTTCTTCACCGGGATGCGCACCGATGCACGCAGGCCCAGATGGCGCGTGAGCTCGGGATTGCCCGACAGCACCCACGCCGTCGCACCCGCGCACGCGCGCTTGAGGAAGTCGCCGAGCGTCCGCCACGAGTCCACGAGATCCTCGTCGCGGCCGATGCGCTCGCCGTAGGGCGGATTCGTCACCACGAAACCGGGCATGGTGGGCGGCTTCCAGCGCGCGGCGTCGATGACCGTCAGTGAGATGAGCTGGTCGACGTCGGCGTCGTAGGCGCCCTTCATCGCCAGCGAGATCGCGCCTTCGTGGCGATCCGCGCCCATGAGGGGCACGTCGAGCTCGAAGAGGGCCTGGTCACGGGCCTCTTCGCGCAGCTGCTCCCACAGACGCGCGTCGTGATCGTCCCAGCGCTCGAACGCGAAGTAGCGGTGGAGGCCGGGCGCGCGGTTGGTGGCGAGCATCGCGGCCTCGACGAGGAACGTGCCGGAGCCGCACATGGGATCGCAGAGCGGGGTCTCGCGGTCCCACCCGCTGAGGAGGAGCAGCCCCGCAGCCGTGGCCTCGTTGAGCGGGCTCTTCACCTGGATGGGCCGCCAGCCGCGCTTGTGCAGGCTGGCGCCGGAGAGGTCGCGATAGAGCAGGAGCTTGTCCCGCTGCACGATCAGCTTCAGGGGCACGTCGGGATCGCGCGTGTCGACGCTCGGCCGGCGGCTGTGCTCTTGGCGCACGACGTCCACGATGGCGTCCTTGGCGCGCAGCGCGGCGAAGCCGGAGTGACGCAGCTCCTCGGTGTCGCGCGTGCTGGCATAGACGGCCAGGGTCTGGTCGGGCCGGATGTAGCGACACCAGTCCACGGTGGCGACGGCCTCGTAGAGGTCGTTCGGATCGCGGACTTCGGCGCGCAGCAGCTCCTCTTGCACGCGGATGGCGGCGCGCAGCCAGAGGTTGGCGAGGTAGCCCATGCGCCGATCGCCGTGGAAGGCGACGCCACCGCGGCGCTCCTCGACGTGCTGGGCGCCGAGCTCACGAAGCTCCCCGGCGACCGCCGGCTCGAGCCCGCGACCGCACGCGGCGAAGTAGTGCCGTTCCTCCATCGGTGTCGTTGTACCGGAAGGCCGCCTGCACTACGTGTTCGGGGTGGCGTCCTTGTCTCCGATGCCGATGCCGATGCCGAATCCCGAGAACGAACGACCTCCGGTTCCGGAATCGGCATCGGAACTCGGCATGGGTATCGGACATGCCTTCGGCGCTCGGATGCACGAGGGCCTGTAGGGGCGGCTGGGAGCCCGAGACGAAGTCCCTGAGGGAGCGAAGCGACTCGAAGGGCGAGTCGAAGGGCGAATCTCCGCCCGGCCCGTTGGTGCTCCCTGGGACCGTGCAGGTGTAGGGGCGGCCGGAGGCGGCCCGCAGGGCCGACGAACGCCCGCCCGTCGAGTGGAGGTGCAAGTGCAAGTACAGGTGCAAGTGGACGCGCGCTCCGCGCGCGTCACCTGAACCAACCCGGCAGCCGTCTCCGGGGCAGCTCCCGGCCGCCCGTGCCCTCGAAGTCGCTCCCGCGCTCGTACCCGAACAGCGGGAACGGAATCACCTCCGTCCGCGTCGAGCCGAGGTCGCCGTGCACCCGCACGCCGTACAGCGCCTCCTCGCGCAACGTCGCCCGCAGGAACGGCCCGATCCCCGGCACCTGCATCACGCCCGGCACGAGCATGCCCTTGATGAAGTCCGGCGTGAAGCGCAGGTCGACGATGCCATTGAGGTCGAGCGTGCCCTTGCCCGGCATCTCGAACAGGGGCCCCGCAAGATCCAGCCGGCTGAAGGTGAAGACCTCCTTCTCCAGCGTGAACACCGCGTCCGCCCGCTGGAACTGGGGGCGCTCCTGTACGCCGAACAAGCTGTCCGTCAGCACGAACACGTTGGCCACGATCGGTAGGTCGCCGAGCTGGGCGCTGCGGATCTGCACGAAGCCCGCGGCCGTGAGGTCGCGCGAGGTGCCGCCGCGGTTCTGGAACGTGACCCGCGCCGTCCCGCGCCCCGCGTACGCCGGTCCGGTAGGGGCGAGGTCGTTGCGCAGCAGCGCCACGTCGAAGTTGCGTACGGTCGCACTGCCCTGGTACGCGACCGGCTCCGCCGTGTGCATCACCAGGTCCGCGACCAGCTCGCCGCCGACGAGCACCCCGCTGATCGCCGGGATGCGCAGCACGTCGTTCGTCCAGTCGACCGGCGCCGAGAGCTTGCTCACGGACAGGCCCGCGATGCGCCCGTCGATGTCCTGGATGCGTCCGCGCCCCTCGCCCGCGGCGCCGACACGCAGATGCTCGATCTCGATCAGACCGTTCAGGTGCTGCAGCTCGACGCCCACGTCGATCGTGAAGCCCGTGAGCTGGACCAGGCCCTGCAGCACGACGCCACGGTCGCCTTCGTCGCGGATCACGAGCGGTCGCAGCACGAACCCGCCGCGCGCCGCCTCGCCCACCGGGCCGTCCTTCGGCGCGATGAGGGCCAGGTCACCTCGCAGCGTGACCGCCCCTTGCTCCGGCACGTCGACGACGAACGAGCGGCTGCGTAGGCTGCGGTTCTCGGTCCACGTCGAGAGCACATCGACCGTCGATTCGGGCAACAGGTCGAGCAGGCCCTGCGACAGCACGTAGTCGTCGAAGGCGAGCTCGAAGCGGCCCGTGATGCTCGTGTCCTCACCGGGCACGACCCGCGCGTGGGGGATGCGCGCGGTCAGACCCTCGGTCTGGGCCTGGATGTCCTTCGCCGTCACGACGCCGCCGTCGACGCTCAGCGACGCCCCCGAGAGGCCGAGCGCCGAGCCGTCCGGCATGCGGATGCGGGTGTCGAGCCCCGTCGCCGTGAAGGCGATCGAGGGATCGGCGTCCTCGCCGGCCTCCTTGTGCAGCTGGAGCGAGAGCGCCATGCGGCTGCCCGACTCGAAGCGCATGCCGCCCGGCAGGAGCTTGCCTTCGGGTGTCAGTGCTCCGAGCGAGTCCAGCAGCGACGGCGTCAGGCGGAGCGGCTCGATCTCCGCGTCCACGTCCCACACGCCCTCCACGCCGCCGCGCAGGGTGCCGCCCAGCGCGACGCGGGCGCCGCCGAGCAGACCGCGCAGATTGGTGAGGGTGACCGTCCCGTCGTTCACGGTCAGGTCGCCGGTCAGCTTGCTGATCTCGAGCGGGGCGTCCGAGGGCGCGTTGAGGCGGATGCTGGCGCTCTGCAGCTCCGCTTCCAGACGTAGGGGCCCCGGATCGTCGGAGAGCGGCACGTCGACGTGCACCTTCGCCTTGCCACGCGGGCCGAGCCAGCGCCACACCGGCGCGAGATCCTCGGAGGTCATCTCCGCACTGAGGACGGTCTCGGTGACGGTGCCGGCCAGCGGGAGACCGTCCGCGCGGACGTGCAGGCGTCCTCGGCCCTCGTGCTCCGCGATCTTCGCGCTGATGTTGACGGGGGCGCCTTCGCTCCAGCCCGTGAGGTCGAACTCGTACGTGCGCCCGCGCTCCTTGCCGACGAACGGCCGCCGCATCGTGAGCTGGCCGCGTACGTCCTCCATAGGGAGAGGGAACGGCAGGTAGCGGAACTCCTCGCCCTCGACCGTGATGCGGAGCTCGCCCTTGGCCGACTGCTCGAGCGTCGGCTCCTTGGTGAGGTCGACCTCCACCTTGTCGATCACGCCCTTGATCTCGTACTCGTCCAGCATGTCGCTGAAGTCGCTGCCCTGGATGGCCTCGATCAACTGGTCGTCCACCGGGACGTTCGTGGCGACGACCGACATCGATAGACGCGTGCCGTCCTCGGTGAACGCGATGCGCCCCGTCTCCTCACCGCGCCAGCCCTTGCGACCGTGGCCCAGGATGGTGACCTCGGCGCCGCGGTTGAAGCCCACGATGTCGTCGAACTCCACGCCTTCCGGCCGGATGCGCACGCGGCCCGTGGCGTCGTACACCCGGTACGGGAAGCCCTCGAGCTTGCCGGAGGGGCCGGGCGTGCCGACGTAGCGCAGGTCGACGTCCTCGACGAACACGTCGACGCTCCACTTCACCTCGCCGTCCGCGCTGCGGGTCACCCGGCCCGCTGCGTCCACCACGCCGCTGGGATCGAACTCGTCGAGCAGCGCGCTGCCTTCCTCACCCAGAGCCCGGCGGACGGCGGGATCCTCCAGGCGCAGGTCGCGGATCTCGAATTCGATGTGGAACTCGCCCGTCTCGCCGACGACCCAGCCGGTGGCCGTCACCTGGCCGCCGGCCATCTCCGTGACGAGCGACTTGAGATTGAGGCGGCCCTCGCCGAACTCGACCTGGAACGCACCCGTGCCCAGCAGCTCCTTCAGCTGCTCGCGCGTGCGTACGTCCACCTGATCGAAGCCCGGCAGGTCGGTGACCGTCTTGCCGAGCTCGACCTCGCTGTTCCAGTCCACGCGCAAGTCGACCGCGCCCTCCGCGACGCCTCCTTCGCGCTTGAGGCGCAGGACGAGCGTGCCGTCGCGGATCGAGCGCGTGCGCAGCGGCGCGGCGAGGTCCTCGGCGAGCATGCCCAGGAGCTCCTCGGTCAGGAGCAGGGGATCCCACCGTGCGGTCAGGTCGAATGCCTCGCCGTCCGCCTCGAGGGCGCCCTCCACGGTGATCACGCCGTCGTCCTGGCCGAGCTCACGCGTGCGCATGCGGCCGCGGATCTCCACGCGGCCCTCTGCGTCCGGGTTCAGGTCGAGCTCCTCGACGAGCACCTGCAGCACGCTGCCTTCGGCCAGGCGCTTCGAGCCGGGCATGGCGCGGTAGAGCAGGAGCGCGTTGCGGAACGTGATGCGCGGCATGACGCCGCCCTCGTCGGACGAGAGCTCGAGGGGGAAGTCCGCCGCGATGCCGCCTTCCGTCTCGTGCGTCACGATGCGTGCGTCGTCGATCTCGATCGTGAGCGGCCGGAAGCGGCCCGCGGCGAGTGCGAGCGGATCGTGCGTGATGAACACGCGCGCCGCCTCGAAGCCGTTCAGCACCTGCGGCTGCCCGTCGGGCCCTGGCTCACCCACGCGTCCGTCGAGGCTCGGCACCTTCAGGCCGCGGATCGTCGTGCCCTGGGCGAGGTCCAGCTCCAACGGACGATCGTGGCGCACGCCCGGTCCGAACATCTCGTGCAGCGGCTCGTCGGCCAGCTGCTCGAGCGCGTCGGCGGGCGGCCGTACGTGCTCCCGCCACAGATGGGTGCTGCCCGCGAGGATGATCGCCAGAAGCACGCACTGGATGATGCGCCGGCGCTTCATCTCAGCGCGCCTCGTGCCTGCGGCCGAGGTAGTGACGTTTCACGCGCCGCCCGATGCCGCACAGGATCTCGTAGGGGATCGTGTCTGCGAGGCGCGCGAGCTCCTCCGCGCGGATGCGCTCGTCGCCGTCGGCTCCCAGCAGCGTGACCGCGTCGCCCACGCTGGCGTCCGGTACGTCGGTCACATCCACGGTCGTGTAGTCCATCGAGACCCGCCCGATCACCGGACAGCGGTGGCCGCGCACGAGCACGGTCGCGCGGTTGGAGAACGCGAAGCGGTACCCGTCGTTGTAGCCCACCGGCAGGGTCGCCACGCGCGTCTTGCGCCCGGCCCGCCAGGTGCCCCCGTAGCCGATGCGTGCACCGCGGCGGTGGTCCTTCAGGAAGACGATCTGCGTGTGCCAGCTCAGCGCCGGCTGCAGGCCGCTGTCGGGCCGGCGGTGCGGGTCGATGCCGTACACCGCGAGGCCCGGTCGCACGTAGTTGAACGCCTCGGGCAAGGTGCTCATCACGCCCGAGCTCGCATGCACGTGGCGCCAAGGCGGCAGCATGCCCTCTTCGTCGAGCGTGCGCAGGACGCGGCGGAAGCGCCGCAGCTGGAGCTCCGCGTGCTTGCCGCCGTCCGCTTCTGCCGCCGCCAGGTGGGTGGAGATGCCGCGCAGCTCGAGGCAGCGAGAGCGGCGCACCTCGCGGGCGATGCCGGGCACGCGCTCCGGGTGGCAGCCGAGGCGGCCCATGCCGGTGTCGACCTTGATGTGCACACCGACCTTGGGGCCGGAGCGGCCGAGCATGCGCCTGAGCGCACGCACGCGGTCGCCCGAGTGCACGGTCACGTCGATGCCGCCGCGCGCCACGGCTTCCATCTCGCCCTCGACGACGGCGCCGAGGATCACGATGGGGGCGGTGATGCCCGCGTCGCGCAGCTCGAGCGCTTCCGTGGAGTCACCGACGCCGAGCGCCGCAGCGCCGTGCTCGAGCAGGTGCCAGGACACCGGCACGGCGCCGTGGCCGTAAGCGTCGGCCTTCACGACCAGCATCACGGCGACGTCCTCGCCTGCGGCGGCGCGCACGAGGCCGAGGTTGTGTTCGAGGGCGCCGAGGTCCACGTCGGCCCAGGTTCGCGCCTGGAGCACGTCAGTCGACCTCGCCGGCGGCCTTGCGTTCCGGAGCCGACGCCTGCAGGTAGAGGGGCGCGAGGTCGTGGGGGGCGACGAGGGGGCCTTCGCGCGCGCGGTCGTACGCGAGCAGTTCCTCTGCGGCGGGCGCGACGTCCAGCGCCTGCCCGGCCCAGCCGAAGCGTTCGGCGAGTGCGGCTGCATCCTCGCCGACGATGACGTCGCCCGCGGCGGGCGCCACCTCGTCTCCGCGCACACGCCCCACCTCGCCGTCCGGCCGGCGCACATAGACGCTGCCGCGGCCCGCGTCACGCACGGCGATCACCGGCGCATCCTCCGGACCGCTCGCCGCCAGGAGGTGCAGGCTGGAGACCGCCCGCACCTCCACGTCGAGGGACCAGGCGAGGGTCTTCGCGACCGTGACGCCGACGCGCACGCCGGTGAACGAGCCGGGGCCGATGTCCACGACGAGACGGTTGAGGTCCGCGGGCTCGAGGCCCGCTTCGTCCAGCAGTCGACGGAGCGCAGGCATGACGTCGCGCCCGCGTCCGCGGCCGGCCGCGATCGGCGTGGTGCGCAGCTCGCCCGACGCGGGCTGGAGCGCCAGCCCGCCGTGGGGTCCGCTCGTTGCGATGGCCAGGGTCGTCACATGCGTCATCGTAGGAGGCCCGCGGGGCAATTCCTTGGATCGGCAGCGCGGACACGCGGGTGCAGGCACCCAGGTGGTAGAACGGCGACCTTCCGGTGGAGGATCGATGACGTCAGGCACGCGCTTCTTCGGCACCGACGGCATCCGCGACGTGGCGGGCCGCGGCCGGCTCACGCCGGAACACGTCCACCGCATCGGTCGCGCCCTGGCACAGCACGCGCGCGAGCGCGCCGACGCACAGCCCGTGCGCATCCTCCTCGCGCGCGATCCGCGGCCCAGCGGCCAGGACATCGTCCAGGCCCTCGCCGGCCGGATGGCCGCGGAGGGCGCCGAGGTCGTCGACGCGGGCGTGCTGCCCTCGCCCGCGCTCGCCTGGCTGACGGCGAAGGAGCACTTCAGCCTCGGCTGCTCGGTCAGCGCCTCCCACAACCCGCCCGAGTACAACGGCATCAAGCCCTTCCTCGCCGACGGCCGCAAGCTGTCGATCGCCGAGGAAGAGCAGGTCGAGGCCCGTATCCAGCAGCTCGACGAGGGCGCGGACGGCGGGCCTCCCGTGAAGGACGCCGCCGCCGCCGCGCGCTATGCCATCGCTGCAGCCGAGGCCCTCGAGGAGCTCGGGGACATCGGCGGTATGCGCCTCGTCGTCGACCTGTCGGCGGGCGCTGCGAGCACCACCGCGCCGATGGCGCTCGAAGGGCTCGGCGTCGAGGTGGCCTACCTCCACAAGGCCGGTGATCGACCCATCAACGAGGAGTGCGGCAGCGAGAACCCCGAGGCGTGGGCCGAGGCCGTCGCCACCGGCGACGTCGACGGCGGCCTGGCGTTCGACGGCGACGCCGACCGCGTCCTCGTGGCCGACGAGCACGGCGAGATCCTCGACGGCGACGACATGCTCGCCGTGCTGGCGACCGACGCGCACGCGCGTGGCGGCGTGCCGGCGAATGCAGTGGTGTCCACCGTCATGGCGAACCTCGGTCTCGAGGAGTACCTCGGTGGCCTGGACGTGACGCTCGAGCGCACGAAGGTGGGAGACCGCAACGTGGCCGAGCGGATGCGCGAGCTGGGCGCCGTGTTCGGCGGCGAGCCGGCGGGCCACATCGTGCTGCCGCGCGCCGATGCAGGCGGCACGCTGGTCGGCGATGGTCTCGTGGCGGGCGTGGCGGTGCTGCAGGCCGCGCGGCGACTCGGCCGGTCGCTGTCGGAGCTGCGCACGCTCAGGCCGCGTCGTCCGCAGACGCTGATCAACGTGCGGATGGCGGAGCGCAAGCCGCTCGACGACTGGCCGGCGTTCCAGTCGGCGTGGCGCGAAGAGGAAGAGGCGCTCGCCGGCGAGGGGCGTTTCGTGATCCGGTACAGCGGCACGGAGCCTCTGTTGCGCATCATGGCGGAGGGCCGTGATGCAGCGCGTGTGCAGGAGGCGGTGGAGCGGTTGGCGGAAGTGGCGCGGGAGACGTAGGGGTCTTTCGCATCGCCCGCATACGCCGATGCCGATACCGAGTTCCGATGCCGAATCCCGAGAGCGGGAGCCCCTCGTCTCCGGAATCGGCATCGGAAGTCGGCATGGCTATCGGACATGCCCTCGGCGCTCGGATGCACGAGGGCCTGTAGGGGCGGCCGGAGGAGGCCCGTAGGGCCGACGAACGCCCGCCCGTCTTCGCGTTCGGGGCGTGTCCCGACATTCGATGCCGATACCGATACCGATGCCGAATCCCGAGAGCGGGAGCCCCTCGTCTCCGGAATCGGCATCGGAACTCGGCATCGGCGTTCGGATGCCGATCGTGGCCGTGGCCGTGGCCGTGGCCGTGGCCGTGACGTCGCCGGAAAGCGAATGCGCCGCGTGGTAGAAGACGCGCATCCACTATGAAGGAGACCTGCTGATGGATTGGGTTGCACTACTGAAGAGCGAGATCGAGGAGGTCTATCGCGCTGCCGACGGCCTCATGGACCTGGTCGACGAGGACAAGCTGGATTGGGCACCGTCCGAGGGCACCGACTGGATGCCGACGCGCCAGCTGCTCCGGCACCTCACCGACGCGTGCGGCTGGTGCATGGAGAACTTCACCGAGGATCGCTGGCCCCAGATCATGCAGGGCCAGCCCGAGGATCAGCCGCCCACGACGGTCGAGAGCGTGGCAGAGGCCAAGGCCGAGCTGGCGAAGGACAAGGCGCGTGCGCTGGCCGCCGTGGATAGCGCCGGGCCCGAGAAGCTCGCGAATCACGTGATCCCGGCGCCGTGGGATCCGACCCTGCGACCGCTGGGCCAGCACCTGCTCGGGATGGTGGCGCACCTGCAAACGCACAAGGCGCAGCTGTTCTACTACCTGAAGCTGCAGGGCAAGCCGGTCAACACGTGGACGCTGTACGGGCTGGCGGAGCCGCCTTCGGCGTAACTCGTTCACGGCCACGGCCACGGCCACGCAACCGACCGAGGTGAATCCCACGACCTCGCAGGTCGCTGGAGCATGCGTTCCGGGCGGGCGTTCGGCCCTTCACTCGACGCCGTCTCGCTCAGGGCCTCCGGCCGCCCCTACGGCGATGCGCATCGACGGAGGCCGCTGGATGGACGCCGGCGACCGGCGCGGCTAACGCTTCCGCTTGTTCCAGCGCACCTTGATGTCGAAGTCGTCCTGCCCCGGCTTCGGCTGGAACTCGATGCCCGCGTCCCGGAACTCCGGCTTCGTCGGATACCACACGAACCGCGCCCGCACCGTCTTCCACTCCGACGGCCCCGCGTTCATCGTGCCGTCCGGCAGCTCGGCCGCGTCCTGCACCTCGATGCCCCAGGCCCACGCGCTCGGATCCTTCTGCAGCGCCTCGAGGTCCTTCTTGGGACCCTTCAGCTGACCCGTGAACAGCAGCTTGCCGCCCACGTTTACGCCGGGGATCGCCTGACGGTCGAGATCCGCCTGGTACTCCTGCGGCAGCTGCATGATCACGCGGTTCTGGAGCGGCATCTCGCCCGTCTCGACCAGCGTCACGGTGGCCGAGAGCGTCGGGATCTTCAGACCGCGCCGCCAGGTCGTGTCGTCGGTCTGGATCCAGCCCTCGAACTCCAGGTCGTAGCGCTGGGGCCGGTCGAAGGGGATGTCGTCGTACGCGACGAGCTCGCCGGCCACCGACGTGAGGTTGATCGGGTCGGGCGAGAGGAACGTCCAGCCGGGATCGTCCTCGCGGCCCTTGGGCGCCATCAGGTCGATCTTGTCCTGCGACACCTTGATGCGCACCTCGATGCCGCGCTTGGCGAGCTCCGAGCGCCTGGGCAACGTGGCCTCGTCGTCGTCGGGCCAGGACACACGCGGATGGGCCTCGGCGAGGGCGAACACCTCACCCGCCGGGGCGTCCGCGCTGGCCTGCACGAGGATCCGGTGGTGGTTGGCGAAGGGCCAGTCGTACTTGTCCAAGCGCGCGTTGAGATCGCGCTTGCCCGACTCGATCGGCTGCGTGATGCGCATCGTGACGACCGGCCGGCCGTCGACGTTCAGCGCCTCGAGCGCTTCGTCCTTCTCGCGCTCCGAGCAGAACAGCTCGAAGTCCTTCGTGACCTTGCCGGTGATCACCGCGCCCACGCGGTCGCGGATGGCCGGGTCGACCACGAGTTGGATCTCGACGTCGTCGAGCGTGTGCGTCTTCAGGACGCGGCGGCTCGTGATCTCCCAGATGATCACGGCGAGCGCCGCGGCCAGGAGCAACAGGCCCCACTCCTGGAGCAGGAAGACCTTCCAGTTCGTCCGGCGGGCGCTGGCCAGGGTGGGGCGGTCCGTGGGTGCGGGCGGCCTCATGTCACTCGAGCTCCCGCGGGACGAGGCCGGTCTTCTCGGCGAACACGATGCTCAGGTAGGCGCGCAGCCACTCCCAGTCGGTGACCTCCTCCATCTCGCCGCGTTCGGCCTTGTGCACGTCGCCGCGCTCCTCGGACACGACGAGCACGACGGCGTCGCTCTGCTCGCTCAGGCCGATGGCCGCCCGGTGTCGGGTGCCGTAGTCGCGGGCGAGCTGCGGGCGCTCCGTCAGGGGCAGCAGGCACCCCGCCGCCGCGATGCGGTCGCCGCGGATGAGCAGGGCACCGTCGTGGAGCACGGTGTGCGTGCTGAAGATCGTGTCCAGCGTCTCGGCGCGGATGATCGCGTCCATCGGGACGCCCGTGTCCATGTACGTGCCGAGGTCGATGTTGCGCTCCACGGCGATCAGGGCGCCGACCCGGCGCTCGGCGAACTGACGGCAGGCGCGGATGATCTCGTCGACCGGCTTCATCTGCTCGGGCCGTGCCGTGCGCGAGCCGATGATCTTGCGCAGGAACCCGACGTTGCCGAGGCGCGCAATACCGTGGCGGAGCTCCATCTGGAACGTCACGACCAGCGCGATGATGAACACGGGGAACGCGGTGCTCAGGATCGAGTTGAGCACGTCCAGCTCCACCTCACGCAGGAGCAGGAAGATCCCGAGGATCACGACCCACGACAGCATCGCGGGGCCCTTGAAGATGCCTCCGGCGATCGTCCTGCGCAGGAAGCGCAGGAAGAGGTAGAGCGCGATGAAGAGGAGGAAGAGCTCCAGCCAGTTCTTCGGCGACAGGTCGGCGATGAAGGCGGGGCTGGGCATCCACATCACGCGCGCATCGTACAGTCCCGCCGCGAAGCGCGTCCGGCTTTCGATCAGCGGATTCGCGTGAAGACCTCGAGGATCTCCCGCGTCTCGCGCACGTCGTGGACGCGCACTGCGCGGACGCCCGCTTCGAGGGCACGCAGCGCGCACGCCAGCGAGCCGGCCAGGCGCTCCGACGGCTCGGGGCGCTCGGTGAGCCTGCCGAGGAAGGTCTTGCGCGATGCGCCGAGCAGCACGGGCGCACCGAGGCGCACCAGCGCCTCGAGGTCGCGCAGCAGCGCCAGGTTGTGGTCGAGGGTCTTGCCGAACCCGATGCCGGGGTCGATCCAGATCCGCTCGTCGCGGACGCCGGCCGCCATCGCGGCCTCGCGGCGCGCCTGCAGGTACCCGGCGACCTCCGCCACCACGTCGTCGTAGCGCGGGTCGGCCTGCATCGTCTGTGGCTGCCCGAGCATGTGCATGAGCACGAGGTCCACGTCGTGGCGGGCGGCCAGCGCGAACATCGCGGGGTCCGACCCCGCGCTCACGTCGTTGACGATCGTGGCGCCGGCGTCCAGCGCCGCTTCGGCCACGGCGGCGTGCCGCGTGTCGATGCTGATGGTGGCTTCCGGCAGCTCCGCGGCCAGGCCCTCGATGACGGGGACGACGCGCGCGATCTCCTCGTCGATCGAGACGGGCGTCGCACCGGGTCGGGTGCTCTCGCCGCCGATGTCGAGCACGTCCGCGCCGTCGGCGGCCAGCACGAGGCCATGGGCGACCGCGGTCTCGGTGTCCGCATAGCGGCCACCGTCGCTGAAGCTGTCCGGCGTGACGTTGACGATGCCCCAGATGACCGGCAACTGCGTGGCATCAGGCATCGGTCACGTCGCCACTAATACGCGAACCCTTCGGCCGGCCTGCCGTCGTCGGCGCGTTCGCCGTCCTTGGCTTCGTCCTCGGCCGTCGCGTCGCCCGCGGGTGCGCCGGGAGGTGTGGGGGTGGAGGCCTTCTCGTGCCCCTTGCGCCACTCCTCCAGGTCCTCACCGCGGAGGATCGCGTTGACCTCCTCGCCGGACAGCGTCTCGTGCTCGAGCAGGGCCTCGGACACGGCGTGGAGCCCGTCCATGTTCTCCTGCAGGAGTTGTTCCGCGGCGGCGTAGGCCTCGGTGAGCAGACGCTTCACCTCGTCGTCGATCAGCTGGGCCGTGGCCTCGCTGTGGTTGACCGTGCGGGTGACCTCGCGGCCGAGGAACAGGTGCTCCTCGCCCTCGGCGAGGCTGATCGGGCCGACCTTCTCGCTCATGCCCCACTTCGTGACCATGAGGCGGGCGAGCTCGGTGGCCTGCTCGATGTCGTTCTGTGCGCCGCTCGTGATGTCGTCGCACACGAGGGCCTCGGCGATGCGCCCGCCGAAGCACACGCGCAGGCGGGCGAGCATCTCCTTCTTGCCCATGCCGTGACGGTCCTGCTCGGGGAGCGCCATCGTCACGCCCAGCGCCATGCCGCGCGGGATGATCGTGACCTTGTGCAGCGGGTCCGCGTACTCCTCCTTCACCGTGATGATGGAGTGGCCGGCCTCGTGATAGGCGGTGACGCGCTTCTCCTTGTCGCTCATCAGCATGCTCTTGCGGGAGCGGCCGAAGCGGATCTTGTCGCGCGCCTCCTCGAGGTCGTGGAGCGACACGGCCTCGCGGCCGGCGGTCACGGCCATGAGGGCAGACTCGTTGACGAGCGCCTCGAGATCGGCGCCGGAGAAGCCGGGCGTCGCCCGCGCCACGCGCGCCAGATCGACTGCGGGCGCCATCTTCACCTTGCGGCTGTGGATGCGCAGGATCTGCTCGCGGCCCTTCACGTCGGGCAGGTTGATGACGATGTTGCGGTCGAAGCGGCCCGGACGCAGGAGCGCCGGGTCGAGCACGTCGGGGCGGTTCGTCGCGGCCAGGAGGATGATGCCCTGGTCGGTGTCGAAGCCGTCCATCTCGACGAGGATCTGGTTGAGCGTCTGCTCGCGCTCGTCGTGCCCACCGCCGAGGCCGGTGCCGCGGCGGCGGCCGACGGCGTCGATCTCGTCGAGGAACACGATGCACGGCGAGCTCTCGCGGGCCTGCTTGAACAGGTCGCGCACGCGGCTCGCGCCGACGCCGACGAACATCTCGACGAAGTCGGAGCCGGATACGGAGAAGAAGGGCACGCCGGCCTCGCCCGCGATCGCCTTGGCGAGGAGCGTCTTGCCGCAGCCGGGCGGCCCCACGAGCATCACGCCGCGCGGGATGCGCGCGCCGATGCGCTTGAACTTCTGGGGCGACTTGAGGAACGCGACGATCTCGGAGACCTCGTCCTCGGCCTCCTCGATGCCGGCCACGTCGTCGAAGGTGACGTTGCTGCGCTCCTTCGTGTGCATCTTGGCCTTGGACTTGCCGAACTGCATCACGTTGCCGCCGCCGGCGCGGCCCATCATCTGGCGGATGACGAAGAACCAGAACAGGAGCAGTAGACCAATCCAGAGGAGGAAGGTCGGGAACTGCGACAGGAAGGTGCTGCTCTCCTTGTCGTCGAACTTCGCGCCGTAGGCGTCGAGCCCTTCCATCCACTTCTTGCGACGCTCCGGCGTGAGGGCGCTGCCTTCACCGGGAGGCCCGAGCGACTTGATCTCGAACTTCTCGAAGTTCCGGTAGGGGTGCTCGATGTCGCGGAACTTGCCCGTCACGCGCTTGCCGTCGTGGACCGTCAGCTCGGCTACGAACTGGTCCTCGATCAGCTGGTCCAGCTGGAGGACCGTGAGGGTCTTCGTCTTCCCGTCGCCCGTGCTCATGACGAGCACGATGATGGCGACGAGACCCAGCATCAGGAGGAGGAGGGGCGCGTTGCGGCGCGGCCGCGGCGGCCGGGAGGACCCGGGCTGCTGCTGCGGCGGCTGCTGCGAGTTGTTGGGATCTGAGTTGGTCATGGCAGTGCTCGGAGTCTATGCGACGCCCCTGCCCCCCAGCCGGTTTCGCCGTACCTACGCCTCACCGGGCGCCAGCGTTGGCCGTTTGGCCGCTGCTCAGAACGGCCTCTCCAGCAGCTGCACGACGCGCTCGGCCAGCTGCCTGACCCACTCGTCGCTGGCGGAGCCCTCGACGCTCTCACCGCCCGTGCCCGGCCGGACCTCCTCGAGAGCCCGAACGCGTCCTTCCCGGAGGACGCGTCCGCTGGCGCGCTCCACGACCCGCACGTCGATCCAGCCCTCCAGGCGCTTCTGCACGACGCGTCCTTCGTCGTCCAGCACGATCGGCGTCTCCTCGGCGGCCATGCTGCCCGTGAGGAGGAGGTCGGCGGACTGCGGCGTCGTCTGCGCGTAGGACGTGCGCGCGCGCAGCTCGGTGGCGACGGCCTGGGACAGGCGCAGCTCCAGATCACGCCGGAAGCCCGTGTTCGTGAACGGCACGACGGCGATCGTGCGCGCGCGCGGGAAGTCCTCCAGCCGCTGGGTGCTGTAGCCGCTGCAGGCCGCGCCCAGGAGCAGGACGAGGATCAGGACGCTGCGGATCAACGCGACGGCGGCCATGACGGGGGCGGCGGCGGAGGAGGCACGGACGGGCGCGTCGGATAGGGGGGCACACCCCGCGTCACCGGCATCGTGGTCGGCCGCGGCTGTGCGGGCATCGGCGGCTGCGCCGGCATGGGCGGACGCGTCGGCATCGGCGGCGTCGCGGCGGGCGGAGCCGTCACCCGCGGGGCGGGCGTCGGCTGCGTAGCAGGCGCGGTGGCGGTCGTGGGCTGCGGGCGGACGTTGGGCAGCACGCGCGTGTCCGTCGCGCCGCGCCAGCGCGCGGCCGAGCGGCGGTAGACCTCCGCCGCACGCGCGTCGCCCTGGCCGGCGTACCAGGCGGCGATGCGCTCGTCTTTCTCCGCGAGCCGTTCGCGCACGCGCGCCTTCTCGGCCTCGACCTCGCGAACGCGCTGGGCGTACTCCGCGCGACGACCCGGGTCACGCGCGATGCGCTCGAGGTACTTGTCGTACTCCTCGAGCGCCATTTCGAGGCTGCTGCGCACGGGACCGGCGAAGGCCGCCGCCTTGGGATCGTCGCCCGGTACGGCTTCGCGCGGATCGCGGTCGACGAAGCCCGCGTGGTACGGGCCGCCCACGTCGCGGAGGGCGTACGTGCCGCCGAGCTCACGCCGCGCCTCGAAGCTCCACTCGCTGTCCGGGTAGCGCTGGAGCAGCTCCTTGTAGTAGAGCGACGAACGCTGCAGCTCACCCTCGTCGCGGAAGTACCGCGCCATGTAGAGGATTGCGTCGTCCGCGTACTGTCCCGCGGGGAAGACGACGGGGACGAAGCGCAGCGCCTCCAGGCCGGTGCCCTGCTCGTCGAACACGCCGAGGATGCCACGATCGCGCTCGATGTAGCTGAGCGCACTGCGGTAGATCATCTCCTCGACCTGCGCGAGGTGCGGATTGACCGGCGAGTCGGTCATGTACTGCTTCAGCGTCTCGATGGCGGACTCCCACTCGCCCGCCTCGTAGTAGCTGCGCCCCGCCAGGTAGCGCGCTTCCGCGGCCCGCGGATGCCCGGGGTAGTCCTCGGCGATGTCGGCATAGACGCCGGCCCGCGCGACGGGATCGGTGAGCGAGTCGGCCTGCGCGAAGAGGGCATCGCCCGCCCTTTGGATCTCGGGCGTCGAGATCGCGGTGCCCGCAGCCGTGGCCACGGGATCGGGCGCGTCGTCGCCGCCGCCGAGGAAGCGGGGCAGGCTGGGCGCCTCGACCGAGCTGCACGCGCAGAGCAGGAGGGCCAGGGACAGGCAGATTGCGAGTCGCATCCCGTCACGATACGCGCCCCGGGGGCCGGGCACGGCCCCTGACGAGCGCGCCGGGCCCCCGGAGCGCCCGGCGGCGCCCGGTTCGTTCACCGGCGGGTCACCGTGCGGCCCGGCAGGGGGCCCAGCGATGCCGGGCGACGCTCCAGCACGTAGGGGACGAACAGGTC